>JAUWBD010000061.1 GCA_030605125.1 Verrucomicrobiota bacterium | reverse complement strand
TGGTCAAGCTGGCCGCCGGATTGCCGGTGGGCGTGCCCGGACGGGTGTCGCAGGTTTCGCTCGAGGACGGGCGGCTGTCGCTGGAATTCACGCGGCGCTGGCCGGCGCAAATCCGTTACCAGATCGAGGCCTCTTCGGATGGCGGAGACTGGACGCCGATCGCCGTCCTCGAGTTCGGATCGGACACCTGGCGCGGATCGGCCGGCGTTTTCGAAAGCGGAAACGGCCCCGTCCGCAAAGTCCGCGTCAGCGATGTGATCCCCGCTTCCTCCGCCGCCAGCCGGCTGCTCCGCCTACGGGTCGGGGCAGGCGAAGCCGCGACCGAGCCGCAGGGATCTGTGACGCGGAAAACGCCCGAAGGCCGGGCCGAAATAGCGCTCGTGCAAGGCCGTCCCTGACGGGCCCCGCCCTTTCGCCCGACGCCACTACGCCTTGAGCCCGCTCCGCCCCATAGGTGAACGCGCTCACCGGCGCGGCCGTTGTTTCCGCGCGATCATTTCGGATGGTCGAGACGTTGCAGCAACCCTTCGTCGGTCGGCCGGGCCCGGGCCGCTCCGCCATCCTGCCTTCCCCTTCTGCGGCACCTGCCGTTGACGGGATTCACCACGCCTTCAGCGGGTGAGACGCCGCGCTCACCGCGACGCTTTCGCCCGTTGAGGGCTCACCACAACCCCACCCCACCCAAATGAACACCACCCTGTTCCCCCCGCGTGGCGACCGCCGCCGCGCGCGCCACATCCGGACCTCCTCGCTCGCCACCGCGCTGGCCGTGCTCCTCCTCCAAGCGCCGCTGCACGGCGAAGTCGCCCGCCGCGCCGACTCCTTTGTCGATTCGATCGGCGTCAACACCCACTTCGGTGTCGGCGGCACCTACGCGATGGCGTCCAACACCGCCGACCGTCTGGTCGAGTCGGGCATCCGATACATTCGCAACAACCGCCGCACGATGCCATCTCTGGTCCCGCACGGGATCCAAACCCTCGTGGTGATCGACACGAACACGATCCCGCTCAACGACATCATCGACATGTTGGAGGAGCCGGGCGTGCTCGGCATCGAGGGATTCAACGAGCCCGACAACTTCCCACGCGCTTGGAACGGCATTGCCGACGACAAGACCACACGCGACTACAGCGGAGCCCGCGCCTTTCAGCGCGACATATACGACGCGGCCAAATCGTCCCAGGCGAAGCTCAAGCCGATCCTCGCCCCGGGCATGGGCTCGTGGCGTCAGTCGGGCACCGTCACGCCGCTGCCCTTCGACAAACTGTCGCTCCACTCCTACTCGTGGGGCAGAAACCCGGGCTTCCAGTCGCTCGATCTCGAATGCATCCCTTACGCGGCGCAGATGATCGCCCCGGGCCAGAGCCCCCAAGGTATCTGGGTCACCGAGGCGGGGTTCAACAACGCCATCGACAGCACGCAAAACCACCGCCCCGTCACGGAAACCGCGGCCGGCAAATACATCCCGCGGATGCTCGCGTTGAACTTCAATCGGTGGATCGAGAAGACGTTCATCTACGAACTCATCGATACGGGCCCGAACGACGCGACCACCTGGGACATGGCCAACCCCGAGAGGAACTTCGGCCTCTTGCGTCATGATCGGTCGGCCAAACCCGCGTTCTGGGCCCTCAAAAACTTGATCAGCCTGCTGAGCGACACCGGCAGTCAGACCTTCTCCCCGGGCGCGCTCAACATCACGCTGAGCGGCGATACCACCGACCTCAACCGCACGCTTCTGCAGAAATCCAACGGAGACTACTACCTGCTCCTTTGGAAAGAAGCCCTGAGCTGTGACCGCGACGTCACCCCCCCCGTGGATCTGTCGGTCGCGCCCGCTTCCGTCACCGTCAACTTCGGCTCCACCGCCCAGTCGGTCACACTCTACGGCGATTTGACCAACCCTCAGTTCACCAGTCTCGCCCAAGGCACCTTCACCAACGTCGGCAGCCTGCAGGTGGACGTGCCCGACGAGGTGGTCATCCTGAAAATCTCCGGTATCGCGAACGCGGGCACCGGTGTTCCCGCCGCTCCCGCCGGCGCGGACCTCGTGATCGACAACGCATGGACGGTTCCGGCCGAACCTGTCGCCGACGAGCCCACCGCGCTCTGGGCCACGTTTGAAAATCGCGGCACCGAGGCCACCAGCGGATCATCTATCGCGAAACTGCGCCTGAACGGACACCCGAACGACCACGCAGTGCGCTTCATCGTCCCCGCCCTCGCCGCCGGTGAGCGAATCAACCTCCAGGGCGTCGCCGGCACCCCGCCCACCGCCGCCACCTGGACCGCCGGCGCCGCCGGACGACATCACTTCTCGCTCAAAGCCGACGCCGAAAGCGCCCTCTCCGAGACGAACATTAACAACAACGGCTACCTGCTGACGGTGCCCGTCCTCTCCGGCCGATGGATCGATGCCTGCGACTCCTTCGCCAACTGGACCGCCTCCGACGGCAACTGGACGATCAACTCGGGCGGCGGCCGCACGTTCTTCGCCAACAGCTCCAAGCACGCCGCCGGCACGCTCACGCACACCCTGCCGCAGCAACTCGCCTCCGACTGGCACCTCGACTTCGACTACGGCTGGCACTTCGGGAGCGGCGCCTACAACCTCTCCGTGATGGCGGACGTGCTCACGTCATCAAACAATGGATACAGAATTCGCGTCCGCCAGGGCGTCATCTCGAACCCCGCCGATTCGTCGAACGTCGGAAAACTGATCCAGCTCTTCAGGGTCGCCAACGGCGTCGCCGCCACCACGCCGCTCGCCGAGGGGCCCGGCTACAACCTCCCCGGCGACCAGACCAGCGGCAGCTTCCTGCCGGTCCGCCTGGTCTTCGACCGCGCCGCGCAGAGCTTGTCGGTCTATGTCGATCTGAATGGCGACGGAGTCTGGGAACAATCGATCCCACCCGTGCGCGACACCGTCGCGCCCGTCCGCGACTTCGACAAGATCGTGCTCTCAGCCCACGACGGCCAAGGCGCGCACTGCCGGCCGAAGTTCGACAACATCCGCCTGTCCCGCGGCATGATCGATCTGGCGCCCGCCCCCTACCTCGCCGACTCCTTCGTCGATCTGAGCCAGTGGACGTCCGTCACCAACTGGGCTAAATCCACCTCCGGCGACTACATCCAAAACATCGCCCAATACGCTGCCGGCACCTTGACGCACCCCTTCCCCGCCACGTTGAAAGACAGCTGGACGGTCGGCTTCGACTACGACTTCCGCTGGGGCGGGGCCGGCTCCGGCCAGAGCCTCAAGTGGGGTCACCATAACCTGCAAGTGCACGCCGACATGGTGAACTCCGCCGGCGACGGATACCGCGTCGTCGTGCGCCAGGGCGATTCGAACAACCCTGCCCTGCACGGCAAAATCATCCAGCTCGTTCGGCTCCAGAACGGCAACGCCACCGTCCTCGCCGAGGGCGTCGGCTACAACACCCCGGGCTGGCTCGCCTTGGGCCGCGCACGCCCCGACTTCAAACGGGTCGTCCTCAACTATGATCGCGCCACCCAACGGCTCTCCGTCCTGGCCGACCTCAACCGCGACGGCGTGCTGGAGGAGGTCATCGCGCCGAAACTCGACGCGACCTTCACCCAGTTCCAAAAGCTCGTCCTCGGCGCCCACGACGCCCAAGGCGGCACTCCCGGCGTAGGCCCCTGCTTGGATAACGTCACCGTCGGCCTGATACGCTAAGCCGACGACGCCCCCCGCCCCGCCTGCCCACAGGCGGGGCTTTTTTGCGAAAACGTCTCTCGCGCCCCGTCTCGAAGGCCACTCCCGTCGCCGCCAAAGGATCGCCCCTCTTCCAAACAGGGCTTTGGTAAACGCGCTTACCCAAGAGGCGCTTGTTGCCCGATCCCAAGCGACGAATGTCAGCGCGCTGTAACGACACGCGGTCACGGTTTCCTCCCGGGAAACCTATGGCCGACCGCCTCCCCTCGGCCGGCCACCACCGACGCCGGGCCCACCTCGTTGAGGAGGCGTCCCCGTCACGAACGCGTTGCTTTCGCCCAAAAAAGCCCACCCACCCAACACCCCAATGCGCAGGAATGCCATCCCGTCCCACCAGGTCGGCTGTCGCGGAATCCCGCGCCGCTTCCCCGGTGCCCTGATCACGCCCGTGCTCGCCCTACTCTCGATCCAGGCGCCGCTGCGCGCCGAGGTCGCCCGACGCGCCGACTCCTTTGTTGATTCGATCGGCGTCAACACACACTTCGGCGTGCCCTATTCAGTCTATTCGCTGAACCCCGGATCCGTTCACGTGCAACGTCTGGTGGAGTCGGGTATTCGTTACGTCCGGAACAATCGCACCGACGTGAAGGCGCTCCACGACGCCGCGCAAATCAAGACCCTCGTCGTCATGGATTCCAAACTGGCGATGGCCGAGATCATGGACATGCTGGCCAAACCGCACGTGATCGGGATCGAGGGATTCAACGAACCCGACTCCGGGGAAAACCCAAAAAACTGGGACGGCATCTATGACGACCCGGACACGGGGAATTTTAGCGGCACCCGTGCGTTTCAGCAGCAGCTCTACGCCGCCGCGAAGGCCTCGGATTTCAAAAACAAACCGATTCTCGCCCCCGCCATGGGGTGGTGGCGGAGGGCCGGCCTGCTCCCGCCGCTGCCCTTCGATAAACTGTCCCTCCACTCCTACACCAACGCCTATTACCCCGGCCACCCATGGCTCGACTCCCAATGCATTCCCTACACCGCCCAGATGATCGCGGCCGGGCAAAGCCCGCAGGGGATCTGGGTGACCGAGGTGGGCTACCACAACGCGATCAATGACCCGCGGCTGGCGCACATCCCGGTGACGGAGGCCGTGTCCGCAAAATACATCCCCCGGCTGTTCACGCTCTATTTCAACCGTCGGATCGAGAAGACCTTCGTTTACGAGCTCCTCGATATCGGAACGGACTTGGCCTACAATGAGCACAACTTCGGCCTCTTGAGGAGAGACGGAAGCCGGAAGCCGGCGTTCTGGGCGGTGAAGAATCTGATCCACCTGCTGAAGGACACCGGCGGCCAGTCGTTCACCCCGGGCGCGCTGAACATCACGCTGACCGGCGACACCGATAGCGTAAACCGCACCCTGCTGCAAAAGGCCAACGGCGACTATTACCTGCTCCTCTGGAACGAGGTGCGCTACAACGATCCCGCGCCCTCCGCGCAGGTGACCGTGGGCTTGGGAAACGTGGCGTCGTCGATCACAGTATATACCGCCCTCGCGGCGCAAAATTACGGGACCCAAACCCACGCCAACGTCTCAAGCCTCGAGTTGACCGTCCCCGACGAGGTGATCGTCCTGAAGATATCCGGCATCACCGGGACGGGCACCGGCGTTCCGCCTCCTCCTTCGGGTGTCGATCTGGTGATCACGAAGGCGTGGACGATCCCGGCCGAGCCGCTGGTCGGGGAACCCGCGAAGCTCTTCGCAAGCGTCGAAAACCGCGGGACGGCCGGCGCCTCCCACTCATCCCAAATCAAGATGAGTTTGAACGGCCACCCCAGCGAGCATCCGCTGACGTTCCACGTCCCCGCGCTCGCCGCCGGCGCCAGCATCACGCTCGAAAGCATGAGCGGCAGCCCCCCGGCGCCGGCCACTTGGCGCCCCGCAACCGCCGGCGGCCATCATTTTTCCCTCTCCTGCGACACCTCCAATACCGTCGCCGAGGTGAACGAGAACAACAACAACTACCTGCTCACGGTCCCCGTCCCCTCCGACCGCTGGACCGATCCCTGCGACTCGCTCGCCAACTGGACCGCCTCCGGCGGCGGCTGGGCGATCAACTCGGGCGGCGGCCGCACGTTCTTCGCCAACACGTCCCAATATTCCTCCGGCACGCTCACGCACACCCTGCCGCAGCCGCTCACCACCAACTGGCATCTCGATTTCGACTACAGCTGGCACCATGGCGACGGCTCCCACGATCTCTCCGTGATGGTCGATGCGCTCACGTCATCAGGTAATGGATACAGAATTCGGGTCCGCCAGGGCGTCGCCTCCGGCCCCGGCGGCAGTCTCGGAAAGCTGATCCAGCTTTTCAAAATCACCAACGGCGTCGTCGCCGCCACTCCGTTCGCCGAGGGGCCCGGCTACAACCTGCCTGGCGACCCGACCAGCACCGCCTTCCGGCCGGTTCGCCTGGTGTTCGACCGCTCCGCGCAAAGCTTGTCCGTCTATATCGATCTGAATGGTGACGGCGTCTGGGAGCAGTCGATCGCTCCCGCGCGCGACACATCGGCTCCCGTCCGCGATTTCGACAAGATCGTGCTCTCCGCCCAAGACGAGCAGGGCGCGTGGTCCCGGCCCAAATTCGACAACATCCAGCTCACGCGGGGCCTGATCGATCTGGCCCCCGCCCCCTACTTCACCGACTCCTTCGCCGATCTCTCACAGTGGACAAACGTCGTCAACTGGGACCGGCTGAGCGGAGGCTACATCCGCAACACCAGCCAGCACGCCACCGGCACGCTCACGCATGTCTTTCCGACGACGCTCCACAACGGCTGGACTCTCCGCTTCGACTACGACTTCCTCTGGGGCGGCGCCGCGTCCACCCAAAGCCTGAAATTTGGACACCACAATCTCCTGGTGTATGCGGAGCTGCTCAACACCTACGGAAACGGGTATCGCGTGACCGTGCGCCAAGGCGACTCGAACAGCACGGCGCTCCACGCCAAGGTTGTCCAGATCCTGCGCGTGCAGGACGGCGTCTCCACCCTGCTGGCCGAGGGCGTCGGCTACAACACGCCGGGCTGGATGTCGCTTGGCAGGGCGCGACCCGACTTCAAGCCGATCATCTTCACCTACGACCGCGCCACACAGCGCCTGTCCGTCTTGGCCGACCTCAACCGGGACGGCGTCATGGAGGAAGTGATCGCCCCCGTCCACGACGCGACCTTCAGCGCGTTCAACAAGCTCGTGCTCGGAGCCCGCGATGGCCAGGGCGGGACGCCCGGCGTCGGACCTTGCCTGGACAATATCACCGTCGGCACCCTGGGCTTCTCGCATCTTCCCGCCCCCACCGCCTACGAACTCTGGACCAGCGGCCACGGCATCAGCGGCGCCTCCGCCGCCGAAGACGCCGACCCGGACGGCGACGGGCAGCCGAACCTGCTGGAGTTCGCCCTCGGCTCGCGCCCCGACCGGGCCGAGAGCGTCAATGTCCCCGTAGTGCGCATGTCGAGGATCGACGGCCGGGACCACCTGGCCCTCACGGTGCCCAAAGGCCCCTACGACGACGCGGAAAATTCGCTCCTGACCGTCGAGGTGTCTTCCGACCTCATCGAATGGTTCTCCGCTGCTCCGCATGTCGTCGTGCTGGAAGACTCGTCCGCCATGCTCGACGTCCGGGACGCCACCCCTGTATCCGCTTCTTCACGACGATTCATTCGCCTTCGCGCAGGCCTGCCGGCCGCTCCCTGACCCGCGGCCGGAAGATTCCTCTCCTCCTCCGCCACACGCCGGGCATGGCGGGAGAACGGCCCTTCGGTAAACGCGCTTACCCGCGCCGCTGTTGTTTCCCTCTCCTTGTTGGCGACTGTCGGCGCGTCACGACGACGCGCCGACGAGAGTCCGATCCAAGGACGCCCGACGGCGGAACCCCTCCCCCTTGGCCGGCCATCACCGGCGAAGGGGCAACCCCACGCCTCGACGCGCGGCGAGCCCATCGCACGCGATGCTTTCGTCCGCCGTCGGCAAACCATAACCCCACCCCCCGAAAATGAACGTCACAATGTTCCGACCGGCCGGCGCTCGCCGATGCCCGCGTCCCTTCCTGTCCCCATTGATCACATCCGTCCTCGGCTTGCTCCTGATCCAGGTGCCGCTGCACGCCGAGGTCGCCCGACGCGCCGACTCCTTTGTCGATTCGATCGGCATCAACACGCACTTCGACGTGCCCGATTCCGTCTATTCGTCGAGCCCCGGATCCGTTCACGTGCAACGTCTGGTGGAGTCGGGGATTCGTTACGTCCGGAACAATCGCACCGACGTGGAGGCGCTCCACGACGCCGCGCAAATCAAGACCCTCGTCGTCATGGATTCCAAATTGGCCATGGGCGACATCATGGACATGCTCGCCAAGCCCCACGTGATCGGGATCGAAGGCTTCAACGAGCCCGATGGTTTCTCGCGAAACTGGGACGACATTTATGACGATAAAACAACGGGCGACTTTAGCGGCACCCGTGCCTTTCAGCACCAGCTCTACGCCGCCGCGAAGGCCTCGGAATTCAAAAACAAACCGATTCTCTCCCCGGCCATGGGGTGGTGGCGGAAGGCCGGCATGTTGCCACCGATCCCCTTCGACAAGCTATCGCTCCATTCCTACTTCAACGCCATCCACCCCGGCTTCGCATGGCTCGACCTCGAATGTCTGCCCTACACCGCCCAGATGATCGCCCCCGGGCAGAGCCCGCAAGGGATATGGGTGACGGAGGTGGGCTACCACAACGCAATGAATGACACGCGGGAGCTACACGTCCCGGTGACGGAGGCCGTGTCCGCGAAATACATCCCCCGCCTGTTCACGCTTTATTTCAACCGTTGGATCGAGAAGACCTTCGTTTACGAACTCCTCGATGCAGGAACCAACTTGGCCTACAATGAGCACAACTTCGGCCTCCTGAGGCACAACGGGACCCCGAAGCCTGCATTCTGGGCGGTGAAGAACCTGATCCAACTGCTGAAGGACACCGGCAGCCAGTCGTTCACCCCGGGCGCGCTGAACATCACGCTGACCGGCGACACCGAAAACGTGAATCGCACCCTGCTGCAAAAAGCCAATGGAGACTTTTATCTGCTGCTGTGGAAAGAGGTCCCTTACAACGATCCGGCACCTTCCGCGCAAGTGACGCTTGGACTCGGGAGCGTAGCGTCCTCGGTCACGGTTTACACCGGCCTCGCGGCGGAAGCCTATGGAACGCAGCCCCACACCAACGTCTCAAGCCTCGATCTGACGATCCCGGACGAGGTGATCGTCTTGCAGATCTCCGGGATCGCCAGCGCCGGGACCGGTGTTCCGGCGCGCCCCGCCGGTCCCGATCTGGCGATCAAAAAAGCATGGACGACACCGCCCGCTCCGCTGCCGGGAGAACCCACGACGCTCCACGCCACCGTGGTGAACCAAGGCACCGCCGATGTCACCGCGGCCTCCGTCATCAAGCTGCGCCTCAACGGCCACCCCGACGACCACCCGCTGATGTTTCATATCCCACCGCTCGCCGCCGGCACGAGCATCACGCTCGCAAGCATGACCGGAAGTCCCCCTGCCCCCGCCACCTGGATCCCGACGTTCTCAGGTCACCACAACTTCTCGCTCTGGTGCGACGCCGAAAAAGTCATCCCCGAGGTGAACGAGACCAACAATCGCTACCTGCTCACTGTGCCCGTGCCCTCCGGCCGCTGGACCGATCCCTGCGACTCGCTCGCCAACTGGACCGCCTCGGGCGGCAACTGGGCGATCAACTCGGGCGGCGGCCGCACGTTCTTCGCCAACTCCTCACAGTATGCGTCCGGCACGCTCACGCACACCCTGCCGCAGCAGCTCACCACCAACTGGCACCTCGATTTCGACTACAGCTGGCACCACGGCGACGGCGCCTACAACCTCTCCGTGATGGCCGACGCGCTCACGTCATCAAATAATGGATACAGAATTCGGGTCCGCCAAGGCGTCATCGGCGGCAGTCTCGGCAAGCTGATCCAGCTGTTCAAGGTCACCAACGGCGTCGTCGCCGCCACTCCGTTTGCCGAGGGGCCCGGCTACAACCTGCCTGGCGACCCGACCAGCGCCACGTTCCGGCCGGTCCGGCTGGTGTTTGATCGCTCCGCTCAAAGCCTGTCGGTGTATGTCCGGTTCGACGGCGTCTGGGAGCAGTCCATCCCGCCGGTGCGCGACACCACCGCTCCCGTCCGCGATTTCGACAAGATCGTGCTCTCCGCCAAAGACGAGCAGGGCGCAAGTTGCCGGCCGAAGTTCGACAACATCAGCCTCTCGCGAGGCATGATCGACTTGGCCCCCGCCCCCTACTTCACCGAATCCTTCGAAAACCTCGAACAATGGTCCGGCAGCCCGAACTGGGTCAAAACCGCCGGCAACCACATCCAGAACACCGCACAATACGCCGCCGGCACCCTGACGCACGCCTTCCCCTCCACGCTCACCCGTAGCTGGACGATCGGCTTCGACTACGACTTCCGCTGGGGCGGCGCGTCGTCCAACCAAAGCCTCAAGTGGGGCCACCATAATCTCCAGGTCCGCGCGGACATGGTGAACGCCTCCGGCGACGGATACCGCGTGGTCGTGCGACAGGGCGACTCGAACGACACGGCGCTTCACGCCAAGGTCGTCCAGATCGTTCGCCTTCAGAACAACGTCGCCACCGTCCTCGCCGAAGGCCGCGGCTACAACACCCCGGGCTGGCTCGCTTTGGGTCGAGAGCGACCCGACTTCAAGCGGATCGCCTTCAACTACGACCACACCACCAAGAGGCTCTCCGTCCTGGCCGATCTGAACCGCGACGGCGTGATGGAGGAGGTGATCGCCCCGGTGCTCGACACCACCTTCACCGAGTTCCACCAGCTCGTGCTTGGCGCCCACGACGCGCAAGGCGGATCGCCCGGTGTCGGCCCCTGCCTCGATAACGTCACCGTCGGCCTGATCCGCTAAGCCCTCCGACGCTCATCCCCCGCCCACCCCGCCCCGCCCCCGCCTGCCCGCAGGCGGGGCTATTTGCGGCGTCGTTTCTCGCGCGCTACCCCGCGTGTCCTCCCGGGATTCCCGCCGATAAAAACCGGCCGTCTCCCCGCCCCCCTGATCGGACTACTTCCGATACCAGGTGCCGTCTTCGCGCTGGAGCCACACGCCGGGCTTGCTCGCGCGCGCGATCTGCCGCGCAAACTCCCGACCCGCCGTCTCGGGCGTGCCATTGCTCCGCCGCGCCAGATCGGCGAAAAGCACCGTGCGGTCGGCGTTTTCCGCCGCGACCAAGGCCTCGGCCTCGGCGCCCGCCGTGCGCACCGCCACCAGGCCGGTGTTGGCCTCACCCACCGCGCCGGTCGCCTTGAGCTTGTCGAGCGCGGGCACCCGCTCGCGCATGGCGGCCTTGGCCGTATCCACCGGGTTGACCTGCGCCTGCACCACGATCGCGGGCATCGCGAACAGCGCCGCGCAGAAGAGGGAACGGGAAACGAGGGAGTTCATGGGCGAAAAAGAAAAAGATACGAAGGACGGAGGCGGTTCGAAATCAGGGCGTGGCCGCGGCGGCATCGGTGAGCACGCCGGTGTTGACCGTCGTGGAGTCGCCGTAGATGTCGGCCAACACGTTCGCCACCGCCTGCTCCATGCGCACGTTCACATCGACCACCGCGTGCACCTTGATCGGATCCATCTTCACATGGATGCAGCCGGACAACACGACGGACGCCGCGAGGAGAGGGAAAAGACGAAGCATGACGAAAAAAGCGTCGGGGATTCGACCGGCTCCCGCAACCAAAGTTTCCCCCTACTCTTGGACGCGGAAGGAAAGCCGCGCGATTTCGTTGTTTAGGCCGAAGGCCAGAAACTCGCTCCACGGGCCGTGGAAGTTGATGTCGAGCTTCACCTCCTCAACCAACTTCCCGCCCGTGGGTTGTCCGTGGATGTGGACCGTGGCCGTGCGTCCCCGCCCCAAGCCGTCCGGCCAAAACACCACCTCAAAGCGCTCCACCCGGATGCCCTCCCGCCCCATCTCTATGTCCTTCAACGGCGCATAGGCGGGATTGTGGATGCCGATGCCGCGCGCCCAGCGCCACGGCAGCAGCCGGAACTTCGGCTCCATCTCGCCCGTGAGCAGCCCCGGTGAAGGAGCCAGACGGATCACCGCCCCCTCTTGGCTCGCGATTCCCAGTCCGCCGTCCCGCACGCGCAGCCCTTTGTTCGGATCCCAAGCCAGCTCCACCCGCCCGCGCATCAAACCTTGGGCTGCCTGCAACAACCACGGCGCCAGCCGCGCCGCCTCGTCCAGACGCAGGCCCTCCACCTCCGCCGCCGCGGTCAAGGCCGGCGCGCCGAGCGGCAGGCGAAAAGGCCGCAGGCGGATCTTCCCGCCCAGAAACATCGCCTCGCCGTCCGCCAGCTCCAACACGCCGCCCTCCCGCAGGCCGAAACGCAGATCCACGCGCTCCAGCTCCGCGCCCGCCGCCTCCACCTTGGCCACGCGCAGCCGCTGGGTCATCGGAGCCGTGCCCGCCGCGAGCTCGCGCGTAGCCGCGTCCAGCTCCACGCCGCTCACCTCCGCCTCCAACTCGTCCGACCGCGCCCAGCCCTCGCGCAGGGCCACCCGCAACTCGCCCGTAGGCCCCGCGCTCGCGGACCACTCACCCTCGCCGGCCAGCTCCACCCGCCCGCTCGCCGACCAGCCCGCCGCCGCCTCGCCCAGCGCCGGCCGGAGCACCGGCCAAAGCTCCGCCACATCCGCCTCGCCCCGGCGCAGTTCCCAGGCCCAGCTCCCGTCGGCCCGCGGCCGCAGCCCCAGCTCGAGCGCCAAGCCCGGCCGCGCACCGCGCAAAACCAGCCCCTCGCGCGTCGCCTCCGCCCGCCACACCAGGCCGAGATCCTCCAGCGCCGCGATCTTCACATCCCCGCCCACCTCACCGCGCAGCGGCCAGTCCGTCGCGTCCGCCCCCGTGCCCGCGGCGCCCGCCACCGCAGCGAAAAGCAACGCGCCGGAGAAAAACCCCACTCGGAAAAATCGGCCTCTGAAACGCATCGCCCGCATCCATCACCCGGCCTTGCGCCGGCGGCGAGCGCGGAAAACACTCCCCGTCCCACGCCCGCCCCATGGACGCCTGCTGTTCCCCCCATCGCCCCGCCTCGCCCGGCCCCGACTCCGCCTGCGCCGGCCCCGCGCCCGCCACGCCCGAATTCACTCGTATCCACTCCGGGGATACCGCCGGCATGGTCCGGCTTGAGGGCGGCGAGTTCCTCATGGGCACCGACGGCGACTACGGTTTCCCCGACGACGGCGAGGGCCCCGCGCACCCCGTCCGCGTGAGCCCCTTCTGGATCGACGCCACCACCGTGACCAACGAGGCCTTCAACGCCTTCGTCAACGCCACCGGCCACCGCACCGAGAGCGAGCGCTTCGGCTGGTCCTTCGTCTTCTTCGGCCATCTTTCGCCGGCCATGCAGGCCCGCACCGAGCGCGTGCGCGTGCTCGGCAGCGAATGGTGGTGCCGTGTCGAGGGCGCCTGCTGGCGCCGCCCCGAGGGCCCCGGCTCGCACATCAAAAACCGCTGGTCGCACCCTGTCGTGCACGTCTCCTGGCACGACGCCCTCGCCTACTGCGCCTGGGCCGGCAAACGCCTCCCCACCGAGGCCGAGTGGGAATACGCCGCCCGCGGCGGCCTCGTGCAGAAACGCTACCCCTGGGGCGACGAGCTCGAGCCCGAGGGCAAGCACCGCATGAACGTCTGGCAGGGCGTCTTCCCCTCGAAAAACACCCTCGCCGACGGCCACTTCGGCCCGGCCCCCGCCAAGAGCTACCGCGCCAACGCCCACGGTCTCTACCAGATGACCGGCAACGTCTGGGAGTGGTGCTGGGACGTGT
Organism: Verrucomicrobiota bacterium; assembly: GCA_030605125.1. Classification (GTDB taxonomy): domain Bacteria; phylum Verrucomicrobiota; class Verrucomicrobiia; order Opitutales; family Opitutaceae; genus IMCC26134_A. The sequence continues at coordinate 11,524 of JAUWBD010000061.1, read as the reverse complement.
TTTCACCCGAGGCCTACCCGCGCCCGCCCGCGCTCCGCGTGGATCCGCTCGGCCCGCCCCCGCCCGCCGATCCCGCCGCGCTCCGCCGCTCCATGCGCGGCGGCAGCTACCTTTGCCACGCCAGCTACTGCAATCGCTACCGCGTGGACGCGCGCTCCTCCAACACCCCCGACAGCGCCACCACCAACCTCGGCTTTCGCTGCGTGCGCGACGTCTGATCACCCGCGGGAAAAACGCTGGCGGACGGGGCATTTCCCGACGCGTCGTCGCGCCGGCGCAATACCCTTGACCCTTCCCGCCATCGCTCACGCAACTCTCCTCTTTTCGACCCCTTCCCCATGCCCGCTCGCGACTTTCTGTTCATCACCGCCTTCGGCGTCTCCCTCGCCTGCCTGCCCGCGCCCGCCCTGCACGCCGTCGAAGCCACCGGCCCCGAGCCGCTCGCCGACCCCATCGAGCAAGCCTGGCGCGACGCCACCCTCTACCTCTTCAAAGAATCCTTCACCGGCTTCGGCGAACAGGACACCCGCGAAGCCCGCCTCGGCCGCGCCACCCTCCTCCTCGTCCAGCAACCCAAGACCGAGGCCAACCTCAACGCCGCCGCCCGCGAGCTGGAGAGCCTCGCCTCCGCCGCCACCCTCGACGACGTCTCCGCCGGCGCCCGCTACCTCCTCGGCCGCATCGCCCACGTCCACCGCATGCAGCCCGACCCCGCGGCCGCCGCCGGCCACTACCGCCGCCTAATCGCCGAGCAGCCGGAGCACCTCCTCGCCGACCAGGCCCGCATCAAGCTCGCCCTCATCCAGCTCTACGAACCCGCCCTCCCCCGCGACCAGCTCCTCGCCCGCCTCGACGCCCTCGCCGCCGAGGCCGACGCGCTCGCCCGCCCCGGCTCGCGCCGCGACTTCCACCTCGTCCTCGCCGACGCCGTGCGCCACCACCGCCTCGACGACGAGCGCCTGCTCCGCCACTACCTCGCCGCCGACGCCGCCGGCGTCTCCCGCCCCACCTCCCGGGCCAACATCGTCGTCGCCGTCGGCGAGCTCGCCGCCCGCCTCGGCCAACACGACCTCGCCCACGCCTACTTCCGCCGTTTCCTCGCCGAGTTCCAACGCGACTACCGCCGCGCCCTCGTGCGCGACAAGCTCGCCGCCCTGCCCCCGCTCGCCTCCGCCGAGCCCGCCACCCAAACCGCCGCCCCCGACGCCCGCTGATCCCGCCGATGAAACGCGAAAACGCCCTCAACACCGTCGGCCTCTGCCTCCTCGCCGCCTGCTTCCTCTTCGCCCTCTTCCGGGTCTTTAGCCACAAACGCGCCGACATCGGCGACGGCCGCGTCGTCCTCCGCTTCGCCCACTGGCAGCTCGAGGGCGGCCTGCGCGACGCTTTCACCCAGCTTGCCCGCGACTACGAGGCGCTCCATCCCGGCGTGCGCGTCGAGCAGCTCGCCATCCCCGAGCGCACCTACGCCCAGTGGGTGAAGACCCAGCTCGTCGGCGGCACCGCCCCCGACATCATCCAGCTCGGCGGCGCCACCGACGAGGAAACCCTCGCTCGCTTTTTCTCTCCCATCGGCGAAACCGTCGCCCGGCCCAATCCCTACAACGCCGGCACGCCCCTCGCCGACACCCCGCTGCGCGAGACCATCCTCGACGGCATGGTCTCCACCCCTGCCTACCAACCCAACCTCCTCGACCACTACGGTATCCCCGTGTCCATGTTCACGGTGCGGATGTATTACAACCAGGAGCTCTGGCGCCTCATCCTCGGCGACACGCCGGCGCCCGCCACCTACGACGAGTTTCTCTCCGTCCTCTCCCGCGTCGAAGACTACAACCGCCGCACCGGGCGCTCCATCCTCCCCATCGCCGGCTCCAAGGCCAACGCGCCCATGCTGATCAACGCCCTGATGCAAAACCAGACCCAGCGCCTGGTTCAGGAGCGCATCGCCGGCCCCTCCCTCCGCACCACCGGCACCGAGATCGGCCTCTCCCTCCTGCGCGGCGAATGGTCGCTCGAACACCCCGCCTTCCTCGACGCCCTCACCATCGCCCGCGAGACCGGCCTGCGCATGCAGCCCGGCTTCCTCCAGCTCGGCCGCGAGGACGCCAGCTTCTACTTCATCCAGGGCCGCGCCCTCATGATCACCACCGGCAGTTGGGACAGCCCCAGCTTCCGCTCCCAGGTCAATTTCGACATCGGCATCTTCCCCATTCCGCTCCCCGCGCGCGACCACCCGCGCTATGGCCGCAATCTCTTCGGCCGCGCCTCCGAGGCCGAGACCGGCACCGGCCTCACCTTCGGCATCACCCGCCTCTCCAAACAGCCCGAGCGCGCGACCGACTTTCTCCTCTTCCTCGCCAGCCAGCCCCACAACACCGCCTTCACCCGCCTCAGCGGCTGGTTGCCGTCCGTGGTCAGCGTCGAGCCTCCCCCCGAGGTCGAGCCCTTCCTTCCTGTCCCGGAAGGTTACGTGCCCGGCTTCGACTTCAGCCTCGGCTGGCTCGGCGCCAACACCACGCGGGTGATGAACACCGGCTCAAACCGCCTCTACTCCCCGCAAGGCTCGCCCGAGGCCTTCCTCGCGACCGTCAGCCCGGCCCTCCCCGCGGCCATCCACGAAGACGTCCGTCGCAACGCCCGCCAACTCGCGCTCAACATCGCCCGCCAGGACATCGCCCTCATCTCCTACCTCGCGCTCGGCCAACGCCAGCCCGAGGAGCCCGCGCATGCCAACAGGCTCGACCAGGTGCTCGAGTCCCAACACGCCCTCGAATCCACCCGCACGCGCAATCTCGCCACGCTCGACAAACTCGGCGCCCGCTGAGGCGCGGGCGCGGTTCGGACTTTTCAAACCAAGGTCGGAATCTTTGCGACCTTCGGTTCCTTCTTCGCGTCTTCGGGCCAAAAACCCCAACCCCGGCGAGTAAGGGTTACCGTCCGTAGTCCTCCACCGAGCGCACCACGCCGCCGGCGAAGTGGACCACGTAGGCGATGTTTGGCGCGCGCCCTCCGCTGCTCACGCCCACGCCGCCGCCGACTCCACCGCTGCCGCCCCCGACGCCGAGGCCCACCCCGAGGCGCGAGCCGCGCCGCTCATAGATCCACGACTGCTCCTCGCCCTGCGCCGTCGTGCGCCGCACCACCCGCGCCGGCTTGCCCCGCGCCAGCTCCACCTGCTCCGGCGTAAACCCGATCTCCACCCGCCCCTCGCGGATCGCCGCCTGCGCCGCGGGTGACATCGCCGCAAACGACGCCTCGTTTTTCGCGATCCGTTTCTGCGGCGTGGACTGGCAGCCGACCATCGTCATCGCCGCCGTCGCCAGCAGCACACCCAAGGAGCAACGCAAGTTCATGCCGCCACCCTAGCCGCCCTCGCGCCCCTCCGCCATCCGGTGCGCCCCTTTTTCCCGTCGTGATTTTCCGGATGTTTTATGCGTAAGCTTCCCCAGGTCCGCCCCTTCCCTCACATGCTCCCGCCTCTTTCCCGCTTCGGCCGCGCGCTCGGCACCCTCGTCATCGCCGCCTGCCTCGCCCTCCTCGCCACCTTCGCTTACGATCACCTCGTCCACCCCACCCCGCGCTCCGCGCCTTTCGCGCTCCGCCTGCTCCTCGCCCTCGGCCTCGTGGCCGGCCCGGCCTGGCTGCTCCTCGCCCGCTTCCGCGTCACCCGCCTTCGCCTCGTCCCCTGGCTCGCGCTCGCCGCCAGCCTCACGCTCTTCTTCACCTGGCTCGCGAAGGACGAATCCCGGCTCGCTCACGAGACCGACCACCCGCAGCTCCGCTCCGATTTTACCGAAGCCGCCGCCACCCACGCGCTCGTCCTGCGCTACAGCAAAAACGTGCCCGGCTCGCTCCACGACAGCGTCCCGCCCACCGAGCTCCGGTTCCCCGCGCTCTCCGCCGAGCCCCCCGTGCGCGACGCCTGGCTCGCCTACCTCGAAACCCATCGCGATGCGATCCATGCCCGCTGGGAGGAGATCGCACCGCTCCGCGCCTGGTTCGACGAGCTCGCCGCCGCTCCCGCGCTCGCCGATCTCACCACAGCCCCCTCCGACCCCATCCCCGCCTTCGGCCCGCTGCGCGTCGTCTCCCAAACCGCCTCGGCCCAAGCCGCCCTTCTCGCCCTCGACGGCCACCGCGCCGAAGCCGTCGCGCTGCTCCTCCCCGTCTTTTCCGCCGGCCAGAAACTCGAGGTCCATGCCCGCACGCTCCTCCGCCGCATGGTGGCGATCGTGATCCAGGGCCAGGCGCTCGCCACGCTCACCTTCGTCCTCGACCAAGGCGACATCGACTCCGCCACCCGCGCCCGCCTCGCCGAGGCCCTGCGCCCGCATCAAGATCCCGCCGAAGGCGCGCGCCTGCTGCTCCTCTCGGAATACGCCCTGAGCTCCCGCCTCATCCAATCCCTCTCGCGCGCCTCGCTCGCCACCACGCTCGACTACGCGCAAGCGGACGCCGCCTCCGGTCCGTCCCACCCGGCCGCCCGTTTCTTTTTCAATCCCGTCGCCACCGCCAACCAGCTCGGCGACCTCATGCACGCCGGCGCCGAGGCCGCCGCCCGCCGCGACCACGAGGAGATGCGCCGAATCGGGGCGGAGGCCGAGGCCCTCGCCTCCTCCACCCGTCGCGCCTCCAAAAACATCGGCGGCCGCCTGCTCATCGCGATGGTCATGCCGGCCTTTTCCAAGGTCACCGAACGCTACTGGCAGGTGCACGACGAGCGCCTCGCCCTGCTCGCGCGGCTTTGAGCGAAAGCTTTCTTTTCGTGTTTTTTCGTGTGTTTCGTGGGCGGATTCTCTCTTCCTCTCCTCTCTTAAACCCATGTCCGCTCCCGCCTACACCATCGCCATCGGTTCCGATCACGCCGGCTTCAAATACAAGGAGGCCATCAAGGCCATGCTCCTCGCCGAGGGCCACACCGTGAAAGATTTCGGCACCTACTCCGACGCCTCCTGCGACTACCCGGACTGGATTCGCCCCACCGCCGAGGCCGTGGCCCGCGGCGAGTTTCAATACGGCATCGTGCTCGGCGGCTCGGGCAACGGCGAGGCCATCGTCGCCAACAAGGTGAAGGGCGTGCGCTGCGGCCTCTGCTGGAACGAGCAGGTCGCCATCTGGAACCGCTCGCACAACGACGCCAACGTGCTCTCCCTCGGTGAGCGCACCGTCACCCAGGAGGAAGCCTTCAGGATCGTCCGCACCTGGCTCGCCACCCCCTTCGAGGGCGGCCGCCACGTCCCCCGCGTGCAAAAGATCGAGCAGGTCTGATACCAGCAGCTAAAAAGATTCAGACTTTAACCACAGATTACACGGATGGACACAGATGGGGCAAAGGCAGGACTTTAACCGCGGATCACTCGGATGGGCGCGGATAATGACTGGGGAACATCCTGCTTCTTATCCGTAATATCTGTGCAATCTGTGGTCTAATTTCAGGTTCCTAAAGTCTAGTTCTTCACAGCCGTCGGCATGAACTACTGGCCAAGACCCTCGGCCAAAACAAAAGGGCCCGCGACATACGCGGGCCCTTTTTGTTTTTCCAACAAAAGCTTCGGATCCGCTCCTGGCTCGATCTTCGCGGCTCTTCGCGCTCTTGGCGTCAAAAACCGGAAGAGCGCGCGCGGCCGGGATCAGCCTTGGCGCAGGTTGGTCGGCACGTAGTTGCGCTGCGGCTCGCCGACGTAGATCTGGCGCGGACGGTAGATCTTGAGCTTCGGGTTGGCCGCGACCTCGCGCCACTGCGCGATCCAGCCGGGCATGCGGCCGATGGCGAACATCACGGTGAACATGTTCTCGGGGATGCCGAGGGCGCGCATGATCAGGCCCGAGTAGAAGTCCACGTTCGGGTAGAGCTTGCGCTGGACGAAGTAGGGGTCGTTGAGCGCGCACTCCTCGAGCTTCATCGCGATGTTGAGGAGCGGGTCGTCCTTGATGCCGAGCGAGGCGAGGGCCTTGTAGAACGACGTCTTGATGATCTTCGCGCGCGGATCGTAGTTCTTGTAAACGCGGTGGCCGAAGCCCATCAGGCGGTCGCCCTTGCCGCTCTTGGCCGCGGCGATGAACTTGGTGCCGTCGTCGCCGTCGGCGTGGATCGCCTTGAGCATCTCGATCACCGCCATGTTGGCGCCGCCGTGCAGCGGGCCCCAGAGGGCGTTCACGCCGGCCGAGACCGAGGCGAAGAGGTTGGCGCCGGCGGAGGCGACCATGCGGACCGTGGAGGTGGAGCAGTTCTGCTCGTGGTCGGCGTGGAGGAGGAGGAAGAGATTCAGCGCCGAGGCGACCTCGGGCGTGGGCACGTATTCCGAGTAGGGCTCGGAGAACATGAGGTGCAGGAAGTTCTCGCAGTATCCAAGTTTTGGATTCGGGTAGTTGAAGGGCAGGCCCTTGCTCACGCGGTAGGTGTGCGCGGCGATGGTGCGCACCTTGGAGATGGCGATGGCGGCGGCCTCGTCGAAGTGCTCGAGGTCGTTCTGGTGGTTGTTGCTCGCCAGGTGCGGGTAGTAGGCGCCGAGGGCGTTGAGCGTGGCGGAGAGGACGGCCATCGGGTGGGCGTCGCGCGGGAAGCTCTGGATGAAGCGCACGAGCCCCTCGCGCAGGGGCGCGTTGGCGGTGAGGAGCTGGGAGAAGGAGGAGCGCTCGGCGGGCGTGGGCAGCTCGCCGTTCATCACGAGAAGGGCGCTCTCGATGAAGTTGGATTTCTCGGCGAGCTGCTCGATGGGATAGCCGCGGTAGCGGAGCACGCCGACCTCGCCATCGATGTAGGTTATCTTGCTCAGGCAGGAGCCGGTGTTGCCGAAGCCGTCGTCGAAGGTGATGTAGCCGGTCTCCGCGCGGAGCTTGTTAATGTCCACCGCCTTTTCGCCTTCGGAACCGATGATGACGGGTAACTGGAGCTCCTTGCCTTCAATCTTAAGGGTAGCGGTATTGGCCATAAGGTTCGCTACGTGAGCAAATTTGATTCCGCATGCAACGCAAAGGTCGCTCGGGCACGGAAAGGCGACGCCCCCTCTGGGAGCTATTAGCCCGGCTGCGCGGGGCGTAAGGGGAAGTTCTGGGGCTGGGCCGGGGCGGTGGGCTCCGGCTCCTTTTACAGCACGACCAGATCGTCGCGGTGGACGACCTCGAGACGCTTGCGCCCCGGGAAACGCGGGCGCAGCTCGTCGGTGCTCTTGCCGGCCATGGCACGCACTTCGGCGTCGTCGAAAGCGACCTCCCCCCGGGCGAGCACGGCGTCGTCGGGACCGAGGATGTTGACCACCTCGCCGGCGGCGAAGCGGCCGCGCACGTCGGTGACACCGATGGCGAGGAGGCTGCGCCCCTGCTCCCGGATGGCGGGCACGGCGTTGGCGTTGACCACGATGGCTCCAGCCGGGCGCTGGTAAAAGGCGATCCAGCGCTTGCGGGACTCGAGGGGCTCGCGCACGGGGACAAAGAAGGTGCCGGGATTGTCGCCCGCGAAGAGGCGGCCGAGGATATCGGGCTCGGCGCCGCTGGCGATGAAGACGCCGCAGCCGGCGCGCAGGGCGACCTTGGCCGCGGAGATCTTGGAAATCATGCCTCCGGTGGCCGTGATGTCGGTCGTGCCGCCGGCCATGGCCTCGATCTCGGGCGTGATCCTTTCGACGACCGGAAGGATTTTGCCGGTGCCTTTCATGTCGATGAGGCCCGGGGCGGTGGAGAGGATGACGAGGTGCTGGGCGCCGACGAGGCCGGCTACCATGGCGGAGAGCGTGTCGTTGTCGCCAAACTTGATCTCGGCGGCGCTCACGGTGTCGTTTTCGTTGATCACGGGCACGACCCCGTAGGCGATGAGCTCCTCGAGGCAGGCCTTCACGCCGAGGTGGCGGTGGCGCGAGCGCAGGTCCTCGTGGGTGAGGAGCACCTGCGCGACGGTGGTGCCGTGGGGATCGAAGGCGCGCTGCCAGGTCTGCATGAGCAGGGACTGGCCGATGGCGGCGCAGGCCTGCTTTTTGGAGACGTCGGCCGGTTTGCGCTTCAGCTCGAGGCGGCCCATGCCGAGGCCCACGGCGCCGGAGGAAACGACGATCACCTCCATGCCGCGGGCGCGCAGGACGGCGATGCCGGCGGCGAGGGAGGCGATGCGATCCGTATTCAGCTGGCCAATACCGTGCGTAAGCACGCCGGTGCCGAGCTTGACGACGACGCGTTTGGGAAGGGAAGAAGCCATGATCGGGGATTAAGGCCGAAGCTTAAGTTTAAGGGACGTGAGCCGCCGCCTGCGGCGGCCGCCGGATGGATATCTTCAACTTAAACTTCCAACTGCATCTGCGCGCTTCGCGCGCTCAGCCGACCGTGAGCAGATCCCTCTCCTTGGCGGCGAGGGAGGCGTTGATGTCGGCGATGGCCTTGTCAGTGGCAGTCTGCACGTCCTTCTCGACGCGCTTGGCCTCGTCTTCGGGGAGCTTGGCCTTCTTGGCCGATTCGAGCACGTCGCGGCGGACGTTGCGCACGTGCACGCGGCCTTCCTCGGCGAGGCGCTGGGCGATCTTCACGAACTCCTGGCGGCGCTCCTTGCTCATCTCGGGCAGGCCGATGCGCACGACGCTGCCATCGACGCGGGGGTTGAGGCCGATGTTGGCCATCTGGATGCCCTTCACGATGGCTTGGAGGGCGCCCTTGTCCCAAGGCTGGATGACGATCTGCCGGGGGTCGGGCGTGGAGATGGCGGCGCAGTCCTTGATGCGCATCATGGAGCCGTAGGACTCGACCATCACGCCCTCGACCATGGTGGGGCTCGCCTTGCCGGTGTGGATATTGGCGAACTCGTGGAGGGTGTGGTCCACGGCTTTTTTCATGCGGGTCTGGGCGTCGGCGAGGAAGGAGGAGGACATGGTGAAAAAGGAAGACCTTGAACCACGCCGTCGCCGAGGTGAAGGCAGAACCGGCGCCGGCGCGTTTTACCGTGCACCCAATCACTCACGGGGCTCCGCCCGCTTTTCCCGCCGCACGTGAAGTCCCTCAAACGCCGCCGCCTCCTTATCGGGGCGCCGGCTTTCCTTTCCTTGGCCTATGGCGTCGTGGCGCTCAGCGCTTTGTCCTGGCCCGCGGGCTGGGCGCGCCCGGGCAGTCACCTTCGGCGACTGCCTGCTGTATCCATTGCACCGCGACGACACGCGCCCTCAGGGCGAGTCGTTGACGCGGCGCGGGTTTGAGCTCGCAGCCGGCGTCAACAAGGCGCCTGCCGCTTGGAAGGCACGGTCTGTTTATTTACAAGGCACAGTCGTGCTCCGTAACCGACGGGAGCTTCGATGAGTCTGGCTGAAGGATGGCCGCAAAAAGGCGCAAAATTCTGCGCCTTTTTGCGGCCAAGGTATTTATTCAGGGACTTTAGTGACGGGACACTAGGGGGATTCCTCCCGAGAATCTGTCACCACTGACCGTTAAAAAAACGTCACGTTGTCCGTAGCATTGTCAGCGGATGAACACCTTGATCGAGACCCGTCGCCCCGCCCGGCACGCCTTCCGCCTGGATGCCATGCTCGCCTCGGCCACCGTGGTGACCGCAGCGCCGCCGCCCGCTCTGGCCGCTCCGCCCCCGCCCGCACCGCCCGAGGCGACCACGCGCGGTCCCGCCGCGATCCTGCTCGCGAACCGCTGGGTATGGCTCCCGCCCCTGCTGGCGGAGTATTGCGTGCTGGGCTGCTCGGTCGCGCTCTCCTGGTTTTTCCTTTCGGTCGTGCAAGGCCAGTCGCCGCAGGTCCCGTTGACGGCGCTGGCGGTGGCGTGCGTCGGCTTCGGCGGCCTCTCTCTCTGGACGCGCTTGCGCGAGCTGTTCATGCCGCGCCCGGTGATCCTCTTCGGCATCCTGGTGCCAATGGTCGCGTGTGTAGTGCTGCTGGTCGCGGGCGTTATCGGAAGCCGTTGGGCGGGAGAACCCATGGGCTTGGCGAAACGCGGGGTGATCCTGCTGCCCCTGCTTGTCTTCCTCACGCGCGGGCACCTCATCCTCCAAGGCGCCCGCTTCGCGCCCTGCGTCTCCTCGCTCGACCGCCACACCGCCAAGCCGGCGGAGATGTGGGTGCAGCTGAAGCGCTCGTGGAGCTTTTGGCTGAGCTGACGCGCCGGGCACATCGCCCGGTGTGCGGACGCGGGCGGTCCGCTCCGATCAAGCGCGGCGATGCCGCGTCAACGCGTTGAGGACAACGCGTTCCTCCGGTAAGCGAACATCAGGGGGCTAAGCCGCTCGCGCGGTTGCGATTCGGGCCGGCCCGAAGCGCACAAAAAAAGTGGCGCCGGCCCCGGGGCGACCCTCCGCCCAGATGCGCCCTTGGTGCGCGCGCAGCAGGCGCGAGACCAGGGCGAGGCCGAGGCCAAAACCCTCCCGCGCATCCTGCTCGTTGAGGCGGGAAAACTCTTGGAACAGGCGGCTTTGGTCGCGCTCTTCAAAGCCCACGCCGTTGTCGCGGACGAAAATCACCGGGCCCTCGGCGTGCATGATGGCGCCCACTTCGACATGAGGCTCGGGGCGATCCGCACTGTATTTGGCGGCGTTGGAAAGCAGGTTGAAAAACACCCGCTCGATCAGCTCGGGCGAAGCGGCCACGGCGGGCAGCTCGCCGACGGTGAAGCGCGTGGTGTCCCCCGGTCGCTGACCATGGAGGTTGCGACATATGCGCAGGATCGAGGGGCGCGGGTCCAGCGGCATGGGCGGCGCGGAATCGGCGCGGCTTTCCTGCGACGCGAGCTTGAGCAGATTGCTGACCATGGCGTCGAGGGTGTTGGTCGCATCGTAAGCGCGGGCGAGAAACTCGCGCGCCTGCGGCGCCGGGATCTCATTGTCGGTATCGTGCACCAGCATCGAGAGGTAGCCCTTCACCACGGCCAGGGGGGAGCGCAGGTCGTGCGACACGAAGGCGGCATAGGAAACAAGCAGCCGGTTCATCTCCTCGAGCTGGGCGGTGCGGGCCGCCACGGCCTCCTCAAGCCCGCTGTTTTTCTCGGCGAGCAGCTCGTTGGCCCGTAGTTCGTCGGTGACGTCGTCGAAGATCAAAATCGTCTCGCGACGAGGACGCGTGGAGAGAGCCGAGGCCCGCACCCGCAGGTGGCGCGCGGCGCCGGCGCCGCGCGCGAGAAGGTTGCCCGAGACACAGGGCTCGGAATCACCGGAACGGGCTCGGGCGAGGGCTCCGGCCACGACTGAAAAATCCGCCGCAGGGAGGACGTCCGCGACGGAACCGCCGCGTGCGAGGCCCGGCAGGAGGGCGCGCGCACGCGGGTTAATCTCGAGGACTTGCGCATCCTCGTCCACCAGCACGATGGCGGACGGGGCGGACTCAAAAAGCCGCTCAAAGCGGGCGCGTTCAGCCGCGAGGTGCCGGAGGCGGTTGAGGCGCGTGTGGGTGCGCACGCGCGCCCTCATCTCCTGCAAATCAAAGGGCTTTGAGATAAAATCGTCCGCGCCGCTGAGGATACCCGCGAGACGGGCCTCCCGGTCGGAGAGCGTGGTGAGGATCACCACCGGCATGTGCGCGAGCGAGGGATCGGCGCGGATGCGGCGGCA
>JAUWBD010000003.1 GCA_030605125.1 Verrucomicrobiota bacterium | reverse complement strand
CGAGGCGCGCGACGTGTTCGAGGGTGGGCGGGGGTGAGGAGGACGACGGGTCGGGCACGCGAGGGCGGGGCTGCGTGCGGAGAAGGTGGCGGCGGTAGGGGCGGGGCACAAGCGCGGGGCGCAACGAGTTTCGGAAAATCGGTGCGCGGGGGGGGGGCGGGCGACACTCAGGCGAAGGAGACGTCGCGGACGAAGGGGTTGGCGATGAGGCGGAGCGCGGCGGCGTCGCTAACGGGCTGGCCGCGGACGACGAGGTTCTTGAAGCGCACATCGCGCACGAGGCGTTTTTCGTCGAGGCCGCAGAGGAAGCTGCGGCGGGAAGGGCCCTCGAGCAGCGTGATGTCGGAGAACTCGATGTTCTCGATCACGCCGCCCGAGGGGAGCCTGGTGCCGGGGATGTCAAACACCTCGTTGGTGAGGTAAACGTTCACGAGCGGCGCGAGGGAATACTCCACGCGGATGTTGCGGAAGGCGATGTCGTGCACGCGCGTGTCGTCGAGCGCGGTGATGGTGAGCGCGGCGGCCTGGTCGCCGCAGGTGTTGCTCACGAAGAGAAAGTCGCAGTCCTCGAAAAGAATGCGGCAGATCTCGGAGGAGCGCGTCTCGGCGCCGACCACGACGCCGTTGTTGTTGTCGCTCCAGCCGACGAGGCGGCGCACGGTGATGTCGTGCATGGGCTGCCAGTCGCGCGGGTCGGGGTGTTCCCAGTCGAGGCCCTTGACGGCGACGCAGTCGTCCTTGGAGCGCACGAAGCAATCCTCGATCAGCACGTGGCGGGAGGCGCAGGGGTTGATGCCGTCGGTGGACCAGAGGCGCTCGGTGATGACCTTGACCCAGCGGAAGACGACGTCGTCGCAGTGGTGGGCGATGATGTTCCAGGCGAAGCCGTCGATCACGGTGATGCCCTCGACCACGGCGCGTTTGCAGCGGCGCAGGCAGATCATGTAGCGCTCGTCCTTGGTGCCGCCGAAGGGGATGTGGGAGCCCTTGAGGATGCCGCGACCGCAGATGCGGATGTCGGAGGCGTCCTCGGCGATCACGGTGCCGTGGACCTCGGCGCCGGGGGCGAGGTAGAGCGTCTGGCCGCTGCGGAGGCGGATCTGGCCGGGCTTGTGCACGCCGGGGCCGAAGGTGAAGAGGGCGTTGGAGGCGCGGTCGGAGGGCAGGGGGGCGGGCTCGGCGGGCGGCACGCAGGGCGGGTGGACGAAGAGGTAGAAGGGGAGCTGGAAGGAGTCGTCCCACTTCACGAAGTAGTGGCCGGGGCGGGTGATCTTGAAGACGGCGGTGGTCTCGTTTTCGAGCGTGCAGGCGACGTCCGCCGAGAGCGGGCGCACGGACACCTGGTCCACGAGGCGGTGCGCGGTGACGCGAAACTCGAGCGCGCCACCGGCGGCGAGGCGGGCCTCTGAGGCGGCGTCGAGATCGACGGAGACGAAGGAAACGGTGCCGCCGGCGAAGCCGCAGTAGCCGTGCACGAAGACGGGCCGGCCGTCGAGCGAGGCGGAGTATTCGGCGGAGCGTTTGGTGTTGGTCGCGGCGGGAGGCAGGGCGAGGGCCATGGAGGAGAGGAGTGGGTGGCAGCGTGGTGGTCGGCGCGGAGCGGGCCAAAGGGGCGCGGGCGCAAACCGTTGCGGAAGGGGCGTGGGTGTGAAGCGTGTGCTTTGCGAATGTCGCCTGTGCGAAAAAGGCGCCACGCGGGCGTCCCCGCGTGGCGGGACATCAAGGGCGGCCCTACGGGGGTGGCAGGAACTCGAGGCGCAGGGTGGCGGAGACGGTGTCGGTGCCCGCGGCGGGCAGGAGACGAGGTGAGAGTTGCTCGAGCTCGGTCATCGCCCAGTCGGTGGCGCCGAAGTAAACCTGCGTGAAAAGGCCGGCCTCGGGCGCGGTGCGATCGGCGTCCTCGATGCCATCGTGCAAGACCGGCAAGAGGCGCAGGCCGTGGCCTCCGGGGAAGCGGGCGAGGAGCGGCTGCGGGGGCACGCCGATCTTTTCCTCCTCGCCGGTGCCGCTCAGGCGCAGCAGGCCGGGGCCGAGGCAGGAGGGGGAGACGGGCGTGATGAAGCCGGCGGGAATGGGGCGGTCGAGGATCGTGCCGAGACGGACGGCGAGGGCGAGGAGACCGTGACCGAGCGGGGCGTCGGCCGTGGGGCGGGGCGTGAGAAAGGCCGCGGTGTCGGGGCGTGTTTGCAGGATATGGATGGCCTGCCGGGAGACGGACGGCGTAGTGAGTTTGTCGATACGCCACTCGGCCACGAGGAGGAGCGCGTCGGGCAGGAGCCGGTAGCGGCGCGTGAGCGCGGGCTGGGCGGGATCGGGCCGCGGCAGCGCGAGGACAAGCTCGGTGGCGTCGTCGGAGACCGTGAGGGAGGTGGCCGCGCTGTCCTCCCACCCCTTGGGCGGGGGCCAGAAGACGGGCCATTCGGCCTGCGGCCCGAGCCAGACGCGGTGGCCGCCGCCGAGGAGCACGTTGTCCTCGGGCGCGCCGCCGGGCGGGACGAGGGAGGTGAGCCGGGCGCGGGAGGCGTCCACGGTGAGCGTCCAGCCGGAGAGGGTGGCCTGGTGGAGCGTGAGGGATGTCTGTTCCCAGCGGACGATTGAGGATCGGGCGATCGAGGCCGCGAAGGCGAGCAGGACCAGGGGGATCAGGAGGGGCTTCACGAGGAAAAGAAAAAGCGCCGGATGCACGTCCGGCGCCTGAAATGTTAAGGGATGTTTGGCTTTTTACCACATCGACCAGTATTCCGGTCCGCCTGCGGGCGTCGGATTCGCGAGTGCGGCGCGATCAAGGCTCCGGACGTTGCCGGCGACGAAGACGACGTTCATCTTGCCGGAATTGGCATGACGGGCCGACCATTGTGCGCCGTTGGCCTGGCTTTGGCTGATATACATGCTGCCCGTGCCATCCACCTTGTCGCCGAACAGGATGGTTTGGTTAGGCCGGCGAACCTGCGGGATCTTGTAGCCACGATTGGAGGTGGTCACCGTGATCATGTTGCCGCCGTTGCCCGAGCGTCGCACGAGTTGCATCGGTTGACCCCACTCCATGAGGCCCTCGTTCATGCCGTAATTGGGCAGCGCCATGCCATCAGCTTGGAAGTTGAGAACAGAGCAGAAGAAGACGCGGCTTGCGCCACCACCCGCCCAGAACACGTTGCCCTCCTGGCGGGAGCCGGTGTAGGGCTCAAGCACCGCGTGCCATGAGAGCGAGGCGGGGTCGAAGCCCGGTGGGAGACGGTCCTTGTGGTCCTGCGCGAACATCTGCGCGGCCAATCCGCATTGGCGGAGATTGCTGATGCAGGAGGCGGTGCGGGCGCTGTCGCGGACGCGGCCGACGACGGGGATCAGGATCGCCGCCAGGATGCCGATGATGGCGATGACGGTAAGTAGCTCGATGAGCGTGAAGCCGGAAAGGCGGCGCGGGGTGACGCGTGGGGGTTTCATGAGGGCAAATGTGCCGCATTTGATTTCGAGGCTCAATTGCTTGGGGTCGCAAGTCGTTGCGGCCTGTGTAGTGGAGGAGAGATTACGCAAGCACACTCTGCGGCAGGCGGGGATGGGCCATGAAAAACCCGCCGTCCCGGAGGAGCGGCGGGTCGAAATGCGTAGTCGTCGAGGCGCTTCAGTCGAGGCGGACGAAGGCGGCGTCCACGAGCGTCAGATTGAACCGCTCGGCGGGACTGAAGCTGCCCTGAAACTGCACCTGATTGACGCGGCCGGGACGATTGGCGGGCAGGGGGATGAGCTTTGATTCCATCTCACGGGTGGAGGGGCCGGTCAGGGGAACGGTTACCGAAGCTTCGTTGGCTCCCATCAACTTCACGTGGAGCGTCCAGGCTCCGTGGCTTTCGTGGCGGATATACCGAACGCGGAGGTGGGTGGCGCCGTCGATCAGGGCCGGGCTCGGGTAAACCACGCCACCGCCTCCGGCGGCGGGGCCGGTGAGGAGCAGTCCCGCGGGGTCGCGGCGCGTCACCGCGGCGAGGTCCTTCCAGCCCTCGTAGCCGTAGGTGAAATTTTGCTTACGGAAATCCGCGATCGCGGCGATGAGCGTTCCCTCGCCGGCGAGCAGGGCCACTTCCGTTTCCGCCTGCGCGGGCGCGGAGTGCTGCACGGGCGGAGGGGGCGGGGCCGCGGGGGCGGGGTCTTTGGAGCGGGTGAGGACGGCGTCGTCGAGCCAGGCCTGGCCGTCGCCGTCGATGAGGAGGACAAAGGAGGCCCGGGTGGCGCCCGCGGGGGCGGTCGCGGTGGCCCGCCCCTCCGTCCACGGAGTATCGCCGGCGACATACCGCACCTGGGTGAAGCCGATGGGGGCGTGGTTGTTGTTGAAAAACTGCACGCCGAACTGCGCGGTGGTGTCGGCGCCTTCGCACTTGATCCAGCCGGAGGCGACGAGGCGCTCGCCGGGGACGGTGGGCACCGACTGGGCGATCTGGCCCTTGGCCGAACCGTCGATCGCGGTGAGGCGCAAGGATGCGGGCGGGGAGCGGAATATCGCCTCGTCGCGGCTGGCCGACAATTTCCCGATGCCGACCCACATCTGGTTCCAATGGCTGGCCTTGTCGGCGCCCTCGGTCATATCGCCGTTTCGGAGGATGTCGGCGTGGGCGGTGTAACTGACGCAGAGCGCCAGGAGGGTAGCCGCGTGCGCGAACACGGTGCGGCGGGTGGTGGAGGGGTTCATGCGGTCGTTCCAGCACGCGGGGAAGGCCGGCGGCGATGGCAGGCGGGCGCAATTCGTTGCGACCGGGTATTCCGTAGTGATCGTATCACTACGCCGGATCCGCGCCGTCGCGCGGGCGTTCGTCTTGGTCGTTCCAGCGGCCGCGCTCGACGTGGCCGTGAAGGAGGCGATAGCGGCGGGGCGGCAGGCCGTGGCGCCGACGGAAGAGGGCGTAGAAATGCCCGAGGTTTTCGAAGCCGCTCTCGTGCGCGATCTCCACGATGGGGTCGGTGGAGGTGCGGAGCCGGGTGGTGGCGTGCGCGAGGCGGGCCTCGTTGACGATCTCGCGCGGCGCGCGGCCGAGGTGGCGGCGGCATTCGCGCGCCACGTGCTCGGGCGAGCGGCCGGAGAGGCGGACAAAGGCCGGCACGCCGCCGACGAAGCGGGGGAAGCGCTGCACCGCCTCGTGCGCGTCGCGCAGCCAGCCGGGCGTCTCCCCGGAGGCGCGGCGGCGGCGCTCGCGGTTGCCGAGAAAGGCGAGCAGCGCCGCGAGAAACGCCGTGGTGGAAAACGCGTCGGTGGCGCCGCCGAAGAGATCGGAGGCCAGCGCGCGCACGCGCTCGAGCTCGACCGGGCCGAGCTGGTGCTCGCGCCGCTCGATGTCCGGTTCGTCGAAAAAGGCCGGCCGCCCCGCGAGGTGCGCGCGGCGCAGGCGACGCCAAAGTCCGGGGCGAAAGGGCACGTTGCACAGGCGCATCTCCTCGGCGCCTTCGCGCGCGCTGAAGGTGTGCGTGTCGTCGGGCCGGATGAGCGCGAGGTAGCCGGGCGACATGGGGCGCACCTGGCCGTTGATCGCGTGCAGCCCCTCGCCCGCCTCGATCCAGAGAACCTCGTGAAAGGTGTGGCTGTGCGGTTCGGCGAGCGAGCGCGCCCCGTAACGCCAGACCACCGGATCGCAAAACGCGTCGGGCGGCAGGTAGTCGAGCGTGAGGCGTGGCATCAAGCCAGCGTAAGAAAACGTCAGGCCGCTGCAAGACAGTCCCGCTTGAAAAGGCTAGGCTGGGGCACGGCATCGCATCAGGTGACCGGAAACCAAGAAAGTCCGCATTCGTTTCTCCTCCGCCCGCTTCCATCCCCCCGACCATGTCCGCCAATACCTCCGCCTCCTTCGCGCCCCGGCGCATCCACGTGCTCTTCAAGACGCACCTCGACATCGGCTTCACCGCGCTCGCCCGCGACGTGGTGTCGGCCTACGTGGACAACTTCATCCCGCGCGCGATCGCCATGGCGCGCGAGCTGCGCGAGAAGCACGGCGAGCATCGCTTCGTCTGGACCACCGGTTCCTGGCTGATCCACCACTCGCTCGAGGCGGGGGGCGCCAGGCGCCGGCGCGAGCTGGAGGCCGCGATCGTGGCGGGCGACATCCGCTGGCACGGCCTGCCCTTCACCACCCACACCGAGCTGATCGGCGAATCGCTCTTCCGCGCCGGTCTCGGCCTCTCGCGCGAGCTCGACGCGCGCTTCGGCGTGAAAACCACCGCGGGCAAGATGACCGACGTGCCGGGGCACACCCGCGCCCTCGTGCCGCTGCTGGCCGAGGCGGGCATCGAGTTTCTCCACCTGGGCGTCAACCCGGCCTCGCGCCCGCCCGCCGTGCCCGACGCCTTCCGCTGGCGCCATGACGACGGCTCGGAGCTGGCGGTGGTGTATTGCAAATCGGGATACGGAGACCTCGCCGAGATCCCCGGCTGCGACGAGGCGCTCACCTTCGCCCATACCGGCGACAACCACGGTCCCTGCACGCTGGAGGACGTGGAGACCTTTTACGCCTCGCTGCGCGAGCGTTTCCCCGGCGCCGAGCTGCGCGCCTCGACCCTGAGCCATTTCACGCCCGCGCTGCGCCGCGCGAAGGAAGCGCTGCCGGTGGTGACGCAGGAGCTCGGCGACACCTGGATCCACGGCGTGGGCACCGATCCGCTCAAGGTGGCGCGCTACCGCGCGCTGGCCCGCTGGCACGCGGGGCTCGACGAGGCCGCGCTGGGCGAAAAGGAGGCGGTCGCGGCGCGTCGTTTTGCGCGGCGGCTGCTGCTCGTGCCCGAGCATACCTGGGGCCTGGACGTGAAGCTCTCGATGGGCTGGGAGAAGAAATACGACAAGCGGCTCAAGAAGTCGGAGTTCGCGAAGGCCCGGTCCGAGGCGCCCTACCGGCGCATGGAGGAATCGTGGCGCGAGCAGCGGGCCTACGTGGACGACGCGGTGGCGGCGCTGCGCGGCACGCGGTTGGAGCGCGAGGCGCGCGCGCGGCTCGCGGCGGTGGAGCCGGCGGCCGAGGCCGAGACCGGCGGCTGGCGCAAGCTGGCCCCGGGCGAGGTGCTGGCGACGCCGCTCTTCGAGGCGGCGTGGAGCGGCGCGGACGGTTCGCTGGCGGGGCTGCGTGAGCGGAAGTCGGGGCGTCGCTGGGCGGACGCGCGGCATCCGCTCGGCGCGCTCCGCTACGAGGTGTATGGGCCGGAGGACTACGCGCAGAAGTGGCGCTGCTACAACCAGCGCCACGAGCAGCACCGCGATTGGTCGGTGCCGGATTTTCTCAAGCCCGGCCTCGAGCGCGCGGTGAAGGAGTCGCAGGCCTGGACACCGCGCCTGAAAACGCTGGAGACGCGCGAGACGCCGGAGGGCGTGGAGGTGCGCGCGCGGCTGGGGTTTCCCGCCGAGGCGAGCCGGGCGCACGGGTGCCCGAGGCGCGCGGAGATCCTTTATCGGTTCGAGGCGGGGGCGCCGCGGTTGCGGATGATCGTGCGCTGGTTCGAGAAGCCGGCGACGCGCGTGGCCGAGGGAATGTGGCTGGCGATGACACCCCGGCTGGCCCGCGACGGCGCGTGGCGCTTGAAGAAGATCGGCTCGTGGATCGATCCGCGCGACGTGGTGCGCGACGGCAACCGCACGCTGCACGCGGTGGAGGCCTGCCGTTACCTGGATGCGGACGGCAAGGACGCCTTGCTGATCGAGAACCTCTGCGCGCCGCTGGTGGCGCCGGGAAAACCTTCGCTGGTGCGGTTTACCAACCGCCTGCCGCGGGTGGAGGAGGGGCTGCACTTCAACCTCCACAACAACACCTGGGGCACGAACTTTCCGCTATGGTATGAGGACGACGCGCGCTTCGAGTTTGTGTTGAGCTGGCGCGAGTGAGGCAGGCGGAGGGGATGGCGGCGGACGTGACCTCGCGCCCGATGAGGGCGCGAGGGGGGGGACTGACGCGGGCGTCCCGCGTCGGCGGGATCGGCGAGCGACGACCCTACTGGAGCGTGAGGGTGGGGCGCCAGGCGGGGTTGGCGGTGTATTCGCTGGCGGCGAACTTCACGTTTTTCCACGTGTTGCCCATCGCGTCGGGGCTGATGCGAAGGAAGACAAACTTCCCGGCGCCCGCGCCTGAGGCGTATTGGGTGTTCAGATACGAGAGGAGCGCGGAATTGCTCACGGTGCGCAGGCCGGTGGGGACGACGCTGCCGACGTTGAGGTTGATCCAGTTGTCCACGAGGCGGGTGGCGTCGGTGGAGTCGAGCGAGCCGCAGAAGGCGTCGGAGGCGAGCACGGTGGCCGAGCTGCGGGCGCCGAGGCCATAGACGTCGAGGTTTTGCCCGCCCCAGGTGCTTGTGCTGGTGGAGAGGCCGACGGTGAAGCTGGCGCTCGTGAAGGGGTTGGCGACGTTGCCGACGTTGGGCAGCTGGAAGGCGTAAACGGCGGAGTAGGCGGAGCCGGCGTTGTTGGCGTTGGCCACGGCGAGCTCGGTGGCGCCGGCGTTGCCGACCGTGCCGCCGCCGTCGCCGGCGCCCGCGAGACGGGCCTCGGCGTCGGAGGAGGCGGCGGTGATCGTCCAGGACGTGGTGGCGGTGTAGTGGAGGGCGGGGCGCTCGGAGGCGTTGGCGTGGTCGCGGCTGCTGATGAAGAGCATGGAGCCGGGAGTCTGCGAGACGTCGCCGCGGCGGATGAGGAAGCTGGCCTTCTTGTTGCCGGCGAGTTTCGCGGCGACGAAGTCCTTCACGTCGAAGATCAGCTCGCCGCCGACGGAGATGGTAGTGCTGGCGATGACGGAGACGGCGGCGGGGCGGCCGCTCCAGGTGAGGCCGCTCTCGGTCCAGGAGTCGGTGGTTTCGCAGAGCTCGTAGGTGGCGGGGCCGACGTCGAGGCGGTTGACGAAGAGGCGGAGCTGGGCGGTTTGCAGCGTGCCGGTGATGCCGGAGAGATCGAAGCGCAGGTAGGCCTGGCGGTCGTAGTCGGTGCCGGTGTCGTCCTTCACCACGAGGTGGGGCTCGGTGTGATAGGGGTTGGGGTTGGTGTTGATGTTGCCGCGCACGTAGGTGTCGGCCTCGGCGGGAATGGCGGTGCCGGCGGGCGCGGTGGGTGGCTCGAAGGTCCAGACGCCGAAGCAATTGGTCGCGAAGTAGGCGACGCCGGTGGTGGGATGAACGCGGACCCACTCGGCGCAGTTGCCGCCGTCGAGCTGGTTGGAGAGCGCGATCAGGCGATGCCAGCTCGTGCCGCCGTCGGTGGAGCGGCGCACGGAGTCGGTGGACTTGCGCCAGGTGCCGTTGGTGCCGGCGACGTAGATGGTCTCGGGCTTGAGCGGGTCGATGGCGACGGAGCGGATCCTGTTGCCGGCGAGGACCTCGACGGGCGTGTAGGCGGGGCCGTCGAGGCGGTAGAGCTTCTCGGCGGCGGCGACCCAGAGGCGGTCGAGCGTGGGGTGCGGGGCGACGTCGGTGACGGTGCCGGGGAGCGTGGCGAGGGTGGTCCAGCTGGCGCCCTTGGTGGTGGAGCGCTTCAGCTCGTTGCCCTTGCCGCCGAAGAGGGCGTTGGTGGTCGGGTGGTGGGTGAAGACGCCGTTGCAGTCGGCCATCTGCGTCCAGTTGGCGCCGCCGTCGGTGGAGCGCTGGCTCCAGCAGAAGAGGATGTTGGAATCGGTGGGATCGCCGTAGCTGACCTGGAGGCCGGTGAGTCCGGTGACCTTGGTCTGGCGGGTGGCGCCGCCGTCGAAGCTGATGATGAGGTTGTGGCTGTTGGCGAGGTAGGCCTTGTTGCCGCCGAAGAGGACCTGGCTGCTCTTGGCGTAGGCGCCATAGACCCAGCCCCAGTTGTCGCCGCCCTCGAGGTTGATGTGCCTCCAGGTGGTGCCGGCGTTGGTGGTGAGCATGCCGTTGTAGTCCTGGGAGCCGAGGTAGAGGACGTCGGGGTTTTGGGTGTTAAAGTTGAAGCCGCCGCCGGTCATGATGCCGTTGATGCCGTTGCTGCTCCACGAGAAGTTGGCGCCGCCGTTGGTGCTCTTCATGAGCTGATCGCCCACGCCGAGCGCGTAGATGATGTCGGCGTTGGTGGGGTGGAAGGCGGCGTGCGCGCGGCGGTTGGCGTCGGTGGTGCCGAGGGTGAGGACGAGGCTGTTGGTCGAGCTCTCGGCGGAGGACGTCCAGGTGGCGCCGCCGTCGGTGCTGCGGAAGCGCGCCCAGGAGTTGTTGGAGGCGAGCATGCGCTGCGGGTTGGCCGAGCTGACCTTTAGGCGCATGAAGCCGGTGATGCCGGTGAAGGAGACGGGGGAGAAGTTTTGGCCGCTGTCGGTCGAGCGGAGCAGCTCGGTGGAGGTGGCGGTCCAGACGTAGTTTTCGTAACCAGGGGTGGTGACAATCTCGCAGGCGCGGTGCGAGCCGGTGCGGATCTGGGTGAAGCTCGCGCCGCCGTCGGTGCTGCGCCAGAAGCCGTTTTTGTTGGCGATATAAACGACGCCGGTGGCGGGGTGCACGGCGATGCGCGAGTCGGCGTCGTTGGCGCCGCCGTATTTGTCGGCGGTGGCGGCGAGGCTCCAGGTGGAGCCACCGTCGAGCGATTTGAAGAGGGCGCCGCCGGGATACTGGATGGTGCCGCCGCCGTAGGTGGTGGGCGTGAAGTCGTCCTCGGAAACCCAATACACGACCTGGGTGCGGCCGAGGCCGGCGTCGTAGCTGGAGTAGGAGAACGCGATCTGGTCGCGGCCCATCTGGCGGCTGTTGGTGCCGATGGCGTCGAGCACGCGGGAGAGGCGGCGGTTCCAGGTGGCGCCGCCGTCGGTGGAGAGGTGCACGCCGCCATAGATGTTCCAGGCGTTGCCGCCGCCGTCGCCGATGAGGAGCACGCGGTGGCGGTTGCGCGGGTCGAAGGCGAGGCCGACGACGCCGCAGGTCTCGAGGCCGATGTTGGCGGGGGTGAAGTTGGCGCCGCCGTCGGTGGAGCGGAAGAGGCCGCCGACGTCGGTGCCGTAGAGCACGGTGGTGCCATCGACGGGATCGGTGGCGACAGCTTGCGGCCACTGGAAGCCTTCGCCACCGGGGAAGACGCCCGCGCTTTGCTGGGCGGCGGAGAGCATCGGCATCGGGAACCAGGCCCAAGTCTGGACCGATTGGGCCGAAGCGAGCGAGGCGAAGGCGGCGGCGAGCAGGGCGGTGGCGGAGGTGCGCAGGGCGCGAGGGGTTTTGCGGATCATCGGGGTGGTGGGTTGGGGGTGGATGCGCCGGAGGGGGGACCGCGGGCGCGCGCGGGTCCGTTCTCCCGACGTGTGGTTCTCCGCGAAAAAACGAAGAGCCGGCGGCCGGGAGGCGGGAAAGGGATACGGGGGAGCGGGTGGGCGGGGAGCGGGGCGGGGCGGGGGCGAGGCCGACGAAAGACGCGGCAAGGGGGCGCGCTCCTTGATGGGCGCAGGCAAGACGACTGCGAGTAGCACGGAGCGGAAACCGTTGCGTAAATCTGCGCGCGCGGGCTCCGCGCCGCTGTCGGCGAAGCGTTGCGAAAGGTGGACGCGGGCCGCGGCGATGCCGCGGCCGGGCGGCGGAGCGGAGCCTATCAGGAACGAGCCGAGGCCGGCGCCCGGCGGGAGTTCCACAAGGCGAAAAGGCCGACGCCAAACATCATCACCGAGAAGTATTGGACGAGGCGCGCGCGGCTTTGCTCTTCGCGGAGCGTTTCTTCGGCGCTCACCAGCTTTTCTCCCCCTTTTTCAATCTCGTAGAACTTCGTCTTTCCCAGAAACGGGGCCCACATGATTCGGACCTGGTCGCCCACGCGCAGGGGACCGGCCACCTTCTTCAGCGGCTCGGCCTCCGGGGAGTTGTTGGTGACGAGCAAGTCGCCTACCCGCAGGCGTAGTTGGTAATGGGTGCGGGTGCCACGGGTCACCTCCAGCAACTCGACCTCGTCCACGACACCGGATTTTTCGATCAGCCGTTCCGGCTTGTTCGTGAGAAAGAGCGGCGAGGCCGCCATGGCTGCGCCGAGCGCGAAGCAAACGAGAATCAGAACCAGGGCCTTGTGTTTTTCCATGGACGAAACGGTTCCCGAGAAGGCCAGCGCCCAAACCGCCGACGCAATCTTGTTTCGCGGATGACGCCGGAAACTTCGTCCGGGGCGGGCGGGGTCGCGGAGGAGCGACGAGGAGGGCTGGGGGCGATGCGTGCGGGGAGCGGAACTCTAATCCTCGTCGAGTTCGGCGTCGGACTCGGCGGCGCGCTGGCGGTGGAAGGCGGCGTCGCGTTTTTCGTTCTCGACGATGCTCGCGTAGAAGGCGCGTAGCTCAGGATCGTCGGCGTGGCGACTAAGCGCTTGCGCGGCGGCCTCGCCGAAGTGGCGGTGCTCGGGGTCTAGCTCGCCGCCGGTGAAGCCGCGGATTCGCGGAGCGGAAATGGCCGCAATGCGGTGGTTCCAAGCCGCAATCTCCGTCGGGTCGAGCCGACGTGCGGCGCGTAAGAGCAGGCGCACAAACTCGGTTTGTTCGAAGATAAAGGGGGAGTCCTCGTCTCTAAGGCAAAGCAGCAAGCGGCGCAGCGCTTCCTTGTCGCTCACCTCCGACGCCCACTCGCGAAGAAGCCGGAGGCAAAGCTGGGGATTTGCCGGCGTGATCCACTGGAAAAGTGTCGTCCAATCCCCGCGCTCGGCGTCGGGGGCGGTTTTCACCTTGCCCAGAAGCGTGCGAATCAAGGCTTCGTTGTCCGGCTCCGCGGCGAGCTTGGGCAGGGGCCAGCGCACCGCCCACGGTAGAGCAAGATAGGTGGAAGAGATCGCACGAGCGGAGGAGCGGCGCGCGATCCGCTTCCAGAAGAGATCGTAGATCGCGCGAGGTTGGTGATCAGCGAGGTGACGGATGAGGTCTGCAGCCCGACGGCCATCTAGCTGGTCCAGAGACTCCAGCGCGTCGAGGAGGCGGGGGATGAAAGCTGAAGGCAACTGGGCATCACCGTAACGCACCGCGTGGCCGAGCACCTCAATCAGATTGTGAAGTTGCGCGGAAGAGAGGGCGGCGAGGTCGAGGCCGGTGACCAAGATGCTCCACAAGGCATCGTTCTCGCCCTGCGACCATCGTAGATGGCGGATGATCGTATCGACGCGTTCCCCCCGGGCGTTGCGAGCCCATGCTTGGGCGGACGTGAGCAGGCGCGCCGGGATCGTGTCTGTTTTGTAGGACGCGAAAAGGTTGAGGAGAGCCTGCTGGCGCGGGAGATTGTCGGAGGCGAGCACAGCTTCGCTCCAGGCCAAGAGCTGGTCGTCGGGGAACCATACGCGCGAACCAAGCAGGTTGTGCCAAACTCCATCCAGCGGGCTGGTGGCGCGTCGCAGGATATCCTCGACGAGCGCGCGTCCACCATCGGGTTGCCGGGCGCCGATCATTTCGAGCAGGACGTAAAGCACCGGCGCTTCTCCGTGGAGCTGATGATCCCGCATGCGGGCCTCAAGTTCACCTACTAAACGGGCACCTTCGGGGTATGCGGCGCAAAGCTCACCGGCGACCGTTTGAGTGAGCGCCGCCCACTGCGCTTTTGCCTTCTCGAAGCTGGCATGGAAATCCCGCTCGGGAGTGTTTTCGTAATCAAGAAATTCTTCGTCGGCGCGGGAACAGACCACGCGGTGCCAGCGGAGGTCGGCGCGATCGGAAATCTTGGTGAGAAGCGCGTTGACGCGCGTGTCGAATCGAGAGCGGCCGCGTTTGCGCGTGAGACGGCGCAGGATTTGGCGGACACGGAAGTGGACACGGGCGGTGGGGTAGCGGTCCAGGATCTGGCCAAGGGCTTCAAGCGCCTTAAGTCTTTCGGGTTGCCAGGGGCGGAGCTGGGCGGTCGTGAAGCTTGCTCCCATCGCCAGTTGGTCTTCGGCGGTGGCGTCTTCGAGCACGGGCAGGCTGTTGAGGGCGGCGATCTCCGAACGGGGTATCACCACCTCACGGAGGATACGGAGCGCATGGTCGCGAATGGGGCGGGTTTGTTCTTCTGACGCGATTGCATGGCCGAAGTGAAATGAGCGCCCTTCGGAGTAGGATATATCAACGAATCGGCTGAAGAGCGGCTTCATCAGCGTGGCGAGCGCACCATCGCGCGACTCGAGCAGCGGCTGGCCGCGTGGCGAACGAAGCAAGTTGTCGAGCCACACCAAAACGCCCAAGGGCGCGGAAATGGGGTGGCGCTCTTTGAATGCGGCTACGCGGGAGATGACGTTGAGCGCCGCTTGCTCCGCATCGGCTTTCGCGGGGTGCCAGAGGAAGTGCAGGTCCCAGAGCAGATCCAAGGCCTCGGCGCGGTGCTCGTCGTGGTAGATGGCGATAGGCTCCAGGAGCGCGGGCAACTCGGAGAGCACCTGTGCGTGGGTGTGGAGGCTGAGCGCGTAGCCGCGTTCTTCGGCGGAGGGCGGCGCTGCCTCGGTGTCGTCCAATGCGAGGCGTGCGAGGTCGAGGCTGCGCGCGGGCTGATACACGCCGAAGGCGGCCCAGCGTTTCACGATCTGCGCGCGGTCCCAGAAGGTGGCGGCCTTGAACTCGGCGAGAAGGCGGCGCCAGAAGGGCTCAAGCAGCGATTCGGCCTGCTCGTGAGTCTGCGCGGCTTGCCATTCGGCCTCGGAAAGATTGCGCAACATTTCCGGGCCGGCGGTGGTGGCGTAGGCCGTTTGGAGGCGGCGGGCGAAGGCGGTGAGCCGTCCGCCATCGTAGCAGGCGTGGAAGGCGAGGAAGTCGGCGTAGAGATCAGGCGCGGGGCGCAGGCCTTTGGTCGAGGACACGAGCAGGCCGGCGGCGCGGAGGCGCTCGAGGCGGTCACGCAGTTCGCCGGGCGTGCGACCGAGGAAGGCGGCGAGGGTGTCGAGGCCGTCGTCGGCTTCCTGCCATGGGGCCAGGAGTGCGAGGCATTGGAGAATCTCGCGCAGGGCGGAAACGTCGCCGCCGAGGCGAGCGAACTCGTCTTCCTCGAAGCGGGCGAACACCTCGCGATAGAAGTCAGCGGAACTGAGCAGGGCATCGGGGACGACGCGGCCGCGGTTGATGAGCTCGGCACCGACGGTGACGATGAGCGGGCAGTCGCCCGCGCGGCCGGCGAGGAAATCGGCGTGGCCGCGGTGCGGCGGATCGAGACGGGCGGCGGCGAGTGTTTTCAGTTGCCGTTTCGTGAGCTTCGAGAGGGTGGGCAGGGTGACGATGGCTTCGCTGTCGAAGCCGGCGCGTTGCGCGAGGGCGGTGAGCGCGGCGACGGCCTGGGGGCGGGCGGCGAGGAGGATTTTGCCTTCAACTTCCGGGTGGGCGAGCCGGGCGAGCAGGTCACGCCGGACGGACTCGGTGCGGTGGGCGTCGTCTTGGACGATGACCAACTCGCCGCGTGCGGTGGTGCGCAGCGCGTCGTGGCGGGCGTCGGCGTCGGGCGCCGCGTTGGGGTTCACGAACCAGAGTTTGCGCGTGGGATGGCGCGTGGCGAAGGCGTCGGCGAAGGCGCGCAGGAGACGGCTTTTGCCTCGGCCTCCGGGAGCGGGCAGGATGCAGACCCGCTCGCGGGGCGAGTCCACGAAGGCGTGCAGGCGGGCGAGGTCGGCGTCGCGGCCGACGAGGTCGCTTCGGTGGTGAAAGATGCGCCGCTCCTCAAGCCAGAGGGCGAAGAAGGCGGAGGGACTTTGGAGCAGACCGTCCCCCAGCGGATAGAGGGTGTCGATAATGCGGCCGGCGGCGTCCCCAAAAATCTGGCGCAACACTCCGGGCTGAAGATCGCGAGGGACGGTGTTGAAAAAGCGGAGCGAGAGTTTTTCGGCGCCCCAGAGTTCCCAGCGCGGGCGCTCGGCGACGCGCTTGACCGTCGCGGCGGAGGGCTCGCGGCTGAGAAGGAGGAAGTAGCGGTCGGCGGAGGAAAATTCGGCCTCGGCCTTGTCCATCGCGGCGGTGGCCTTGGCGGGGCCGAAGCCGGCCACGTGTTTGCATTGAAAAGCCCAGCGCGCGCCGGAGTCGGTGGTGGCGACCAAATCGATGCCGTCTTGCTTCAAGCCCGAGGCGCCGGCGTAGCTCGCCGAATCGATGATGCGGTGCGGCATCGCGACGCTGCGCTTTTTGGAGCGGCGGGCGGAGGCGCTTTCCTTGATCTGGGTCTCGAGAATCTCCCACGTGGGTTGGGTGGCGAGGAAGGCGGCGACAAACTGCTCGAAACCCTTGGCGCTCAGGTCGGCGAAGGGGAGAGGAAGAGCGGGATTTTGCGCCTCATGCGGCATTGACAGAAGAGATAATCCTGAAATTTAGTATTTCAAACTCTATTTTTCGGATGCCTTTCCATGTTGATCGTCCCCGTCTGCGCGTCTTGGTCGAGCGTTCTTTGCGAGAGAATCCGATCACGGCGCTGCTGGGGCCGAGGCAGAGCGGGAAGACACATCTGAGCCGGCTGATGGGGGCGGAGCCGGCGAATTGCTTCGATTTGGAGAACTTCAGCGATCTGACGCGGCTGCAAGACGACGCGATGACGGCGCTGGGGCGGCTCTCGGGCTTGGTGATCATCGACGAGGTGCAGCGGATGCCCGACTTGTTTCCCTTGTTGCGCGTGTTGGCGGACCGGCCGGGCCTGCCCGCGCGTTTCCTGCTGTTGGGAAGCGCGGCGCCGCAGCTCGTGCGCGGGGTGTCGGAATCGTTGGCGGGCCGGGTGTCGTTTATCGACATGGGCGGCTTGCACCTGGGCGAAGTTGATCCGGCGGATTACGAGCGGCTATGGCTGCGAGGGGGATTTCCGCCGGCTTATCTGGCGTCGGAGCTGGAGCGTTCGGTGAAGTGGCGGCTCGACTACGTGCGGACTTTCATCGAGCGCGATCTGCGGGAACTGGCGGACACGAAGCTGGGATCGGCGGATTTGCGGCGTCTGCTTTTGCTGCTCGCGGATGCCCACGGGCAGCCTTGGAACAACTCGGACGCGGCGCGAATCCTGGGCGTGAACTACAAGACGATTCAGCGGCACGTGGACTTGTTGTGCGGAGCGTTCGTTCTGCGGGAGCTGCCTGCCTTTCTCCCCAATGTGCGGAAGCGGCTGCGCAAGGCGCCCAAGTATTACTTCCGCGACAGCGGGCTGCTGCATGCGTTGTTGGCGCTGCCCTCGGCGGAGCATCTTTACGCGCACCGGGGCGTGGGCGCGTCGTGGGAGGGTTTTGCGATCGAGCAAATCGTGCGGCTGCTGGAGCTGCGCGACGAGGACTGTTTCAACTACGCGGTGCAGGAAGGGGCGGAGATGGACCTCGTCGTGCGCCGGCCGGAGGGTTGGGTGGGTTTTGAGTTCAAGGCGAGTTCTGCGCCGAGGGTGACGGCGTCGATTCGGCAATCGATGGAGGACGCGGGGTTGAGTCGCGTGTATGTGGTCTATCCCGGAGAGAAGGATTTTCCTTTGGGAGAGAATATCGACGCGGTCGGCATTCGGAATCTGCGGCGCTTGGCGGGCGGCGGCGTGTGAGCGTGGGCGGTCGGCGAGTCCGAGGGGAAACGAGGAGCGCACGGGGGCGTGCCCTCTCCGGGGGATGCGCTGGGTTAGGGATTAGCCGTGCGCGGCGAATTTTTCCCGAAATGCGCGCGGAGGCATGCCGACGCGGCGCGTGAAGGTGTCGTAGAAGGCGCTTAGCGTGGCGAAGCCGCACTCGAGCGCGATGTCGGCGACCTTGGCCGAGCCCTCGAGGAGGCGGCGCTGGGCGTGGGTGACGCGGAGGTGCGCGAGGTAGTCGCGCAGGGTGAGGCCGCAGCGCCGTTTGAAGAGCGTCATCGCGTAGTTGGGGTGCAGCCCCGCGGCGGCGGCGATGGTGGCGACGTCGAGCGGTTCCTGGTAGCGCTCGGCCATCACTCGCGCCATGGCCTCGACCGGGCGCAAGCCGGCCTCGGTCTCATCGGCCGCGCGCCGGCGCTCGGGCGTGGGCACCGCCCGGCTCGCCAGCCACCAAAGGCAACCTTGCAACTCGTGCCGCAGGCCGGGCCCGGAGGCGTCGCGCGCGGTGGCGAGTTCCGCCACCCACGAGGCGACGGGGAAACGGTTCTCGCTGCCGGCGGGCGCGACGCACCACTCGCCCTCGAGCAGGCGGCGGAGAAAACGCGGGTCGAGACCCCAGCCGCGCACCGCCGCGAGCGGGAGCGTGATCCAAGCCATGTCGCTGCCGGGCGCCACCGCGACGAGGCTGTGCGGCACCGCGCCCCAGAAGACGGCGAGCCGGCCCGGCCCGAGGCGGCGCGTGGAGCCGCGGTGCAGATAGGTGACCTCGCCGGCGAACACGTAGTTGAGCTCGACCTCGTGGTGGTGGTGGATGCGGCCCATCGGTTTGGGCGGCGTGAGGCGACGGGCGGCGAGGCCGAATTGTTCAATGCTGAGCCGAGGCACGAGCTTAGTTTTCCGGAAGTTCTGCCGACCGCGCAAGGAGGAAGCCGCCGCAGGTATCGGCTAGACTAGGCTTCATGTCGGAAACCCCGCTCCCGCTCACCTTCCCCGATCAGCTCGACCGCGTGCGCGACGCGTTGCGCACGCAGGCCGATGTGCTGCGCCAGGTCGCCTCGATCTACGCCGACGCCATCGCGGCCGGCGGCCTCGTGCACGTTTACGCCAACGGCCACTCGCGCCTCGCGGTCGAGGAGATGTGCATCCGCATGGGCGCGCTGACGGGCTTTCATCCGATCCTGCAGGTCGGCCTCACCACCTTCACCGACGTCGTCGGGGCCAACGGCATCCGCGTGAACCAGGCGATCGAGAAGGTCGAGGGCCTCGGCGCTCGCCTGCTCGACGAATACGAAGTCGGCCCGGGCGAGCCCTTGCTCGTCATCACCGCCACCGGCACCACGCAGGCCGCGGTGGACATCGCCCGCGAGTGGGTGCGCCGCTACCCGGACAACCCGCTTATCGGCCTCTGCTCGCGCGCGCAGTCCTCGCAGGCCGCCGCCAAGCACTCCTCGGGCGAAAACCTTCACCACGTCGTCGCCCGTGCGCGCCGGGGCCTGCTCATCGACAACGGCATGCCGGTCGGCGACACCACGATCGTCGTCGAGGGCCAGACCGACAGCTACCCGATCTGCCCGCTTTCCTCGGTGGCCGGCATTAGCGTGGTGCAGTGTCTCAACGAGCTCACGCTCCGCGAGCTGGATCGGCGCGGCGTGAAGCACCACGTGCTGCGCAACATGCACCTGAAAAACACGACCGACACCTACGATCTCTGGATTCGCGACCAGCGCGCGCGCTATGCTCGCGCCCTCCATCACCCGGCCCCCGTCACCCCCGTCAAATGAGCGCCGCCTCTTTCTCCGCCGACTCCCTGCTGCGTCATCGCGTCCTGGCGGTCGATCCCGCCCCGGTGATCGACGCCACCACGCCCGGCGCCGAGGGCAACCGCTACGGCTTCGAGGGCGGCCGCACGATCCTGCTCGAGGACGGCACGCTGCACTTCTTCACCGCCGAGCGCTACGGCGACCCGATCGTGGTGAAAATGCGTCTCGGCCACTGGCGACTCGCGCCCGGCGCCGCCCGTTGGGAGCGCGTGTCCACGGTTTACGAGTCGAGCGGCGACTACACCGGCGACGATCCGCGCGCCGCGCTCTGGGGCCCGATGCCGATCTTCGACGAGGCCGAAAACGCGTGGACGCTCTTCTACGTCGCCTATCGCGCCAAGCCCAGCACCCCCGACGCCTGGTATGAGAACTACGAGGGCCGCATCTGGCGCGCCGTATCCACGGTGCCAGGACGCGGCGGCATCGGCGGCCCCTACCGCGACGTCGGCGTGATTCTCCAGCCCGACGCGGAGTCGCAGCCGTGGGAGGGCTTGCAGGGAGTCGATTCCTTCCACGCGCACCGCGCGGCCGACGGGCGTTGGCTCGGGTTCTACGGCAGCGCGCAGACGCAGTTCATCCCTTGCCGCTTCTGGGGCGTCGGCCTGGCCGAGGCGCCCGCGCTGGCCGGCCCCTGGCGTCGTCTGCCCGCCGGCAATCCCGTGAAGATGGACGCCGTCTTTGCGGAGAACCCGGTGGTGGACCGCCTCGGCGATCTCTGGATCGCGATGGTGGACGGCGGCCCGACGCGTGGCTGCTTCGGCTATGCGGTCTCGCGCGACGGCATCACCTGGAGCCAGGCCTCGTGGATCGATCTCGCGCCGTCGCTCGCCGCGCCCTGGTGGCAGACCATGCGCACACCGCTCGGCCTCGTGCCCGAGCGCGACGGCACCTTCAGCATCTATTTCACCGCCCTCCGCCCCTTGCCGGTGGCCGGCACCGACTGGGGCGCGGTCGGCCGCGCCCGCATCGCCTTCGAACGTCTCTGATCACCATGCCCGTTTTCTCCAAATCCATCCCCACGACCGCCGCTTACGATGTGATCGTGGTCGGTTCCGGCTCGGCCGGCGCCACCGCCGCCATCGCCGCCGGACGCGGCGGGGCGCGCGTGCTCCTGCTCGAGCGTCTGCCCTTCCTCGGCGGCACGTCCACGGCGGTCCTCGACACCTTTTATGGCTTCTACACGCCGGGCACGCGCTCGATCAAAGTCGTATCGGGCATCTCCGAGGACGTGATGTCGGGTCTGCGTGACTACGATTCCTGGCTCGAACGCCCCAACACCCACGGCGCCGGCACCGGCGTGACCTACCATCCCGAATACCTGAAGGTCGTCTGGGAGAAACTTGTCCGCGCGGCGGGCGTGGAGGTGTTGCTCAACGCCCAGGTGCTCGACGTCGAGGCGCGGCAGGGCCGCGTGTCGGGGCTCTTCGTCGTGACCAAGACCGGTCTCCGCCACTACACCGCGAAGGTCGTGATCGACGCCTCGGGCGACGCCGACATCTGCCACTTCGCGGGACTGAGCTACGAGCTCGCGGGCGACATCGACCCGGCGCAGACGCTCACCACCACCTTCAAGATGGTGAACGTGGACGTGCCGCGCCGGAAGAGCATCACGAAGCAACAGTTCCACGCGCTCATGGCCGAGGCGGCGGAGAGCGGACGCTACCAGCTCCCGCGCAAGGAGGGCAGCGACCATATCACGCCGGTGAACCACATGACCGCGACGATCATGACTCGCTTGCCGTCCTTCTTCAAAAAGGGCCAAAGCGTGGTCAACGCCACCGACCCCGAGCTGCTCTCCGCCGCCGAGATCGAGGGCCGCGTGCAGGCGATCGAGTATATCCGTTTCCTGCGCGACAAGGTGCCCGGCTACGAGAAGGCGCAGCTCTCCACCTTCGGCGTGCAAATCGGCGTGCGCGAGACGCGCCGCGTGCACGGCCAGTATTGGCTAACCCGCGACGACGTGCTCTCCGCGAAACAGTTCGACGACCAGATCGCGCTCTGCGGCGCGCCGATCGAGGACCACCACGGCGGCGCCGACACCAAGTGGGGCTACCTGCCCGACGGGCAGTGCGTGGGCGTGCCCTTCCGCACGCTCGTGCCGCGCGACGGGCAAAACGTGCTCGTGGCCGGCCGCTGCTTCTCCGCCTCGCACGACGCCCACGCGGCGGTGCGCTCGATGGGCCAGACGATGGCGATGGGCCAGGCGGCAGGCACGGCCGCCGTGATGGCCGCGCGCGCCGACGGCCTCGTCGCCTCGGTGAAGGTGTCCGCCCTCCGCGACCAGCTCCGCAAGGACGGAGCGATTCTGGAGCTATGAGCAACGCGCCGCTCACGGTCGGCTTGGACATCGGCGGCACGCGCCTGAAGGGCGGCGTGATCGACGCGCGCGGGCGGGTCTTGGCGCGCGACGTGGAGGCGACCCGCCCCGGGCAGTCGCTGCGCGAGCTGGAGAAGCAACTCGACGCGCTCGTGGGGCGCCTGGTCGCCGCGGGCGGCGGGGAGTTGAGCGGTATCGGCGCGTCCATTACAGGTCCGGTGGACCCGGACGTCGGCTGCGTTTACCTGCCGGGAAAGATTCGCGGCCTCGATCAGCACCGCACGGTGCCCTACCTGCGCAAGCGCTGGCGCGTGCCGGTGACGGCCGACAACGATGGCCGCCTCGCGGCCTACGCCGAGTGGCGCGCGGGGGCCGGCAAGGGCGTGGACAACCTCGTCGTCTTCACGCTCGGCACCGGCATCGGTTCGGGCGTGGTGCTCGATGGGCGCCTGCTCACCGATCGCCACTTTCAGCGCGGCACGCAGTGCGGCCACCTCGTCATTCAGGTGGACGGCCCGCGCTGCCTCACCGGTGCACAGGGCACGGGCGAGAGCCTGGCCTCGGTCACGGCGCTGGTGCAGGAGGTGCGCGGGGCGCTGGCTCGCGGGCTGCCGCTTGATTTTCCGGCGGAGAAGCCGGCGCACGAGATCGTGTTTCCCGACATCGTGGCGGCGCTGCGTCGCAAGGATCCGCTGGTGACGGAGATCTTTGAGCGCTGGCTGGATCGTTTCGCCGCGGTGATGCTCAACGCCTTTTACGCCTACACCCCGGACCTGATCCTGCTCGCGGGCGGGCCGACCAAGGCGGCGCCGCTTTTCCTGAAAAAGCTCGAGGCCCGGCTCAACCAGGCGGCTTTTCGGGTGCCGGTGGGCTACACGATTCCGGTGCGGGTGGCGAAGCTCGGCGAGGACGCCGGCTGGATCGGCGCGGCGCTGCGCGTGCAAGAGCTGCATTCCGGAACACAGGAGGCCATCGCCGCATGAACGCTCTGCTCAAGGACCAGGTTTGTCTTATCGCCGGCACCACCGGAATCGGCGGCGCCAGTGCGCGGCTGTTTGCCCGCGAGGGGGCAAAGATCGTGGCGGTGGGGCGCTTGCGTGAGAACGCCGCCGAGCTCGGCCGCGCGCTCGACGCGCTCGGCGCGGAGAACCTGATGCTGGCCGAGGATCTCGCGACGCCCGGCGCGGAGGAGCGCGTGCTCGCCGCCGTGGTCGCGCGCTTTGGTCGCGTGGACGTGCTCTTTCACGTGGCCGGGATCAGCGGCCGCAAGTTTGGCGACGGGCCGCTGGCGGATTGCAGCGACGAGGGGTGGGACACAGTGATGGCGATCAACCTGCGGGCGATGATGCGGCTCAACCGCGCCTGCCTGCGCCATTGGCTCGGCGAGAAACGCCCGGGCGTGATCCTGAACATGGCGAGCGTGCTCGGTTTCTCCTTTGTGCCGGACCAATTCCAGACGGTGGGCTACGCGGCGGCGAAGGCGGCGATCATCGGCATGTCGCAGCACGCCGCGGGAACCTACGCGAAGGACGGCATTCGTGTGAACGTGATCGCGCCGGCGCTGGTGGACACGCCGATGGCGGCGCGCGCGACGACCAACCCCGCGATCCTTGACCTCATGAAACGAAAACAGCCGCTCACCGGCGCTCCGCTCATGGATGAGGACTGCGCCCGCGCCGCGCTTTATCTGTGCAGCCCGCTCTCGGCCGGCGTGACGGGGATCGTGCTGCCGGTGGACGCCGGGTGGTGCGTGTGCGGATAGAAAAAGTTCAACGCAAAGACGCAGAGGCGCAGAGAGACGCAAAGCCCCCTAACGCTACAAAGTTTTCCGAGTCCTCCCTCTGCGCCTTCGCGTCTCTGCGTTTATCCCCCCCTCCCTTTCCCGCCATGATTGAATGGAAACACCTCACCTCCGACGAAGTGCCCGCGCTCGATAAGCGGCTGCCGGTGCTCTTGCCGGTCGGCCTGATCGAGGCGCACGGGCCGCACCTCGCGCTCAGCGTGGACTTCGACACCGCCGAGTATTTCGCCCGCCGCCTCGCCGAGGAGACCGGTGCGATCCTCGCGCCCACGCTGCCCTACGGCTTCGCCGACGAGATGGCGGAGTATCCCGGCACCATCGGCCTCAGCGCCGACACCGCGATCGCCGTCTTCACGGATCTCGTCTGCCACTTCTGCGCGCATGGCTTCAAAAACGTGATCCTGCTCAGCGGGCACGGCGCCAACCAGGTCGCGTTCCAGGTGGCGATCCAGCGCATCTGGCAAAGGTATCCAGACGCCAAGGTCGCCTACTGGAACTATTGGTCCGAGGCCGGCTACACGAAGATCGCGCACGCCGATCAGGGCGAAACCGAGATCGCGCTCGCCGTCGGCACCCGCGCCCACATGGACCGCGTGAAAGATTTTAAGGTCAGCAAGCCCTGGTATCGCATTCGCTCGCGAGCCGAGATCTGCCCGGGCACGGGCGGGATCAACGGCGCGCCCTCCTTGGCGAAGCTCGAGGCGGGCGTCGCCGCGCGCGACGACATCGTGCGCATCCTTGCCGAGAAACTTCACGCCGTGATCGCGGCGGAGACCAAGTCATGAACCACACCGCACTCGTCGCCGCGCTTTCGAAGGCGCGTATCCTTTCCGCCGCCGTGATCGATGATCCGGCGCACGCGGTGCCGCTCGCTCGCGCGCTGCTCGCCGGCGGGCTTGGCGTGATGGAGGTCACCTTCCGCAACGCCCACGCCGCGGAGTGCGTGCGGCGGATCCGCGCGGAGGTGCCCGAAATGCTCGTCGGCGCGGGGACCCTGCTCACACCGGCGCAGGTGGACGAGGCGCGCGCCGCCGGCGCGGCTTTTGGCGTCACGCCCGGCTTCAACCCGACGGTGGTGCGCCACGCGGTCGCGAGCGGCTTCACGCTCGCGCCCGGAGTGCTCACGCCCGGCGAGATGGAGCAATCGCTGGAGCTGGGTTGCCCGACGGTGAAGTTTTTTCCGGCCGCGGCCGCGGGCGGGCCGGAGTTTTTGAAGGCGGTGGCCGCGCCCTACGCGCATACGCCGCTGCGCGTGGTGCCGCTGGGCGGGATCGGCGAACAGAACCTCGCGAGCTACCTGGCGCTGCCGATCGTCGTGGCGGTGGGCGGATCCTGGCTCACGGACCGCAAGCTCGCGGCCGCGGGACGTTGGGACGAGATCACGGCGCTGACGCGGCGGGCGGTGGCCGCGGCCGGCGGGGTATCCGCGTCATGAGCCGCGCGCGTCTCGTCGCGATGGAGAACGCGTTGTTCTCCGATTCCTCGCTGGATTGGGAGCGGCGCTGCGCCGCGATCGCCGAAGCGGGCTTTGCGGGCGTGTATGCGGTGCCGTATCCCTTGGCGGACGACGATTTCGCGCGGCTGCGCCGGCTCGACGAGGCGCCGCGGCGGCACGGGCTGCGGGTGGCGGCCGTGTATGCGAACCTCGATCTTTCGCTGCCGGCGGAGCATGCCTGGAACAAGCGCGTGCTGCGACTGGTGGAGGAGTGCGAGGGCGCGCCGCGGGTCGAGGTGAGTTTCAAGGCGTCCGACGCGGCGACGACGCCGGTCGATCTAGACGGCGCGGTGTTGCGCTGGCTGGAGCGCTTGCTGGCGATCGCGGAG
This sequence comes from Verrucomicrobiota bacterium, assembly GCA_030605125.1. GTDB lineage: Bacteria > Verrucomicrobiota > Verrucomicrobiia > Opitutales > Opitutaceae > IMCC26134_A. The sequence goes on along the minus strand of JAUWBD010000003.1, from coordinate 56,312 downwards.
CGGCGGGCGCTTTCGATCGCGATTTATCCGCACTCGTTTTATCCGGTGGAGGCGGTGGCGCACGCGGCGCGTTTGGCGCACGCGGTCGGTGGCGGGAGAATCGGGTATTTGTTCCCGACCTCGCATGTCTATGCGGTCAATCCGTCGGAGGAGGTGGCGCGTCAACTCGCCGGCTGCGCGGGCGAGATCGTGAGCTTCAACGTCTGCGGTTGCCGCCGCTCAGCGCCGGGGCCGCGGGCGAAATGCGCGCATTTCGCCTTGGGCGAGGGCGAGCTGGCGCTGGGGCCGCTGTTCGCGGCGCTAAAGGCCGGCGGCTACGCGGGCGACGTGATCGTGCAGGGACACGGCTGGACCGGCGACCTGAAGGCGGCGCTGGAACGCAGCGTGCGGGTGGCCACGGGCTGCCTGGGCTAGCCGCGCGCGAGCAGCAGGCTCACGATCTCGTAGGGCCGGAAGGGGACGGTGCCTTCGGCCGTGACGGGCTCGGCGGCTTCGGGCTCTAGGGGGCGATCGAGGAGATCGACTTTCCTCGCGGTCCAGCCGCCGGGGAGGGAGAGGCGGGTTTGGCCGGCCTGGCCGGCGACCTCGTGGAGGCGCAGGACCCAGCGGTCGTTGCCGAGGGGGCGGGACCAGACGGGGACAAGGGTTTCGCCACCCTCGAGGAGCGGGGCGGGCGCGGCAAGGGCTGGCCCGGAGTGGAACAGCGGAAGCGTGAACAGCGTCTCGGCGCGGGCGGCCGCTTGCTCGGATCGTGGGGCCTCCAGCGTGTGGCGGCCGATGGCGAGGCGAATCACGTGGCGGCCGAGGTCGGTGTAGGGAGTTTCGGATACGTGCCGGGCGAGGTGGCGCGGGGTGAGCGGGCCGTGGCTCTGGAAACCCGTGTGCAGGGGGCTTCGCACGAGCGAAACCGCGAGGGCGCCGTCGCGGCAGGAGGAGCCGTATTTGGCCTCGGTGGCGATCCAGAGGCCCTCGCGCTCGCCGTCGTGGGACACGGCGGCCCAGCGGCTGGCGGGGACTTCCCACTGCGCCTCGGCGGCCAGGGAGCCGGTGAGCTGCTCGCGCAGGGTGCTGCCGAAGGGCGCGCCGAAGCGGGCGAGGCGGCCGCGGTAGCGCGTGGGGAAGGCGAGCTTGAGCAGGGTGCGCGGCTCGGCCCAGTCGAGCGTGAGTTCGAGGCGAAGGTGGTCGGCGCCGGCCTCGAGGATGTAGCGCGTGACGAGCGTGCTGGCCTGACCCACGGCGCGGCGGATGGCGACGACGGCACGCGGGCCGGAAGGATGCTCGACGGTGACCTCGACCGGCGTGTCGAGCGGGCGGCCAAGGGCGAGGGTATGTTGGTCGATGTCCCAGGCGTCGTAGGCGGCGGGGTTGTCAGGGTAGAGGACGGGCTGGGCGGCCGGGCCGGCGAAGGCGATGGCGCGCCCGTCGATCAGGATCGCCGCGAGGGTGCCGTCGGCGGCCAGGCGGGCGGAGACGCGACCGTTTTCGAGCGTGGTAGGCGTGGCTCGGGCGGGGGCGGGCGCGGAGGCGGCGGGGGCGGGCGGGGCGGAGGCGAGGGGCGGAAGCTCGAACCAGCGCGGCGTGCCTTCGGGGTCGTCCAGCCAGCCACACCAAGGGAGCGGGTGGGGGTTGAAGGCGTGGAGGGGGCCGGCGGCGACGGAGAGGGCGGCGCGCGACTCCTCGTCGAGCGAGGTGGCGAGGGCGCGGAGTTCGGCGAGCGTCTCGGCATAGACCTCGGGGACGGCGGTGCCGGGGATGTCGTCGTGGAATTGGTGAAAAACCATGCGTCGCCAGGCGGCGTCGAGCGAGGCGGGGACGGCCCCGCCGGTGGCGAGCGCGACGGCTTCGCGGATCTGGAGGGCGCGCTCGAGGGCGCGGAAGGCGGCCTTGACCGCGCCGTGGGTGGTGTAGGTGCCGCGGTGATACTCGAGGTAGAGTTCGCCGGACCAGACGGGCAGGCGGTCGCGAAGCGGGGCGAGGCGCGCGAAGAAATCCTCGGGCTGGTCCCAGGAGACGGGCGGCAGGCCGGCGAGGGCGGTGTAGCGTCGGGCGCGCTCGAGGTGCTCGGCGGTGGGACCGCCGCCGCCGTCGCCGAAGCCGACGGGGTGGAGAAACTCGCGGTGCACGGCGGCCTGGGTGTGGCTGTTGGCGGCCTGGTGCAGGGCTCGGGGCTGGACGGTGTGGGCGTAGCCGCCGGAGCGGGCGCAGTGCGCGAGCACTTCGCTGCCGTCGATCCCGCGCCAGACATAGCTGGAGTGAGGGAAGCGGTTGATCGCGTTCCAGGTGAGTTTGGTGGTGAAGAAGTGTTCCACGCCGGAGAGGCGCATGAGCTGCGGCAGGCAGGCGGGGAAACCGAAGCAGTCGGGCAGCCAGAGGAGTCGCGAGGGCGAGCGGTCGGGGCGGAGGGCGGCGAAGGCTTGCTGGCCGAGGATGAAGCTGCGGGCGAGGCCTTCGCCGCAGGCGATGAGTTGGTCGCTCTCGACCCAGAGGGCTCCGGTGGCCTCCCAACGTCCGGAGGCGAGATGTCCTCGCACGGCCTTGGCGAGGGCGGGGGCGCGGCGCGCCACGGCGTCGTAGCTGGCGGGCTGGCTGTAGGTGAATCGAAATTCTGGATACAGCGCGAGGAGGCGGTTTACCGTGGAAAAGGTGTGCACGGCCTTGACCTCGCCGATGCGCTCGGGCCAGAGGTAAACGAGGTCGAGGTGCGAGCCGCCGACAAGGCGGGCGCGGACGCGGGCCTCGGCCGGCGTGGCGCGGAGATCGGCGTAGGCGGATTCGAGGGCGGGGCGGAGGTCGGCGAGGCCGCCAAGCTCGAAGGCGTCGAGCGCGGCGGCGAGGTGGGCGAGGAGCTGGCGGTGGAGCGGGGAGGTGTTTTCGAGGGCGGGGTAGTGGTAGGCGTTGTCGCCGTTGGCCCCGCTGGCGGAGGCGCGGTCCTCGTGGAGATGGAAGGCGAGGTCGGCGAGGCACTGGAGGTCGATCCAAGCGTGCCAAGCGTCGTCGTTGCGGGCGACCAGCGCGGCGCCATCGAAGCGGCTGCCGGCGGGGCCGAGACCGCCGCCGCTCCAGTAGGTCTGGCAGCAGTAGCATTCGATCCACGCGTCGGGGAGGGATGCGTGGGCGGGATCATCGGGGAGCGGGAGCGGGGCGTGTCGGTGCTCGGGGTCGAGTCCGAACCAAGGGGCGTCGGCAAGGTGGAGCGTGGCTTCGCCCTGATCGTTCCAGAGAAGATGATCACCGGGCTGCGCGGCGGAGAGGTCGAGGCGGGCCCAGCGCTGGTCCCAGAGTTTGCCCCAGGATTCTCCGGGGGTGGCGGGGCGGAGGGGGCGGGCGCGCGCGGCGGCAAGTTCGAGGTGCTCGATCGTGGGCTCGGTGACGTGCACGGGGACGGCGCGGGGCGGACCCCAGACGAGGGCGCGGAGACGAGGGAGCGCGGCGCGGACGCGGGCCGGGATGAGCTGGGGGAAGTGCGAGGCGGAGCGCATCGGGGACACAGATTCTTTAACGCGAAGACGCGAAGGACGAGCCGAAGGTCGCGGTGGGTGCGCGGGCGGGCTCAGGTGACGAGGTGCGGGCGCTCGTCGAGGACCTTGAGGATGAGTTCGCCGAAGAGGGTGTTGGCCCAGGCGAACCAGGCGCGGGTGAAGCGCGCGGGGTCATCCTGGTGGAAGGACTCGTGCATGAAGCCGGTGCCGGCGTGAGTGGTCTTGAGCCAGTGAATACAGGCGGCGATCTCGGCGTCGTCCTCGGAGGTGAGGGCGCGAACGATGATGCCCATGGGCCAGATCATGTCGCGGGCGACGTGCGGGCTGCTGATGCCCTCGGCGGCGGAGCCGCGGGCGAAGAAGGGGTGGGCGTCCTCGGTGAGGAGGAAGCGGCGGGTGCGGCGGTAGAGGTCGCGGTCGGCGGGATCGAGCGCCTCGAGGTAGGGCAGGGAGAGGAGGCTGGGAACGTTGGCGTCGTCGGCGAGGTAGGTGGAGCCGAAGCCGTCGATTTCGAATGCGAGGATCTCCCCATGCTCGGGGTGCTTCACGACCGCATGGGCGAGGAGGGCGGCGCGGATTTCGTCAGCGAGCGCGAGGCATTCGGCGACGAAGGCGGTTTCGGCGGGGAAGCGGGAGGAGACGAGGGCGGCGAGTTGGCGGAGGGAGACGACGGCGAAGAAGTTGGCGGGAACGAGGTAGGGGAAGATCGTGGCGTCGTCGGAGGGGCGGAAGTGGGTGGCGACGAGGCCGACGGGACGAACGGCGTTGCCGCGGCCCTCGTCGGGGCAGGTCTCGGTGGAGCGCCAGGTGTGGCGTTGGAAGGTGTAGGGGCCGGCGCCGGCGCGGCGTTGCTGTTCGCGCATCGTGGCGACGAGGAGGCGCATGGCGGCGAGCCAGTCGGCGTCGAAGATGGCGGGGTCGCCGCCGGCGCGCCAGTAGCCGTGGGCGAGGCGGACGACGTAGCAGAGGGAGTCGAGCTCCCATTTGCGCTCGTGCATGCCGGGGCGGATGTCGGTGCGGTCGGCGGCCCACTTGGAGACGCGGGCGGGGTCGCGGTAGAAGGCGTTGGCGTAGGGATCGAGGGCGACGCAGCGGGCGTGGCGGTGGATGAGGCCGGCGACGAGGCGCTCGAGGGCGGGGTCCTCCTTGAGGAGGGCGAGGTAGGGCCAGACCTGGGCGGAGGAATCGCGCAGCCAGAGCGCGTCGATGTCGCCGGTGATGACGTAGGTGTCGGGCTTGCCGGCGTGCTCGCCGACGAAGACGGTGGTATCGAGCGTATTCGGGTAACAATTACACAGGAGCCAGGCGAGTTCGGGGTCACGAAGGCGGGCGGAGGCCCGGGCGAGGCGGGCCTCGACGGCGGGGCTGGTGAAGCGGCGTTCGGCGAGCGGGGGGCGACGGCAGGGGAGCATGCGGCGATGGCTGGGAAGGAAGAGGGGCGGCGCCGGACATGGCGAGCCGGGGGCGGGGCGACGCGCGGCCGTGGGAAAGCTCCGGTCCGGTGGAGGGCGAAGGGGCGCCGCGGCGGACGCTGGCGTTCGCTCGCGAATGCCGGGTTGGGCGGGCGGGGGCGAAACGCGGGCTCGGTCGTCGCGAGCGACGACCTTACGGGGAGACGATGCGCAGGCGGGCGAAGCGGCGGGGGGCGGCGGGCACGGTGTCGGTCCAGGTGGTCGTGCCGCCCGCGGCGCCGGAGTAGAGCGCGGCCTGCTGCCAGGTGACGAGATCGCTGGAGGTCTCGACGACGTAGATCACGTCGGCGCTGGCGCGGGGGAAGCTGAGCTGCAGGCGGCCGCCGTTGTCCGTCGCGGGGGTGGGCAGGGTGATCGCGGGCGCGGAGGAGCCGCCGGGCGTGAGCGTGCCGCCGAGGGCAAAGCGCAGGAGGTTCGGCACGCCGTCGCCGAAGGGCGCGGCGGCGGGCGCGTGCACGCCGTGGATGCGCTGGGCGAGGGTGAAGTTGGCCAGGGCCCAAGCCTCGTAGTCGGTGTCGGCGGGCGCCTCGGGCGCGGGCAGGCCCCAGCCGGCGAGGTCCTCGACGACGTCGGCGAAACTTATCCGGCGCTCGTCGCCATAGACCATCGCGATGTGTGCGTCGGTGGGCGGGTGGATGGTGTTGGAGTCGCTCCAGGTGGCGGGCTGATAGACGAAGCGGTGGCGCGGGTCGTCGCGGGTGAGCGGATCGGTGGCGTTTTGGAAGTGGCCGAGGTTGGCGCTGCCGGCGATGACGGTGTTGAGCGAGAGGAAGGGCACGTTCGGATAGGCGTCGCGGATGAGCCCCTTGAACTCGGCGTAGCGGCTGTTGAAGGTGAGGTGGCCGTTGTTGAATTGGTCGTTGTGGCCGATGCCGCAGGTGACGACGTCGGGCGTCCACTGGGTGAGGTCGTATTTCAGGCCGTTGGAGGCGCTGAAGACGTCGGGGAAGCTGAGGTTGTTGAAGTAATTGACGAGGATGGCCTGGCCGCTGAAGGAGGCGGCGACGCCGGTGCCGCCCTTGGAGATGTTGCGGAAGTCGGTGTCGAGCTCGCGGCCGATGAGCATGGAGTAGCCCCAGAAGGGATGGGAGGCGCTGGAGCCGCTGGTGACGGAGTCGCCGTAGGATTCCATGCGGCGCGAGGGGAGCGGCTCGAAGGCGAGGAGGCCGCGGCCGGCATCGACCCGGAAGGAGTCGAAGCGGTGGCGGCGGTCGGTCTCGGAGCTCTTGTAGAGGCGGACGGTGTGGATGCCATCGGGCAGGCCGCTGACGAGCGGGATCGTGGTGGTGGAGCCGTCGGAGCGGGTGGCGACGACGAGCGGGTTGTCGAAGTCGTCGTTCACCACGACGGAGATGTTCTGGCTGTGATGGCCGCCCCAGATGTCGGCGACGGTGGAGCCGGTCATGGCGAGCGAGGTGCCGCTGAAGCGCAGGCGGATCTCGGAGCCATACCAGTGCCAGATGCGGGCGTTGCCGCTTTCCTGGATGCGGCCTTGCCACTGGATGCGCGCGTGGCCGGCGGGGAAGTCGGTGGCGTTGAGCGTGGGCGCGGCGACCGACTGGTCGATGAGCACGCCGGGCTGGTTGATCGTGGCGAGGGCGGCGCCGCCGGCGGAGGGGCGCAGCTCGATGCGCCAGGAGTAGGTGCCGTCGGGCAGGCCGGCGGGGATGGCGACATTGACCGGCGTGGCGCGGAAGCGGCCGGCGGGCACGAGGGTGGCGGCGGAGGCGCGCTCGGTGCCGGCGGCATCGAGGAGGGCGACGCGGAGCGTGCGTGCGGCGAGCGTGGCGTGGTTGATGCGGAGCGCGGCGGTCTTACCCGGCTCGACGAGGCGCGGGGCACGGCGCACGGCGAGGCGGTCGAGCGTCTCGGGGACTACGGTGAGGCGGACGTTGTCAAAGACGACGTGGCGGTCGCGGACGTAGTTGGCTTGCTCGCTGTTGTAGTTGCCGAGGGGGGCGTCGAGGCGCACGCCGACGGAGGCGGCGCCGGGCGGCACGGTGGCGCGGAGGGTGAAGGTTTCCCAGACGCCGGTGGCGTTGGGGCCGTCGTATTGGACCTTGTAGTCGCTGTCGGTGCCCCAGACCTGCTTGATGCGCAGGCCGGCGGAGTCGAAGAACTCGAGGAAGCGGAGGGTGCCGAGCTTCTCGTTGGGGAAGTTGCGGAGCAGGCTGCGCTGGTCGTAGGAAAACTCGAGCGTCTGGCCGGGGGTGACGGCGGCGCGGGAGGCGCGGGCGGTCTGGAGCCAGCCGCCCCAGTTGATGTAGAAGGCGCGGGTGCCCTCGGTGGTGGTGCCGGCGCCGATGCTGCCGTTGATCACCTGCGCGCCGGAGCCGTCGAAGGTCTGGTATTTGAAAGCCTCCCAGCCGCTGAAGGAGGCGGTCACGTTTTCGCCGGTGCTGAAGGAGACGGCCTCGAAGCCGGGGTTGACGGTGAGGAGGTTGTCGCCGGGCGAGGCGGGCGCGGGCGCGAGCGGAGGCGCGGCGGCGGCGACGGGCGAGGGGCCGGCGACGAGGAGGTTGTTGAACTCGATCGTCGTGTTGCGGCCGACGTTGGGGTCGTTGACACGGAGGAGGACGAGGGTGGTGCTCCAGTCGATGTCGCCGGCGACGAAGGACGAGGTGATGGGATCGGCGTCGCCGAGGCGCACGGTGAGGGTGGGCGTGGTGCCGGAGACGCTGAGCGTGACGGTGACGGGCAGATACTCGACGTAGCCGGGCTCGGCGGCGGTGAGGAGATTCACGCTGGAGCCGACCTGGGTGCCGCTGGAGAGCGAGCGCTGGGTGAAGGAGCCGTCGCGGAAGAAGCGGAGCTGCTCGGAGTCGTGGCGGAGGTTGAGGAGGGCGGAGACGTTGTTGGCGGCGTTGCGCGAGTCGGCGAAGACGATGCCGACGGAGGCGTCGGCGCCGGCGAAGGCGACGCGGGTGGTGAAGCTGACGGTGAGGGGAGAGGTGGTGGGGAAGGCGGTCTGGGTGGCCGCGGTGGTGTCGGCGGGCGTGGTGTCGAGGAGCCAGGCCTGGTTCTGGTTGCCGCCGTTGGAGGTGGCGTCCACGACGAGGCGGTTGCCGACCTGGCCGCGGGGGCCGCCGCCGAGATCGGTGACGGAGCGGAAGGCGGCGTCGAACTGACCGGGCGTGAGGAAGTCGAGGTCGGTGGTGAAGGCGCCGAGGTTTTGGGCGGCGGTGACTACGACTTGGAAGCTGTTGGTCGCGGTCTGGGCGGGCGAGCCGTTGTCGGTCGCGGTGGTGGTGAAGGTGTAGGGCGTGGCGGATACGTCGGCGGCGGTGGGGCGCCAGAGGATGGTGCCCTCGCTGTCGATGGTGGCGCCGGCGGGGGCCTGGGTGAGCGCGTAGGTGACGGTCTGGCGCGGGACGTCGAAATCGACCGCGGGGTTGGCGACGACGAGGAGGCGGCCGGCGGGGATCGTGCGGGAGGGGACGGCCTCGAAGCGCGGGGCGGTGTTGGCGGTGATCGGAGAGAGCGGGCCGCCGCTGGCGGAGAAGGCGAGGTTGTCGAGATCGACGTGGGTGTTGGCGACGTTGCCGCCGGCGTCCACTACGCGGAGAATGATGACGGTGCGGGCCCAGTTGAGGGTGCCTTTGTGGAAGGTGTAGGCGACGGGGTCGGCGCCGGCGGCGTGGACGGCGAGGGTGGGCGTGGAGCCGTCGCGGGAGAGGGTGAACTGGAGATTGGTGAAGGCGGTGCCCGCGCCGGGCTCGGCGGCGGAGCTGACGTTGACGGTGGTGCCGACCTGGGTGCCGAGGGAGAGGGTGGTGCCGGCGGTGTTGCGGGCGGCGTTGCGGAAGAAGCGGACGGTGTCGGCGCCGGTGCGGAGATTGAAGGCGGCGACGACGTTGTTGTTGAGGTTCTCGGCGTCGGCGAAAATGACGGCGACGTTGGAGTCGGAGGTGACGGCGCGGAGGTCGAAGGCGACGCGGACGGGCGAGGCGGTGTCGAAGGTGGACTGCGTCTCGAGGGTGGTGTTGGTCGGGGTGGTGTCGAAGAGCCAGGCGACGTAGGTGTTGCCGCTGGAGGTGTTGGCATCGACGCGGAGCATGCCGCCTTCGTTGGAGGAGTGGCCGGCGCTGCCGCCGCCGAGGGCGGCGAGGGAGCGGAAGTTGCCGGTGAACTGGGAGGCGGCGGCGAAGTCGTAGGTGGAGTTGAAACCGGTGTTGGGGAGGACGGTGACCTGGAAGGAGTTGGTGGCGGAGAGGGCGGGCGAGCCGTCGTCGGTGACGCGCGTGGTGATCGTGTAGGTGGCGTTGGCCTGCTCGGCGGTGGACGTCCAGGTGATGACGCCGCTCTGGCTGATGGTGGCGCCGGCGGGCGGGTTGAGGAGCTCGTAGAAGAGATTCTGGGGCGGAAGGTTGGCGTCGGTGGCGGCGTTGTTGACGGTGAGGACGCCGCCGGTGGTCCAGTCGTTGACGGTGACGGTGCGGTCCGGCTGAGAGGGGAGGACGGGGGCGACGTTGGGCTCGGGGACGTATTCGGAAACCACTACGTCGAAGGAGGCGGTGGCGGAGAGCGGGGGCGCGCCGGCGTCGGTGACGCGGACGGTGAGGGTGTAGGTGGCGCCGCCCTGGGCGATGGTGGGCGTCCAGGTGATGAGGCCGGCGGAGGAGATGGTGGCGCCGGCGGGCGGGTTGAGCAGCTCGTAGGAGAGGGCCTGCGGCGGGGTGTTGGCGTCGGTGGCGGCGGAGTTGATCGAGAAGGGTTTCGCGGCCTCGGCGGTCTGGGTGGGGATCGTGGGGAGGACGGGGGCGACGTTGACCTCGGCGGCGGGGCGCGGGGCCCAGCAGGAGCGGATGACGAGGTTGTCCACGTCCACGGTGCTGCCGGAGCCCTGGACGGGATCGAAGAGGCGGAGGATGACGAGGGTCTTGGTCCAGTCGAAGTCGCCGGCGGCAAAGCCGGAGGTGGCGGTGGTGGTGGAGCCGGCGGCGGTGAGCGTGAGGGTGGGGGTGGTGCCGGTGACGGAGAGGGTGATGGTGACCGGATACCAGGTGTTGTTGGGCTCGGGGTTGGTGCTGGGCGCGACGGTGGAGCCGACCTGGGTGCCGATGGCGGAGGTGGAGGGCGTGCCGTTCTTGAAGAAGCGGAGCTGGTCGGTGCCGTTGGCGGTGGAGAGGATGTTGAAGATCGCCGTGACGTTTTTGTTCAGGTTGGCGGGATCGGCGAAGACGATGGCGAAGGAGCCGTTGCTGTTGTTGGTGCGCGCGTCGAAGGTGATGGTGAGGCCGGCGCTCACGTCGAAGGCGGACTCGGTTTCGCGGGTGGTGTCGCCCGGGGTGGTGTCGAAGAGGTAGGTGGCGGCCTGCGCGCCGCTGGTGACGTCCTGGCGGAAAAAGCCGTTGCCGCCGGAGGTCGTCTGCGCGGCGGTGCCGCCGCCGATGGCGGAGAGCACGCGGAAATTGTTCGTGAACTGCCCGGCGGTCTCGAAGTCGAGGGTGATGACGTGGTTTTGCTGGGCGCGCAGGGCGGGGGCGGAAGCGAGGCCGGCGAGGAGCAGGGCCGGCGTGAGGACGCGCAAGGTCAGGCGGCGGACGTAACGAGACAGGAGGGGCATGGGAGCAGCATCGGTGGCGAAGGGGACTGGAACAAAAAGTGCGCCCCGCAATCCGTTGCGGGGCGCGGGGCATTTACGCGCAGAGCCTTGCGCGGAGGCGCGGCGATGGTGACCGCGTTTACGGCTTCGCTCGCTTGATCTTTCCGGGTCGCGCCAATTCCTGATCCGCATGAAACCCATCCTCACCGGCATCGCCGACGAAGCGGGCGCTCCGCTGGAAACGCAGTTGCGGGCGATGCGCTTGCTCGGCTGGTCGCACCTCGAGTTTCGCGCGGTCTCGCTCGGTCCCGTCGCTCCCGGCGAGAGACCGCGCAACGTGCACGACCTCCCGGAGGCGGAGTTCGAGCAACTCGTCGCACGGGTGCGCGGGAGCGGCGTGAGCGTCCACGCTTTCGCCTCCACGATCGCGAACTGGGCGACGAAGATCGACGATCCCATCGAGCCGACGCTGGCCGCGGTGGAGCGGGCGATTCCGCGGATGCAGGCGCTCGGCGCGCGGTATGTGCGCATCATGAGCTTCGCGATCCGGCCGGGCGAGGAGCAGCTCGAGGCGGAGCGGTTTCGGCGCCTGCGCGAGATCGTGGCGCGCTTCCGCGACGCGGGCCTCGTGCCGCTCCATGAGAACTGCAACAACTACGGCGGCCTGAGCGCGGCGCACACGCTACGGTTGCTCGAGGAGGTGCCGGGCTTGCGGCTGATTTTCGACGCGGGCAACACCGTGGGCGCCGAGGACCGGAGCCGGCCTGCTCCGTATCCAAAGCAAAACGCGTGGGATTTCTACGCGGCGGTGCGCGAGGCGGTGGACTACATCCACGTGAAGGACGGCGTGCTGCGCGAGATCGAGGGCAAGCCGCACCGCGTGCACACCTGGCCCGGCGAGGGCCAGGGCGAGATCCGGCGCATCCTGGCGGACGCGCTCGCGCGCGGGCAGGCGCACACGATCTCGATCGAGCCGCACATCGACGGCGATCCGGACGCGACGGGGCTCGTGGGCGAGGAGTTGAAGTTCCACAACTTCAGCGCCTACGGACGGCGCCTCAACGCCCTGATGGCGGAGCTGGTCGGGTAGGGCGTGTTTTCAAACTCGGCAAAAGTCCTTGCTGCCGGCGCGGCTCTCCGGCGCGCCTGCAGGCGCCTGCAACGCTTCGTGCGCTCGATGATTTCTCGCGGCTTTTTTCGGCCAGTCTCCTCCGCGGCTCGAGAACGACGCGGAGGCGGGGCGGGTGGCGCCCGTGGGCGCGCTACGGCGCGGCGTGGATCCAGACGCCGTAGCAGTTGGTGGCGAACCAGGGCTCGCGGGTCTTGGCGTGCACGCGGACGAAGTGCGACTCGCGGGCGCCGTCGAGACCGGTGCCGTCGAGCGGGGTCTGGCGGTTGAGGTTTTCCCAAGTCGCGCCGGCGTCGCGCGAGCGCTGGGCGCTGGCGTTGGAGGCGAAGGTGTTTCGATTGCCCGCCATATAGACGATGGTCGGGTCCACGGGGTCGATCGCCACGGAGCGCACGTGCGGCGCGCCGTCTTGGTCGGGCACGAGGCTCGTGATCTCCTGGAGCTGCGCGGAGGATTGCTCCCATTGGAACAGCTTGCCCCAGCGGACGACGTAGATGCGCTGGCGGCTGTGGTCCACTGCGAGGTCATCCACCTCGCCTTTCACCTCGAAAAGGTCGGTCCAGGTGACGCCGTGGTCAGTGGAGCGCACGATCACCGAGGGCTGGTCCTTCGCCTCGCGCACGCCGTAGAGCGTGCCGTCGGCGAAATCGTGCGTGCGCACGGAAGTGACGCCCTCCATCGGAGCCCAGGTGCGGCCGCCGTCGGCGGTGCGATGTTTGCCGGCGAAGAGCACCTTCGCGTCGCGGGGATCGCCGTAGCTGAACTTCGGCTCGATCTTTTCCTTCGAGATTTCCCAGGTCTTGCCCTGGTCGAAGGACAACGCGCGGTCGAGCGGGCCGCCCCAGTGAACGGCCTCGCCGGCGATGAGGACGTCGGCGGTGGAGGCGTAGGTGGCGTAGTTGTAGCCGCCCCAGCCTTTGGCGCCGGGCTCGGTGTAGATCCAGTTTTGGCCGCCGTCGGTGCTGAGCAGCGTGGCGTAGTCCTGCGAGCCGAGGTAAACGACGTCGGGATCGACGGTGCTGAAGTTGAAGGCGCCGCCGATGTAGATGTTGTTCACGCCGTTGCCGGCGAGGGTGTAGGTGCGGCCGGCGTCGCGCGAGATCATCGGGTAGTCGCCGCCGGCGGAGAGGACGATGTCGGGATTGGTCGGGTGGATGGCGGTGTGGCCCTGGCGCGAGTTGGTGGGCACGATCACGCGGCTCTTGTCGATCTTGGCCTCGGTCCAGGTGGCGCCGCCGTCCTCGGACGTGAAGCGCGGCCAGTGCCAGTTGGGCGAGTTGCGCCAGATGTTGATGCGCCTCGGATCGGAGGCGGAGACGCTGATGTCGTGGAGCGAGGACTTCTCCACGACGATGGCGGAGGCGCCTTCGATCGTCTGGAAGCTGGCGCCACTGTCGTCGGAGCGGACGATGCGGTCGGCAAAGTTGACCCATAGCGAGTCGGGCGCGGCGGGGGAGACGGCGATGCCGCGGGCGCGTTCGCCTTCGAGAATCGACTCCCAGGTGAGCGCGCCGTCGCGCGAGATGAAGACACCCTTGGCGTTGATGGCGTAAACGTATCCACGCGTCGGATGCACCGCGATCTGCGCGTCGGCCATCTGCTCGCCGCCGGGGACGCGTTCCCAGGTCTGGCCGCCGTCGGTGGACTTGTAGAAGCCGGGGTCGGTGACGGTCTTGCCCCAGGCGGGGTTGTGCGCGGTGTCCACGTTGAGGCGCGACCAATAGACGACGCGGGTGAAGCCGGCCTCGGCGTCGAAGGTGGAGGGGTCGAAGGCGATCTGGCGGCGCATGTCGCGCGTGCCGGACATCTCGACGGGCAGGACCTGTTGCCAGGAGGCGGCCTTGTCGGTCGAGAGGTAGAGGCCGTTCTTGGTGGTGGGGACGGAGTTGGCGGCGACGATCAGCACGCGGTTGGCGTTGTGCGGATCGATGGCGACGCCGGCCGAGCCGCGGGAGTGGAAACCGACGTTGGTGGGTTCCCAGTTGCGACCGCCGTCGAGCGAGCGGAAAAGGCCGCCGACGTCGGTGCACCAGAGCATGAAGTCGCCGTCGGTGGGCGCGATGGCCACGGCGCGGAACCATTGGCAACCGTCGCCGGTGAGCGTGCCCTTGGCGCGCAGCTCGGCGTTGGTGAAGGTGACGGGGCGCCACTGCGCGGAGGCCGCGGAGGCGGCGGCGAGCGCGAGGGCGAGCGAGGTTGCGAGGCGGCGGCCAAGGCGGCGGGGGGATGGGGGCATCATGGAGAAGGAAGCGAAGCGATCGCGGGGTGGGAAGCGCCACCGGAGTATTCCGCAAGCCCTTGCGGAAACGCGGGCGCGATCGCGACGAAGGCGCGGCGGGCGGGGCGCCAGCGCAACGAGCTGCGCCGCGGGGCGCCTTGCCGCCCAGGACGGCGAGGTGTTGGCTGCTTCCGAAACCTACTCCGACCAATGCGCCTCCTCCCCGTTCTCCTTCTCGCCCTCGCCGCCGGCGTGGCGTCGCTCAGCGCCGAGTCCCTTGGCAACTTCAAGGGCTCCGGCTTCACCTACGGCTACGAAAAGTGGCAAAACATCGGCGCGACCCAGCGCATCGACAAGGACGGCACCACCATCCTGGGGCCGGCCGACGGCGGCGCCGGACTGTATCTGAACAACGGATACGACGTGAGCTCGATCGCGGCGATCGAGATCACAATCCGTCTGGCTCCGGGAAATAGCGCCGGATCGGTGTTGCTGAAGATCCCGAACGTGCAGGAGTGGTCGATCGACCTGAGCAAGCTCTCTTACGACAAGTTCACGACGCTGCGCTTTCCCATCGGCGAGGCGGCGCGGGCGAAAGGCGGCGAGGTGAAAAACGTGCAGCTCCAGGGCACCTTTACCCCCGGGCAGACCGTGGGCGTGACGGTGCAGGCGATCTCCGTCGTGCCGGCCAAGTAGGGCCAGGGCGCGCTTTCTTCTCCGGCGGGGCCGGCGCCCGCCCGCCGCCCGCGACCGCGGTCCCGAAAGGGCCGCGGTCTGTTTGTTTTTGGCGTGCGACCGCGCGGAGGCCGGGCGGCATCACGGGGCGACTCCGGCGGCGCGCCGCGCTGCGGCGAGGGGGAGGCCGCATGATGGCGCCTTATAGTTCCAAGCCCCGGCGGGAAACGCTTCCTGATCGGGTTGACGGTGGACGCCGCCTCGGGTTGGCGAAGGGGGTTCGAGTTGGTCTTTCGTCAGGAAAACCTTAGCCCCTCCCTTACCATGAGTTCCGTCGCCAAGATCGCTTTTTACGACACGAAGCCTTATGATCGGGAATACTTCCTTCGGGAGAACAAGGCCGCGGGTCTCGAGATCCGGTTCCACGAGTTTCGGCTCAACACCTCCAACGCCCGGTCCGCCGAGGGCTGCGACGCGGTGTGCGTGTTCGTGAACGACAAGGTGGACGCCGCCTGTCTGCGGGGGCTCGCGCAGGCCGGGGTGCGCCTGGTGGCGCTGCGCTGCGCCGGCTTCAACAACGTGGACGCCGCGGTGGCCCGGGAGCTGGGCATTCGCGTGGTCCGCGTGCCGGCCTATTCGCCCCACGCGGTGGCCGAGCACACGGTCGCGCTCCTGCTGGCGCTGAACCGGAAGATCCATCGCGCCTACAACCGCGTCCGCGAAATGAACTTCTCGCTCGGCGGGCTCGTCGGCTTCGATCTGCACGGCAAGACGGTCGGCATCGTCGGCACCGGCAAGATCGGCCGCATCACGGCGGAGATTTTCCGCGGCTTCGGCTGCCGGGTGATCGCCTACGATCCCTTCCGCGACGAGGATTGGGCGGCGCGCCATGCGATCGAGTATTGCGAGATGGATACGCTGCTGGAACGCAGCGACGTGGTGAGCCTGCACCTGCCGCTGACCCCGAAGACGCACCATCTGCTCAACGCCGGCTCGCTCGCGCGGATGAAGCCCGGCGCCTACCTCGTCAACACGAGCCGCGGCAAGCTGGTGGACAGCGGCGCGATCATCAAGGCGCTCAAGGCCGGCCGGCTGGGCGGCGTGGCGCTGGATGTTTACGAGGAGGAGGAGGGCGTGTTTTTCGAGGACCACTCGGGCGCCGGCCTCAAGGACGACGTGCTCTCGCGCCTGCTCACGTTCCCGAACGTGTTGATCACCTCGCACCAGGCCTTTCTCACCGACGAGGCCCTGCACGCCATCGCCTCGGTGACGCTCGACAGCATCCGGCGCTTCGTCGCCGAGGGCGCCTTGGTCGAGGAGCGCGTGGTGGTCTGAGGCCGGGCGGCCGCGCCGGACGGGGGAAACGCGCATGGACTTCGTGGGTTTTATCCTCGCGGGTCTGCCGATCGGGCTGCTCGTGCATTGGATGACCAGGCGCGACGGCCTGCCGTCGAGCCGCGCGCTGCCGCTGGCGGCCCTGCTGCTCTACGCGATCCTGCTCGTGTATTTCCGGCTGCCGCCGCTGCTGGTGCACGCCGCGGTCGTCGATGGGCTGCTCACCGCGCTGACGCCGGTCGCGATCGTGCTGGGGGCGGTGCTGCTCTTCAAGACCATGGAGCACACCGGCGCGATGGCCACGGTGCGGGAGCGGCTCAACGGCGTCACCTCCAACCGCGTCGCGCAACTGATGATCGTGGGGTGGGCCTTCTCGTTTCTGGTCGAGGGGGTGAGCGGTTTCGGCACGCCCGCCGCGCTCGCCGCGCCCCTGCTCGTGGGGCTGGGCTTCGCGCCGCTGCCGGTGGTGGTGCTTTGCCTCATGATGAACACCGTGCCGGTCTCCTTCGGCGCGGTGGGCATGCCGACCTGGTTCGGCCTGGGCGGCCTGGGGCTCACGGAGGCGGAGTTGCGCGAGATCGGTTTGAAGAGCGCGTGGATGCACGCGGGCGCGGCCTTGTTCATCCCGTTGCTGGCGCTTCGCGTGGTGGTGCCGTGGCGCGAGATCCGGGAGAATCTCGGGTTCATCGCCTTGGTCGTGGGCGCGACGATGGCGCCCTATCTGCTGACGGTGCGCTTCAGCGTGGAGTTTCCCTCCATCGTCGGCGGCCTGTGCGCGCTCGTCGTCTCGGTCTTCGCGGCGCGGCGCGGCATTGGATTGAAGGGGGGAGCGGCGCGGCGGACGTCGGCGGAGCCCGGGATGGGCGGCGGTCCGGGCCGCCTGGTCAAAGCCACGTTCCCGATCTGGGGCACGGTCCTCGTCTTGTTGCTCACGCGGCTCGAACCCCTCGGGCTGCGAACCCTGTTGACCGCGAAAACGCCGGCGCTCGACCTGTCGCTGGGCGGCTGGGGCGAGCTCTATCTGAGCGCCTCCCTGGTGGTCGGCTGGCGGAGCATTTTTGGCACCGGGCAGGACTGGGCGCACGCGATCCTCTACGTGCCCTCGGTGCTGCCGTTCGTGCTGATTTCCAGCCTGGCTTTTGTGCTTTACCGCAGCCCCGGCCGCGCGGTCCGGGAAGCCTGGCGCGAGTCGCTGGGCCGCGTGGTGCGGCCGATCGGAGCCTTCGTCGGCGCGCTGGTCCTGGTGAAGCTGCTCACCGCGGGCGGCGCCGGGTCGGCCGCGAACACCCTGGGCCATGGCCTGGCGGGCGCGGTCGGCGGTGTGTGGCAGGGCGCGGCGGTGTATCTGGGCGCGCTGGGTTCCTTTTTCTCCGGCTCCAACACGGTCTCCAACCTCACCTTCGGCGGGATCCAGTTCGCCACCGCCGAGGAGCTGGGGCTCTCGCGCACGACGATCCTCGCCCTGCAGTCGGTGGGCGGCGCGATGGGCAACATGATCTGCATCCACAACATCGTCGCGGTCTGCTCGGTCGTGGGCCTGCAGGGCAAGGAGAGCGAGATCCTGCGCCACGCCTGGCTCCCCGTGTTGCTCTATGGCGTCGCGGCGGGGCTGGTCTCCCTGGCGTTGTGAGGGCGGTCGGGAAACCCGGCGCGAGAGCGCGGCGTCTTGAGCGAGGTATGCTCGGCTCCGGCTCCGGTTTTTGCGTGTTGCTCCGGCCAATACGTGGCGCGGCGGGAAAGGCCCGCATGGGCTGCGTGTGCGTCTGGCTCGTGTTCGCGGTGATCGGCCTGCGCGCGGCGGACCTGCGGGAGATGTCGTGGCAGGTGGACGGGGTGGAGCGGACGGCGCTCGTGGCCGAGCCGCGGGGGACGGACGGGGCGGACGCGCCGTTGGTGTTGGTTTTTCACGGCCACGGGGGCAGTTCGCGCCAAGCTGCGCGAAGCTTTCGGCTGCACGAGCATTGGCCACAGGCCCGGGTAGTGTATCCGCAGGGCTTGCCGACGCCGGGCACCTTGTCGGATGCCGAAGGCAAGCGCGCCGGCTGGCAGGTGCGCCCGGGCGCGCAGGAGGATCGCGACCTGCGGTTTTTCGACGTGTTGCGCGAGCACTTCGCCCGCGAGCCGGGAGGCGCGGCAGGGCAGGTGTTCGCCACCGGCCACTCGAATGGCGGCGCTTTCGTCTATCTGCTCTGGGCCGAGCGCCAAGCCGCGTTGCGGGCGATCGCCCCGTCCGGTGCGGTGCTCGCCGCGCGGGAGGCCCGCTTGAGCCCGCTCCCGGTGCTGCACATCGCGGGCATGGCCGACGCGCTGGTGAAGTTTTCGTGGCAGGAGCGGATGATGGACCGCGTGCTTCAGGTGAACGGGGGCGGGCCGCGAGTCCCGTCCGCGCCGGGTGAGACGGCGTATCCGCCGCTTTCGGCCGGAGGCGCGGAGACGGTGCTCCTGCTCTACGACGGCGGTCACCGGTTTCCGGCAGATGGCGGGGCGCGCATCGCGACCTTCTTCCGCGCGCAAGGCTCGCCGTAGCGCGAAGGGGTGTCGCCGGTTGGAGGCGCAACGACTCGCGTAAGCTGGGGCTCGCGGCCCGCGGGCGGGCAGGCTCCCTCGCTGTCATGCCCCCGCTCGGCCTTCGCCCCATCGCCGTTCTGCTCTGCTTTTGCCTCACGCTTGCCGCCGGCGCCCACGCATCCGTGCGCTGGGAGCCCCTGCCGCTCGTCAGCCAGGGCATCCGCGACCGCGGTTTCTCCGGCGGCGAGGGCGGGCAACAAGTCATGTCCATCGGCGCGGCCGAGGACGGCAGCCTCTACCTCTTCGGCACCGATGTCGGCGGGCTCTTCCGCAGCTTCGACGGCATCAACTGGGAGCCGGCCAACATCGGCTTTCGCGCGCGCGGCGGCTACGCGATCGCCTTCGATCCCGCCGCGCCGGAGAACATCCTCGTCCTCGGCGGCTCGAAGAACGATTTCCACAACAACACCACGGGCGTGTATCTGAGTCGCGACCGCGGCCTCACCTGGACGCGCGTGCTCGCCCAATCGCGCGAGACCGAGGAGATCGGCAACCTCGTCTTCGACCCGACGACGAAGCTGACCGACGGCCGCAGCCGCCGCGCCTACTTCTCCGGCGGCAGCACCGGCCTCCATCGCAGCGACGACGGCGGGCAAACGTGGGCCGTGGTCAACGCCGCCTTCACCCGCGGCCACCTCGGCGTGAACCGCGCCAACGGCCGCCTCTACTTCGCCAACTCGACCGGCTTCTACACCAGCGACGACTTCGGTGTCACCTTCGTGCAACGCCGCGCCAACCACGTGCGCGGCCTCTCCGCCCCGCCGTCCGGCGAGTTCGTCGCGCCCGGCACCGTCTATATCACCGAGGGCCAGACGATCCAGGTTTCGACCGATGATGGCGTGACCTTCGCGCCCATCCCGACCTCCTCGGGCTTTTCCTTCCAGACCGGTGACAACCTCACCCACATCGCGGTCAACCCCGAGAACCCGCAGCAGATCCTCGTGAACCGCTGGCGCGGCCAATACTACGACAACCGCGCCTTCTCGACCCGCAACGGCGGCGCCACCTGGACGCAGATCGTCTTCAACCACCAAAACGCCTTCCTGCCCTACAACGGCCGCCCCACTCCCTTCGTCTGGGTGGCCAGCCAGGCCTGGGCCGAGGGCGGCGACTGGGTGACGCGCAGTGTCGATGGCGGCGCCACCTTCGCGTGGAGCGCCAACGGCTACAACGGCATCATGCTCGGCAGCGCCTTCACCTTTTCGCCGACCAATCCCGACGTGGTGATGATCGGCACCCAGGACTACGACGCCTCGCTCAGCACCAACGGCGGCCTCACCTGGACCTACCTCAACATGTCGGGCAACGGCTGGGGCGGCTACATCTACGGCGCGCACGCGTCCACGGCCGGCATCCGCTTCGGCGGCAATGCCACCAGCTGGGGCGGCACGCGCACGCTCCGCGTTTTTCGCAACGGCTCCTGGGTCAGCACCGGCCTCACCTTCACGGGCCTCGACATCTGCACGAGCGCGCCCGGCGACTCGAAAACCCTCTTCGCCTCCAACTGGCGCTCGACCGACGGCGGCGCCACCTGGGCCGACATGACCGCCGCCGAGCACCTCGTGAAGTGCCACGGCGTGCTCACGCACGATCCCCTCACCGGCGCGCTCTTTGGCACCGCGCGCATCACCGGCGGCTCGCAGCTCGTGCGCTCCGCCGACAAGGGCGCCACCTGGGCCGTGGTCGCGACGGCTTCCGGCCGCATCCTCGACTGCGCCTACGACCACGTGCGCCGCCGCGCCTGGATCACGGTCGAGAACCTCAACACCAACCAGACGCGCGACCTGATGTTCACCACGCTCGACGTGAACGGCCTCGGCACCACGCCCGTGCTCGCCTCGCCGTATCCGCCGAATGATACGGGGCTCTTCAGCGGCCGCGCCCGCATCAAC
This sequence comes from Verrucomicrobiota bacterium, assembly GCA_030605125.1. Classification (GTDB taxonomy): domain Bacteria; phylum Verrucomicrobiota; class Verrucomicrobiia; order Opitutales; family Opitutaceae; genus IMCC26134_A. The sequence goes on along the minus strand of JAUWBD010000003.1, from coordinate 35,999 downwards.
ACCGTCGCGGTGGACCCGACCGACCCGAACATCCTCTACCTCGGCTCTTCGCGCGACACCTACCGCGCGGACAACTCGGTGATCCGTTCGCTCGATGGCGGCGCGAGTTGGGAAAACCTCACTCTGCGCGCCGCGCCCACCGACGGCCGCCGCCAGGGCCCGAGCGAGGCGACCTGGGTGCGCGTTCACCCCACCACGCGCCACGCCTGGTTCGCGACCAACTGCTACGGCCTGTGGAAACTCGCTCCGCCTGATTTCGTCGCCGCCGTGGACTCCACGCCGATCCACGTGAGCCTGCCCGTGGGCGTGAGCCTCGGCTACCCGCTCACCATCACCAACACGACCGCGCTGTCCCAGACCTTTCGCGCCACCCTGCCGGGCACGATCGGCTACACCGCCTCGACCTCCAACTCCACCGACGCCGACAAGCCCGCCTACGTCTGGAGCGACCTCGTCGGCCAGACCGGCACCGTGGGCATCACCGAGCTCAACAACCAGAACGACACCACCACCCAATACGTGAACGGCCAGAGCGGCGCGCAGGGCGCGATCCCCCTCGGCTTCACCTTTCCGCTCTTTGGCGAGACCTACACCGGCGTGTGGGTGTCGAGCAACGGCACGCTCCACTTCGGCTCGCGCCCCGGCACCGCCACCTCCGCCAACGTGGCGCTGCCCGCGCCCACCTTTGGCGCGAGCATCTTTTTCCTCTGGGATGACCTTCGCCTCTACAACAACCGCACGCCCGCCTCGCGCGCCTACTTCCGGCGACCGACGCCCGACACTTTCGTGATGCAATACACGGCGGTGCGGCAGAACGGCAACAACACCCCGGCGCAGGTGGACCTGCAGGTGAAGCTCTCCTCGTCGGGCGACATCCTCGTCACCTACGCCAGCAGCGCCGTGTTCACCAACCTCACCTACACGATCGGCGCGCAAAACTCCGATCGCTCCCGCTTCCACCAGTTTTCCCACAACACGTCCGCGATCGCGGCGGGGCGGGCGCTGCGGCTGCGTCCGCTGTCCCAGTGGGCGCTTCCGCTCTCGGCCAACATCGATCTCGCGGCCGGGGCGACGCAGGACCACGTGCTCACCTTTTCCTCCATCGATCGCGCGCCGGGCACCTATACGAGCACGCTCACGGTGCAGCCGCTCTCGGGCGCTCTGCCCGCGGTGAACATCCCGGTCACGCTCACGGTGCGGGCGGACACCGCGATGGAGGCGTGGCGTCGCGCCGAGTTTGGCCATCCGCTGCCCACGGAGGAGTCGCTCGACCTCGCCGACCCGGATGAGGACGGCATGTCGAACCTGCTCGAGTTTGCGCTGGGCGGGAATCCGCACGTGGCCGACGCGACCGCGCGCCTGCCGGTGGTGGCGACGGGGCAGGACGGCCGGGTGGCGCTGAGTTTCCGTCGCGAGCGCGACGCGGCCGACGTGACTTATTTTGTCGAGGCGAGCTCGGACTTGGTGAACTGGACCGCGATCGCGACCAATCCGGGCGCGGTCGGGCAACAGGTCACGGTGTCCGATATGATGGCGGCGGGCGCCGAGCCGCGGCGTTTCCTGCGTCTGCGGGTGAGCGCGCCGTGATCGAACGGAGCGGGCGTGCCCTCACGCCCGTTGCGGCGGAGTGGCGCGGTGCGGAGAGGCGACGCTGAGGGCACGGGGCGTGCCCTCTCCAGGGCGGCGGTGCGAGGGTCACAAGATGAGCGAGGCTTCCCGCGGCCGCGGGTAAGCGTGGCGTGATCGAACGGAGCGGGCGCGCCCTCGCGCCCGTTGCGGTGGAGTGGTGCGGTGCGGAGAGGCGACGCTGAGGGCACGGGGGCGTGCCCTCTCCTTACGCCCGGTAGCGGAAGGCCGAGAAATCCGCCGGGGGCGACTGGCCGTCGAGGTCGTGGGCGCAGAGGGCGATGAAGGTGCCGGTGAAGAACAAGCCGCCGAAGTCGTCGGCCAATTCCCACTGCGGGAAATCCTGGCCGATGCGGCGCCAGTCCTGGCCGTCCCACGCGGCGGAGAAGAGGATGCTGCCTTTCTCGAAGACCACGCGCAGGCTCACCGGACCGCTCGCGGAGATCGGCACGGGCTTGAGCAGGATGTCGTAGAAGGTCTTCGACCGCATCCGGATGATTTTCAGGCAGCGGCCGTGCTCGGGCTCGAAGGTTACCGCGAGGTAGATCAGGTTCTCGGTGTTATACCACGCGGAGATGCCCGCGAAGTGCTGGAAGTTCTTCGGCGCGAAATCGAGCGTCACCTCGGCCGTGGCGTCAAAGGCTTGGAGGCGGCGCCCGAGCACGCTCTGGCGGTGCAGCGAGGCCCACGACTCCTGGCCGCGCAGGCGCAGGTGGCCGGGGCGCTCGGTGAGCGAACACCAGTCGGGCGTGGCGGGGATGCGCAGCGATTGCCAAGCGGGGTGCAGGGCCGGGCCCTTGAAGTCGTCGTCGGTGGACTCCGCGGGCCAGGGAAGCGGCGGGAGCGCGGGCGCGGGCACCTCGACCGCGGGCAGCCGGCCGCCGTGGGCGAGGCGCAGCCAGCCGTCGTCCGTCCAGACCACGCGCTGGAGCGCGGTCTCGCGGCCGAGCGGGCATTGGTAGGAAGGGCGGATAAAGCGGGAGCAGAGGTGGGCGAGCCACCAGGAACCGTCGGCCGCCTCGATGAGCGAGCCGTGGCCGGCCTTTTGCAGCGGGTGATCGACGTCGTGGTGGGACGTCATGATCGGATACTGCGGATCGATCTCGTAGGGGCCGTCGATGTTGCGGGAGCGGGCGAGGGTGACGGCGTGGGCGTGGCCGGTGCCGCCCTCGGCGACCATCAGGTAGTAGTATCCATTGCGCTTATACAGATGCGGACCCTCGGTGACGCCGAGCGAGCTGCCGCGGAAGATGTGTTTGCGCTCGCCGACGAGTTTGCGCGAGACGGGATCGTATTCCTGCAGCACGATGCCGTGGAACGGACCGCGGCCGTGACCGAAGCCCTGGAGCATGTTGACCACCCACTTGCGGCCGACGTCGTCGTGGAAGAGGGAGGGGTCGAAGCCGCTGCGGTTGAGAAACACGGGCTCGGACCAGGGGCCGTCGATCGAGGGCGCGGTGGTCACGTAGTTGTTGGTCTCGAAGACGGGCCATTTCCAGCTCTCCACGTCGGTATAAACCAGCCAGAAGAGCCCGTCGGCGTAGGTGAGGCAGGGCGCCCACACGCCGCCGGAGTCGGCGCAGCCGCGGAGATCGAGCAGGCTCACGCGGTCGAGCGGTCGCGAGGCGACGCGCCAGTGCACGAGGTCGCGCGAGTGGTGGATCTGCACGCCCGGGAACCACTCGAAGGTCGAGGTGGCGATGTAGTAGTCGTCGCCGACGCGCAGGATGGACGGGTCGGGGTTGAAGCCGGGGAGGATGGGGTTGCGGATGGTGGGCATGGACGGCACGGGGCGCGCGTAATGACGAATGGGGTGTAGGGCGTTCGCTTGCGAATGCCAGCTCGGCGAGTGGGGCGAAACGCGGGCGCGGTCGTCGCAAGCGACGACCCTACTAGAACTCCGTCACGAAGGGACGGCCTTCGCGCCAGGCGGCCATGTTGAGGACGAGGTAGTTCCAGTTCTGGAAGCCGCGGTTGAGGAGCGGCTCGCCGGTCTCGGGCTCGTAGTATTCGTGGAAATCGCCGAAGCGCTCCACGTCGCGGGCGTAGAGGGCGATGGTCTTGTCGCAAAGCTCGCGCGCCTCGGCCTCGAGGCCGTAGCGGACGAGGCCGCGGAAGATCATGTAGTTGACCACGCCCCAGATCGGGCCGAGCCAGGAGGACGGGTTGCCCGAGGCGCGGATGGAATACTGCTTCTCCATCTTGGAGAGGGAGCGGATGCCGGCGGGGGCGTTGAAGGTGCGCGGGTCGAGCAAGTGCTCGCGGACCATGCGCTGCGCCTGCTCGGGCGTGGCGATGCCGGCCCAGAGCGGGAGGAAGCAGGACCAAACGCCGACGCGCTGGATGAGGCAGTGCCAGTCTTGCGCGAGGCCGGCGTGGAGTGGGAGACCGTCGTCGCGAGGGGCCTTGGAGTGATGGCGGACGTTGAGGTCCACGGAGTAATAGTTGCCCGTCCACTCGTCCCAGCAGTGCTCGCGGATGGCGGCAAGGAGCTGGGCGGCGTCCTTGCCGAGGGCGGCGGCGACCTCCACCTGGCCGAGCTGCTTGGCGATGTATTCGGCGCCGAGGAGCTCGCGATACGTGAGCGAGTTCAGGAAAATCGCGCCGGAGCTGCGCGGCGGGCGGCCGTAGGTGCAGGGGTCGTTGTCGCCGCCGATGCAGGCGTCGTCCTGCCAGAAGTAGAGGCCGGTGGCCTGGTGGCGGTGGTGGGTGCGGTAGTTGTTAAGAAAGGCCTGGATGCCGAAGAAGTGTTCGCGGAGCCACTCGGCGTCGCCGCCCGACTGCTGCACGAGGAAGGCCGCGTGCTGGGCGATCACGGGCTTGTGCATGTTGGTCGAGTAGGGATCGGCGGGGCGCGGGGCGCCTTCGCGCGGGAGCATGATGGGCATCCAGCCGTGCCAGCCGGTGGTGGAGAGAAAGTTGAGGATGCAGCCGCGCTCGTAGGCGGCGAGGTGCTGGCCGGCGGCGGCGGAGTCGGGGTGCTCGAGCACGATCTGGCGCAGGGCGACGTTGGTGAGCCAGGAGTCCCAGTCCCAGAGCTGGTCGAGATACTGCGCGCTGCCGGGCACGATGAAGGGATGCTTTAGGACGCCGCCGGGCTCGCGGAGCATGGCGGTGTAGTCGCGCGTGATGGTTTTGCGGAGCAGGGCGATTTGGGAGGCGAGGGCGGACATGGAGAGCGGGAGGGGGAAGAGAAGGGGATGAGGAAGGGCGGACGGCGGCGTGACACGGCAGCGACGGCGGAAGCCGTTGCGAAACGAGCGAGGGGAGGGGCGGGAGCTGCATCCAGCCGCGATCAAGGCTCGGGCAGATCTTGCGGCGGAAAGCCGTCAGCGCGGAGTAGCGAAAACTCATCGGGCAGAGTAGCCAGCGCCTCGGGCGGGTAGAGGCAGGTTTGGAGTCGCAGCAGCTCGCCGGCGGGAAACTCCTGCCCCCCCATCGCGTGGCGGTGGTAGCAGGCGAAGCCGTGACGGCGAAGCACCGAGCGCGCGGCGCGACAGACCTCGCGGGCGACGTCGAGGAGAGCAAAGTCGGCGGCCGGCCAGGTTTTTATGGGCGCGGCGGTGGCGCCGTCGCGCGTGAGGATGTCTTCTAGGAGGGCGGCCTCGATGCGCACGCGGGCCTCGGGCAGCGGCCGGAAGGGGCGGAGTTCGGTGAGCGTGAAGACGTGGCCGGCGGGCTCGTGGTGGTGGCGGACTTCGGCGCGGGAGGGCATATCGAGCGCGTCCACGCCGCTTCGCTCAAGGTGGAGGGCGTCGTCGATGAGCACATGGCAGGCGTGGACCCATTGGTTGACCGGGCTGCCGAAACTCGTGGAGAGGCTGCCTGACCAGCGGAAGTCGCCCACGACGATCTCGGTCTCGAGCCAACCCCATTCGAGCGGGCCGAAGCGAAGGCGGAAGGGCGAGAGACCGTTCATGCGGGCGGCGCCGAGGTGATCGTGCAGTAGTCGCAGTGTGGATACGAGAGCACGGTCGTAAACGAGTTTTTCCTGCGGCGTGAGCGGGGCGACGTAGGCCGATCTAGCTCGGCGCTCCCCAAGCGAGCATCTTTCCGAGAGCGTTAAAGCTCCCTGTCATGCCGGGGCTTACCTTAGTTTTAGCGGGTAGTGAGCCAGAATTTGGGCTTTTAGGCTGCGCAGAAAATTCTCAGGCCCGAACTCGGGAAGCGGAATCCGGTGATTCGGCGTTTTCTTCGCAAGCGATTCGTCCGTCACGATAAAAGCTCCCGCGTCGTAAAGCCGCGCGCCGACACTTTGCTTGAGAAAAAGCTGATAGCGCTCGGCGTAAGAAGGACCGGAAAACCTCTCCTGCAGTTCGCTGCCTTCGCGGCGAAAGGCCTCGTGCGCACGAAAGTGCGGCTGCGAAATCTGGACCGGCTTGCTGTCGGTAGAGGGCTCGTAGTTGCCAACGAAAAGATACCCGAGCCAGGGGCGGGGCTGCAGACGCTCAAAGCCGGAGCAAGCGTAGGTGGTCCAGAAATCATGTGCGTTGCCGATGCTTTCTTCCAAGCGGTTGTTTTGGTTGTTCCCGATGCTTTTGTCCTGCGACTTGAACTCGATGGCGGCGTAGAGAACTGGAACACCGGAATCGCCTGGAGCGGAGTGGAAGCGACTGTTCGCGATCACCACCAAGTCCCAGTTCTTCGAGGGGCGGAAGTAAGACGGGAGAATAGACGGCGTTTTTGTCAGGTGCCCGCCCGCGAAGATGTGTTCCGGCCTCACACCGAGTTCGACAAGGTAGTCGCGAAGCACGAGCGCAAAGCCGTCCATGGTCTTCCCGTGGAGGTTGGCGTCCCGGGTGCCCCCCTGGGCGCGCTTTCGAGGTTTGGCAGATTTTTTCGAAGCCCACCAATGCTTCACGGCTTTGTGAAAGAGCTGCGTCTCGGGAGAGGGCGAATTCATTGTGGAAGCGGAGGAAGACTATCCAGTCGATAGGCCTGCAAGGCGGCCTCGTTCGCCAAAGCGCGGTCTTGGGTCTCGAATGCGCGGCGAAGCGTGACGGCGAGTTCAGGTGTTATCCAGCTAGGCGGTGGCACGCGAATGCGGCGAAGGTATTGGGCTTGGAAGCGGAGGCTGCCACCGCGCATGCGCACGGCATAGCAGCGAATGAAAAACTCGCCTACAGCTGACATGAGCAAGGCGCCCAGCACGCGAAGATCCCACGTTGTGGAAGTAATCCAATAGAGGTTATGGTGAGGATACGTGCGACCTTCGTCGAAAGCGGGCAGCAAGCGCTCCTTAATATCCGCGATGTAGAGCTTTTCCCGACGCAGGAGGGACAGGTTCACACGATCAATGGTTTTATGCCAGTGCTGCGGTCGTTCTTTCGCCGTGTGACGGGATCGAAGCAGCAGGTGATGCGGCCGCAGGTGAGCCGAGAAACGCGGAAAGTCATCGGGGTTTACCAGCCCTTGCTCGTTCCACGGATTCACGAGGTGGCGGCCAGACCAGGCAACTCGACCATCACGGAGATCGGAGGCCATGGCCAGCGGTAGCAGACGCTCGGGTTCGATGTCAGGAGTCGTGTGCGGCGCGGTGATGAAGATGCGGTCGGCGCCACTGGCGACGCCTATGCCTATCTTGGTTCCGGTCGCCTCCGTCTCCAGGGGAAGGCAAGTCGCCTCCAAATGCTTGAGTAGCTTCAGCGTCTCCGGGGAGGAACAAGGCCATGGCTCCTCGCCTTTGAACCAATCGGGGAAACGAGCGGCCCGGAGCCAAGGAGCAGATTCGGCTCCGGAAAGATGCTTGAGAACTTCAGTGGTCGGAACGGTCTCGATGCCGGGCAGTGCTTTGGCAACCACTACACTTTCCTGCGGCGCATGGGCTAGGATGGTCACCGCCGGGTAGGCGGAGACTTCGGTCGCGAAGGCGTCCACGGTGTGAGCCTCGATCAAGATGCGGACCGCGTAGCCTTGAGTGGTTATGAATTTCCGGAGGGCACTACCGTAATCATTAAGCATCCACCGGTCCGCGCAGATGAATCCGCAGACTCCACCCGGCTTTAGCTGAAGGAGTGCCGCCTGATAAAATGCGACGTAGAGATCAGCGCGGCCACGCATGGCGCTAAATGAGCGGTAGAAAGCCGCTTTCTCCGGTGGTATCTCCTCAAGACGAATGTAGGGAGGGTTTCCGACCACGAAATCGGCGAACGGAAACCCAAGCGAAGCCTCGAGGAAGTCGCCTGTTTTAATCCAAGAGGCTGCTAGTGAGGCGGCCAGATGAGCATCAACGCCCAGATCTAGAAGCGTGGCCTCGGTGGCTGCGACGGCGGCGGCGGCGGCGGGGGGGGCTATTTCGAACGCTCGTATGGCGTCCCGGGCTTGACTCAATGGCGTCCCGTGCCGCTTGGCCGACCAAACTAGCCGGCGGGTCATCTCCTGCAAAAAGGCCCCGTCTCCTGCGGAAGGTTCAACCGCAACCATACTAGCCAAGGGGCGATCCGGGGTGTAGCCGGCTAGATCAAGGACGAGTGCGACCATCCAAGGCTTGGTGTAGACGACGCCGGCGGAGCGAGGAGGAAGCACCTGAATCATGGCCGGAAACCCTGCGGGTTTACCAAGTGAGCGCGAGTTTCGAACAGCTCGTTGGTGTGATCGCCTATAGGGAGCGCGAAGGAGAAAACGGTAGCTGGCTCGTTGGCGAGGGAGGCGTCGGGCGGCGGCTGGGCGGGCGAAGCGGGCATGCGTTGGCGGCGGAGGCTGAGCGCGCGTCGGGGCTTCGGCAAGCCGTCGCGAGAGCCGGCCAAATGCGCAGTCGGCGGAGCGAGGCGCCGGCCGGCTAGGCGACTTGGGCGGCGGCGGGAGCGGAGCGAGACACGGCGGGCAAGGCGAAGGCCGCTGCGTTGGTGGGGCGCGAGAAACGAAAACGCCGCCCGGCGTGGGGCCGGGCGGCGGTGGAGGAGAGGAACGGCTTGGCCGGGGACGGGCAACGCTACATCGCGGGCGGTTTAGCGGCGCCGGCGGCGGGTGGCGGCGAAGCCGAGCATGCCGAGACCGGCGAGGGCGGCGAAGGCGGAGGGCTCGGGGATCGCCGTGATGGTGAGCACCGGGTCGCTGGCCGTGCCGGTATAGTCCACCGAGCGCAGGCGCAGGAGTTCGCGCGAGGCGGGGGTGCCCTCCGTGGTCTGCTTGAGGAGGAGGTTGAGCGTGTCGCCGAGGCTGCTGGAGACGAGGCTTGTGAAGCTGGCGCTGCTGCCGAAGAGCACCGTGTCGTTGGCGGCGAGGTCGCGCGGGTTGACGCTCAGGGTGGAGACGGCGGAGCCGATGGGCGCGGGGCGGCCGCTATCCCAGGTGACGGAGCCGGCGTTGTAGGTGCCGGACTGAAACAGGCTGTAGCTGACGACGGTCGAGACCGAGCTGGTGTCGGTGGAGTTTACGGTGAAGGTGAGCGTGACGCTCGTGATGGTCTGGCCGGAGAGGGCGGCGACGACGGCAGGGTCGGCGAGATTGAAGCTCACGAGCAGGCGGCCAACGTCGGCGCCGCTCACGTCCGCGCCCGGGTTGCCGCCGCTGGTCGGATTGATGGTGCCCACGAGCAGCTCGGTGGCGGTGCCGAAGTTGGTGGTGGGGAAGCCGGAGCGAACCCAGGTATCGGCCGAGGGATGAAGGGTGAGAACGGTCTGGGCGGAGAGACCGGCGGGAAGCGCGGCGCACGCGGCGGCGAGGGCGAGCGTGGCGGGTAGGGGGAGACGGGGTGTGCTCATGGTGGAGACACCTTGTGCAGGGGCGCTTGTCGCAACTTAAGCACAGCGCCCGTTCTACAGTAAAATGCAGGTTGCCGCAGCGCGTGGGCCGGATTGGAAAAGGGCATGGCAAAGACTGGCCCCGTATCCCTGCGGATGGTGGCGGAGCGGCTCGGGGTGTCGCGCATGACGGTCTCGCTCGCGCTGCGCGACGATGAGCGCATCCGGCCGGAGCTGCGGGCGCGGGTGAAGGAGACGGCGGCGTCGCTGGGCTGGACGAGCGACCCGCTGGTCTCGGAGGTGATGCGCAGCTTCGTGCGGCGTCGGCGGCCGGTGTTTCGCGAGACCATCGCGGTGCTGTGGTGGCGGCCGTGGGCGGAGCTGGAGGCGCTGCCGACCGCCTTTCACCGCGAGCTGCGGCGGGGCTTGCAGGAGGGCGCGGCGCGGCATGGGTGCGGGATCGACGAGTTCACCATTCCGGCCGGGCGCAGGGCGGACGCGACGCTGCGGCGGCAGTTGCGCGCGCGCGGCATCCGCGCGGTGGTGATCACGCCGCCCGCCAACGAGCAGACGCCCGCGCCGGATTTGCCTTGGGAAGAATTGGCGGCGGTGACGGTGGGCACGGCGCTGCGCTCGCCCGAGCTCAACCGGGCGCAGCATCACCACTACAACGCGCTCGGGCGCGTGCTGGACCGGCTGGATGCGATGGGGTGCCGGCGGCCGGTCTTGCTCACGCAGCGCGGGCAGGCGCACCGCGCCTACCTCGCGGCTTTTTTGGCGTGGCGCGGGGCGGAGTGCGCGAAGGACGTGAATTCGGAACCGTATTTCGAAGACGACCTCGCGGCCTGGGTGCGGCGTCGGCGGGCGGACGTGGTGGTGACGGAGAACGACGAGTTGCTGGCGATGGCCTCGGACGGCGGCGGGCAACTGGAGACGCGTTTTGGCGGCGTGTCGCTCGATGTGGACGATCCGGCCGGGCGCGTGAGCGGCGTGTATAAGGACACGCGGCGCACCGGGGAGTGCGCGATCGATCTGCTCTTGCAGTCGCGTTTCCGGCACGAGACGGGCGTGCCGGCCGAGCCGCTCACGGTGATGAACGAAGGGGTGTGGGTGGCGGGCGGCACGCTGCACGGAGCGGCCGTGTAGGGCGTTCGCTTGCGAATGCCGGATTGGCGCGTGGGGCCGCAACGCGGACGCGGTCGTCGCAAGCGACGACCCTACACGTGGCAGCGGACCTCGTAGATCATCGCGCTGGCGTCGCCGTTGGTGGCTTGCACGACCACGCGTATCCGTTTTGTGGTGACGGGCGCGGGAAAGGTGTGCCGGCGGAGGCGTTGGTAATTGCCTTTTTCCACGTGCACCTCGCGCCAGGCGTCGTCCACCCAGGCCTCGATCACGTAGTCGCGCGGCGTCTGCGGGTCGCGGAAGAAGGGCGGGTAGGCGTGGATCTCGCGCAGCAGGTGTCCAGGGAAGGTGAGCTGCACCTCGCGGATCGTGCGGCGCTCGGGCCAGGACAACTCGAGCCACTGCGGGAGCGGCTGGCCCGGATCGGAACGCCAGAGGTTGGTGGCGCGGTGCGGGCGGGTGACACCGCTGAGCACCTGCTCGGGGCCATAAACCGGCTGGGGCGGCTCGACGCGGAAGGCCAAGCTGAGTCCGGGATCGAGGCGGCGGAGTTTTTTCGGGCTCATCGCCCAGGCGGCGAGCTGGCCTTGCAGGATGCGGCGCGAGGAGCGCCAGCCGGGCGCGGCCTCCGGACTCTCGGCCACGAGCTCGAGGCGAACGAAGCCGTCGGGCAGGGCGGCGAGGGCGACGGGCCACTCGATCCAGCGTTTCTCGCCGACGGGCACGGTGAGCGTGGTCTCGGCGAGGAGGGGCAGCTCGCGGCGGTAGTCCCAGATGTGCTCGGGGCGGGTGAGGCGGGCGCGGATCGTGCGCGGCGCGCCGGTGAGGTTGTCGAGGCAGGCGGAGACGCGGTCGAGGCGGCCGCCGGAGACGGCGATCCATTGGGCGGCGAGGCGGTTCAGAGGCCAGGAGGCGGAGCCCTTGGGCAGACCGGCGGCGCCGGAGCCCCAGCCGATGTCGCCGAGCTGCGTGGGATCGTCGGGGCCGACGCCGTGGCTGAGGGCGTGGGACGAGGCGGAGACGCGGGCGGTGCGGGCGAGGTCGGCGGCGTCTTGGTGGCGGAGGTTGGGCAGGAAGCAGCCGTCGCGCAGGAGGCGTTGCTGGAGCTCGGCGATGTGGGGCGCCTCGGGGAGGGCGGAGAGCGGGAGCTGTTTCTCGAGGGCGAGGGCGGCGCCGGTGCCGACGGCCTGGCCGACGAGCGCGACGGTGGCCATGACGCGCACGGTGCCGAGCGCGGCGTGGGTCGCGGAGAGACAGCGCCCCGCGAGGAGTAGGTTGTCGAGGTCGGCGGCGATGTGCGAACGGAGCGGCACGCCGTAGGGGCCGACGTAGGACTTGGCTCCGTATTCGCTGTCGGCCTGGTAACCTTCGCCGGCCATGGGCTCGCTGTGCTCGGCGAGCAGGCCGCCGGGCGTGTGCAGGTCCACGAACCAGCCGCCGTAGGCGATCTCGTCGGGGAGCGCGATGTTGGCCTGGATGTCGTGTTCGTTGAACTCATAGAGGCCGTCGATGCGGCGGCTCTCGCGCTTGCCCGGCACCTGGCCGATCCAGTCGAGGGCGTAGTTCGTCGCGCGGTGCTTGGTGGTTTCGTCGTGGTTCTTGATCCAGTCCCAGACGGCGAGCGCCCAGGCGGTGAGTTCGCCGCGGATGGTCTCGTTGTCGTGGATGGTGTGCCAGGGCATGCCGATCTCGATCCACCAGAAGCCGCCGCGCAGGTCGTAGAGGCCGCGGCCGCGCTTGTGGAAGAAATCTGCGTCGGGGATCTTCTTGATCCAGCTCGGCGGGGTGTAGGGCGCGGGGCGGCCGATGTCGCGGGCGCGGATGTGGATGGAGTTGCCCATCGTGTTGGTCGAGGCCTTGGCCGGCGCGTGGACCTCGCCGGTCTGCTCCTTGCTCTCGCTGCCCATTTTCCAGCCGCAACCGGCGAGGTGGGCGACGAGGCCGTCGCCGGTGCAGTCGATGAAGGTCTTGCCGCGGAGGGTGAGCTCGAGCTCGGCGTTGGCGACGCGGGCGACGACGGCGGCGATGCGGCGGCGCGGGGCGCAGGGCGGGCGGCGGTAGTAGCCGTGGGTGGTGTCGGGTTGGGGGCGGCGGGCCTCGTCGGCGAGACCGCTGATCTCGTCGTTGCCGAGGAGCACGTCGTGCACCGCGGTGTTGAGGTGGACGGTGAGATTGGGCGTGCGCCGGGCGAGGTCGTAGAGGACCTGGTCGAAGACGGAGTTGGTCCAGCCGTTTTCATTGATCTCGGCGTGGTTGCGGGCGCGCTCCTCGATGAGGATCTCGGAGAGGATGCCGGTCTCGCGGGAGTAGGCGTGGAAGCCGGCGGCGCCGTGCACGGTGACGCAGATTTCGGAGGAGGCGTTGCCGCCGAGGACGGGGCGGTCCTGGACGAGGGCGACCTTGGCGCCGTGGCGGGCGGCGGCGACGGCGGCGCAGAAGCCGGCGAGGCCTCCGCCGCAGACGATGACATCGTGGGTTTCGGAGCGGGTTTGCATGGGCGACGACACCAGATCAGCCGCGGACGGACTTGCACGCGATGTCGCCGGGATGACACAGTAACATGATGAGCGCGAAAAAAGGGGCGCCGACGGTGCGTTCGTTGGCGGCGGAGCTGAAAGTGTCGCCGATCACGGTGTCGCGGGCCCTGCGCGGGCAGGACACGGTGCGGCCGGAGCTGGCGGAGCGGATCCGGCGGCGGGCGGAGACGCGCGGCTATCGGCGCGATCCGGTGGTGGCGGAGGTGATGGGCGGTCTGGGGCGGGGCAAGGGCGTGCGCTACCGCGAGACGGTGGCCTTCGTGTGGACCCATGCGGAGGGCGGCGCGGCCGAGGAGGAGGCCGGGGCGCGGGCGGCGGCGGAGGCGCTGGGCTATCGGCTGGAGGTGGTGAAGCCGTGGCGGGATGGGCTGAAGGAGCGCGACGTGAGCCGGGTCTTGGCGGCGCGGGGGATCCGCGGCATGTTGTTATCGCCCAACTCGAGCGGGCCGGCGCCGCGCTACGATCTGGAGTGGGCAAACTTTGCGGCGGTGCTGGTGGGCAGCTCGCTTGTGAACACCGGGCTGACGCGGGTGGCGCGGGATTATTACCATGACGCGAAGCTGGCGCTGGAGCGGTTGCGCGAGGCGGGGGCGAAGCGCGTGGGGCTGGTGCTGGACGCGAGCATCCACGAGCGCACGGACCGGCGCTATGCGGCGGCGTTTCTGGTGCACGAAGGCGCCACGGCCGCGCGGGTGCATCTGGTGGACCCGTGCGCGGCCGAGGCGGAGGAGCGGCGGCGCTTTGAGCGCTGGTTCCTGAAGGTGAAGCCGGATGCCTTGCTCACGGAGAGCGGGCGGGTGGTGGAGTGGCCGCGGCGCGGGCTGGCGCAGGCGCGGTTGCACTTGCGGGCGAAGGAGGCGGGGCCGGGGGTGCGGCCGGATTTTCCGCGGGTGGGCGCGGAGGCGATGGCGGCGCTGGACGGGCTGCTGCGAGCAGGGAGGCTCGGGCTGCTCGCGCAGCCCGTGACCGTGCTGGTGCCGGGCCGCTGGTCGGAATGACGCCGCTGACGCCGCTGGCGCGGAATGACCAATGACCAATGTCCAATGCCCAATGGCGGAGAGCCGAGGGGCAAGGGTGAGGGCGTGAGGGGGCACGCCCTCTGCCGGTTTAGCGACGGCGGCGGCGGAGGGCGGCGAAGCCGAGGGCGCCGAGGCCGGCGAGGCCGGCGAAGGCGGAGGGCTCGGGGATCACGGCGGTCCACTGGAGGTCCACGCCGGTGCTGGTCGTGATCGCGCTGAAGGAACCCCACTCGCTCCAGCCCGACTGGTCGTTGGTGATGGAGAAGGTGCCGGCGACGGAGGTGGCGCCGCTGGCGTCGAGGATGGTCCACGAACGGTTGCCGGCCCAGAACGCGTCGGCCGAGGGGGCGAAGGCGCCGAGGCCGAGGCTGAGCGAGGCGCCCGCGACATTGACGGCCCCGCCGGTGACGACGATCCGGTCGAAGTTCACGCCGGGGTCGTCCACGCTGAGCGCGCCGAGTTCCCAGGCGTAGGTGCCCGAGATGGTGAGGCCGTTGGTGAAGGTGAGCGTGCCGGGCGAGTTGCCGGGAGCGAGCAGGCCGCCCGCCTGGATCGTGGTGGCGCCATTGATGGTGCCGGAGCCGGCGAGAGTGCCGCCGGAGACCGTGACCGGGCCGGTGCCAAGCGAGCCGTTCACGAACAACGCGCCGGCCGTGACGGTGGTGCCGCCGGAGTAGGTGTGCGCGCCGGTGAGAATGGTGGAGCCGGTGCCGAGCTGGACCACCGAGCCGCTGCCGCTGATCACTCCGGCGTAGGAGAGGGCGTCGGAGCGGTTGAAGCCAAGGATGCCGTCGTTGGTGACGTTGCCGACGATGGAGCCGGTGGTGCCGCCGTTGCCGAGGTTGAGCTGGCCGGCGGAGATCGTGGTGAGGCCGGTGTAGGTGTTGGTGCCGGTGAGGGCCAGGGTGCCGGCGCCGCTCTTGAAGAGCCCGCCGCCCGCGTAGGTGGCGCTGCCGAGCGTGCCGCTCAGGATGGCGTCCACGGTGGCGGAGCCGTTGCCCACGCTGACCTCGCGCTGAACGCCGTTGAAGTCGATCGAGTTTCGGAAATCGATCGTGCTGTCCGAGGTCGTGCTGCTCAGGATGAGGCGGTTGCCGTTCTGCAGGAAGCTTCCCGTGCTGCTCCAGACGAGGTTGGTCGGGGTGGCGGCGCCGCCGAGGGCGACAAAGCGATTTCCGCCGAAGGCGCTGAATCCGCCGTCGCCGATGAAGTTGACGTTGGTGCCGGTGGTGCCGAGCGAGCGGGTGAGGTCGCCGGAGCCGCTGGTGAGCTCGAGGACGCCGCCGGTGCCGAGGTTGATGCGGCCGAGGGAAAGCGAGTTGGCGGTGCCGGCGCGATAAACGCCCTCGAAGACGGCGACCGAGTTGGCGCCGCTGGAGCCGAAGGTGCTGTTGCTGTTGTTAATGAGCAGGCCGGGGCCGAACTTGGCGATGCGGTTGCCGATGCCGGCCGTGGAGAGGGTGACCGTGCCGCTGCTGTATTGGTAGAGATTGATGGCGGAGAGGGTGCCGTTGCCGCCGATGGTGTAGTTGCCGGTGCCGTCGAAGATGATGGCGTTCTTGGCGACGGTGAGCGTGCCGCTGTTGATCTGAAGCGTGCCGCCGGCGGCGCTGGTGGTGTCCACGCGCAGGGTGCCGAGGGTCTGGGCGCTGCCGACGCTGGTGGTGCCGTTGGAGCTGATGCGGCCGTTGACGGTGTTGCCGGTGCTGGTGCCGGTGAAGGTGCTGAAAGCGCCCGACGCGATGCTGGAGCCGAGCGGGATGATGTCCTGCGCGGTGGCGGAGGCGGACGCGGCGCTGGCGAAGTCGATCCCGCCGGAAGCGGTGCGGACGAGGAAGCCGGCGAGGTTGGTGCTGGCGGTGCCGCCGACGATCACGTGGTCCACGAGGGAGCCGGCGGCGCCGTTGGTGACCGCGCGGAGCGAGCCGCTGTTGGAGAGGTCGAAGAGGACGTAGGAGTCGATGCCGGTGGTGCGGGTGAGGGTGCCGAGGGTGAGGGCGGTGTTGTTGAGCGCCACGTGGTTGGCGCCGTCCTGAAAGCCGAGGTTGCCGAGCGTCTGCGTAGTGCCGGAGCTGATACCGTTGAGCCGGAGGTTGCCGCCGTTGGTGAAGGTGACGTTGTTGGCGCTGTTGAGCGTGCCGCCGGCCGCGTAGTCCACGACGAGCGTGCCGCCGCGGTTGCCGAGGATGCCGCCGCTGAAGTTGCTGGCCGCCTGGATCGTGGTGGCGCCGGAGCCGCCGACGACGTTCAGCCGGGTCGCGCCGCCGTTGCCCGCGTTGTTGAGGCCGGTGGCGAGGGTGACGTTGCCGAGGAGGTTGAGGACGTTGGTGCTGTTGCTGGCCGCGGCGCTCGTGATCGGGCCGGCGAGGGTGAGCGTGCCGAAGCCGAGGTTGCTGATGGTGGCGCCGCCGGTGGTGCTGGCGCCGGTGCCGCCGGCGAGGTCGAAGGTGCGGTTGGTGGATTCGCCGAGCCCGGTGTATTCGAGGACGCCGGTGAAGGTCGTGGTGCCGAGGCGGATCGTGGAGTTGGTGCCCAGGGTGCTGCTGGTGGCGCCGGTGTTGCCGATGGAGGCGACGCGCACGGTGCCGACGGTGATGTTGGTCTGGCCGCTGTAGGTGTTGGCCCCGCGGAGGGTGAGGACGCCGCTGCCGACCCAGATGCCGCCGGAGCCTTGGATGACGCCGCCGTAGGTGGAACTCGTGCCGAACTGAAGCACGCCGCCGGA
Source organism: Verrucomicrobiota bacterium (assembly GCA_030605125.1). Taxonomy (GTDB): domain Bacteria; phylum Verrucomicrobiota; class Verrucomicrobiia; order Opitutales; family Opitutaceae; genus IMCC26134_A. Next base: position 19,285 of record JAUWBD010000003.1, on the reverse strand, counting down.
TATGTTGATGCCGCCGGTGAAGTTGTTGAGGTTGGCGTTGAGGTTGAGGTTGCCGCTCCCCTGCTTGGTGATGGTGAAGTTGCCGCTGTTGGTGAGCGTGCCGGCGGAGCCGATCGTGAGCGTGGAGCCGGAGCCGGTGTTCCAGGTTTGGTTGGCGGCGATGACGAGGTCGGTGTGGATCGTCGCGGTGGCGGACGCGTTGTCCGTGATGATGCCGCTGCTTCCGATGGTGAGCTGCGAAGCGCCCGCGCCGCGGTTGATGCTCACGGACTGGGTGCTGTTGAACGTCGCGTTGGACATCCTGAAGTCGAGGCCGAGCACGCCGTAGGAGCCGGTGACCACGGGGGTGACGTAGAGGTTGGCGCCCGAGGCGCCGGTGTTGTAGAGACGAGCCACGCTCGTGTCGGTGGGGACGCTGTTGCCGATCCAGTTGGAGCCGGTGCCCCAGTCGGTGCCGGTGTTGGCCCACTGGATCTGGGCGGAGAGGGACGGGACGGCAAACTGGAGGCCGGCGGCAGAAAAGGCGGCGAGCAGTGCAGACGTGGCGGCGCGAGAAACGCGAGAGGCGGAAGCGGGGCAGTATCCGATGGAAGACATGGCGAAGCTGCGAGGGAGGGTTGTGTGGAGGCGGGGTGGGGGATTTTCCGGGGGTAAGGCACGAGGAAAGCCGGTTTCGAACAACGAGTGCGGGGCGCAAATCGTTGCGACGATTCCCGCGACGCTAGGGGCGAGTGGGTGTTTTTACGGGTCCGCTACAGGCTCAGGCGCGGAAGGTGGCGCGGGGTGGGGAGCTCGTCGGGCGGGCGGGTGCCGGCGGCGATGTCGTAAAGGCTTTCGTGCGAGGCGCGGGCGGCGGCGGCGATCTCGGCCTGCTCGCGGTGGCAGACGTCGTAGAAGCCGCAGTTGTAGGGCTCGCCGTCGAAGCGGCCGAGGGCGCTCTGGTCGTAGAGGGTAAACCAATGCGCGCCGACGCACCAAGGCGCGGCGGCGTGGGCCTCGAGGTAGCGGCGGTAGGCGAGGGCGCGGTCGCGCTGGGTGGCGACGGTCTCGAGCGCGGCGGCGGGGAAGCCGGTGTCGGTGGCGCCGAAGTGCCACTCGCCGATGAGCACGGGCTTGTGCAAGAGCGCGGAGACCTCGGCGGCGGCGGCGCGGGGGCGCTTGCTGTAGGAGTTGAAGCTGAAGACGTCGAAGGTGCCGAAGGCCTCCCGCATCCAGGATGCGGGGAGGTGGGCGAAGCGCGCGCCGAGGTTGAGGTGGTGGGGATCGACGGTGCGGCAGGCGGCGCCCAGGGCGTCGAAGAGTCGGGCGGCCATGAGGCCGGAGAAGGCCTCGGTGTCGGCGACGAAGCCGGCCGAGGCGGGCAGGCGCGGCCAACGACCGGCGGCCACGAGGGAGAAACTGGCGGCGGGCGCGTCCCAGGCGGCGGCGAGCGCGGCGTCGTCGCGGTGGCGGGCGCGCAGCCAGGCGGCGAACTCGGTGCGGGCGGCGGCCTCGTCGGTGTTGGCGAGCATGCCGGCGGCGGGGGAGAGCTTGGCGATGGCCCAGGTGGGCTCGTTGCAGATGAAGTAGCCGAGGAAGGCGGGGTTGTCGCGGGTGTCGCGTAGTTGCTCCGCCCATACGGCGCAGGCGGCGGGGAAGCCGGGGTGGTGGACGTCGGGGAAGTCGCGGAAGAGCTTCGGGACGGAGAGCGAGGAGAGGTCGCGCAGGGGGCGGGTGTAGGGGATGCGCGATTCGCGGCCGAGCGCGAGGTCGGACCAGTTGGCGATGGTGTTGAAGCGCTGGCGGCGGAGAGCCGCGGCGGCGATGCGGCGCCAGGCGGCGCGCCAGTCGGCGGGCCCGAAGGCGCGAAGGAGGTTGGCGGCGAGGTAGTTCACGCCGCGGCCGCGGAAGGTGCCGGACGTGCGAAGGAGGCGGGCGTCGGCCCAGTGCGGATCGTCGGCGGGCGGGGTCCAGGCGAGGAGGTGGTCGAGGTCCTCGATGGCGGCCTCGACGAGCGGCGAGGCGCAGCAGGGGCCGGTGGACCAGAAGGCGCCGCCATCGGGATCGACGAGCCACCAGCGGCGGCCGTCGTGGTGGGTGCGGAACCAGCCGGTGGCCGCGAAACGGTGCGTGGCGGAGCCGCCCCAGCGGGTCCAGTGCGAGGGGAAGGTCTCGGTGTCGGCGCGGGCGAGATCCTCGCGGAGCCGGCGCACGAGCGTGTCGGCATCGGGCGTCTTGCCCGGCCAGGAGGCGTGGGCGCTTTGGCCGAGATCGTCGAGCAGGGCGGCGTGCGCGGAGGCGGGGTGGTGGAGCTTGGCGGGCGCGGTGGCGGAGAGGGTGAAGGGCGTGGCCCAGAAGCCGGGTGGCGTGCCGTCGGCGGCGGCTTCGGGGCCGGCGAGGAGTTCGAGGCGGAGACGCGTGACCTCCTCGGGGCGGACGATGTCCCCGCCGCACATGGGCTTGAGAAGGGCGGCCTCGCGGGGGAGCAGCCAGGCGTTTTGCGCGAGGGCGTCGGCCGGGATGCGCAGGCGCGCGTGCACCTGAGGATAGAGGCCGAAGATCACCTCGGCGGCGCGTCCGGAGTCCTCGGCGAGGAAGGAGAGGCGTAGCTGGAGGATGACTGGATGGGGGTTGTAGAAGTCGGCGCTCAGCCAGTCGGTGACGGTGAAGGAGCCGGGGCTGATGGTTTGCTCGCGAGGCTGCGCGAGGTTGATCCAGGCGCCGGTGCCGGAGGAGTCGGTGAAGGGGAGCGGCGGCGGGACGTGATCCATGGAGCGGTGGGGAGGGAGGCGGAGACAGAAAGTTCGGTGGCGAAGGGGGCGAAACGCGGGCGCGGTCGCCGACGAGCGGCGACCCAACGGGGCGGAGTGGATCCAGACGCCGTAGCAGTTGGTGGCGAACCAGGCCTCGCGAGTCTTGGGGTGCACGCGGACGAAGTGCGCCTCGCGGCCGCCGTCGAGGCCGACGCCGTCGAGCGCGGTGGTGCGGGTGAGGTTCTCCCAGGTGACGCCGCCGTCGCGCGAGCGTTGCGCGCTGGCGTCGCTCGCGAAGACGTTTCGGTTGCCCGCGAGATAGACGACGGAGGTGTCAACCGGATCGACGGCGACCGATCGCACGTGCGGCGGGCCGTCCTGATCGTGCACGAAGCCGAAGAGCTCGATGAGATCCTTCGTGCCGCGTTCCCACTGGTAGAGGCGACCGCCGCGGGCGACATAGACGCGCTGGCGCTGCGGGTCCACGGCGAGGTCGTCCACCTGGCCGGGGACGGTGAAGAGGTCGCGCCAGGAGGCGCCGCGGTCCGAGGAGAACACGACGACGGAGGGGCGGTCCTTGCCCTCGCGCACGCCGTAGAGCGTGCCGGAGGCGTGGTCGTGGGTGCGCACGCTGGTGGCGTTGTTCATCGTGGACCAGCTCCGGCCGCCGTCGGTCGAGCGCTGGTTGCCGGCGAAGAGGATCTTCGGGTCGCGCGGGTCGCCGTAGGTGAACTTCGGCTCGATGGTTTCGCGGGCGATGCGCCAGGTGCGGCCGCGGTCGTGCGAGACGGCGCGGCGACTGGGGCCGCCCCAGTGCTCGGCTTCGCCGGCGAGGAGGGCGTCGGCGGTGGAGGCGTAGGTGGCGTAGTTGTAGCCGCCCCAGCCTTTCTGGCCGGGCTCGAGGTAGGTCCAGTTTTGGCCGCCGTCGGTGGTGAGGAGCGTGGCGTAGTCCTGCGAGCCGAGGTAGAGGACGTCGGGATCGACGGCGCTGAAGTTGAAGGCGCCGCCGACGTAGATGTTGTTCACGCCGTTGCCGGCGAGGGTGTAGCTGCGGCCACCGTCGCGCGAGAGCATCGGGTAGTCGCCGCCGGGGGCGAGGATGATGTCGGGGTTGGTGGGGTGGAAGGCGAAGCGGCCCTGGCGGGAGTTGGTGGGCACGATGACGCGGTCGCGGTGGATCGTGGCGCGCGTCCAGGTGGCGCCACCGTCGTGCGAGGTGAAGCGGGGCCAGTCCCAGTGGGCGCCCTCGCGGTAGAGGACGAGGCGCGCGGGGTCGGAGGGCGAGACGGCGAGATTGCGCAGCGTGGCGCGATCGGCGCGTAGGCTCTGCGCGCCGGCGATGGGCGAGAAGGTGGCGCCGGAATCGTCGGAGCGGAGCACGCGGTCGGCGAAGCTCACCCAGACGGAGTCGGGCGCGGCGGGGGAGACGTCGAGGCCGGTGGGGCGGCCGGGGAGGACGAGGGTCCAGGTGGAGCCGCCGTCGCGGGAGACGTGCAGGCCCTTGGGCGTGGCGGCATAGACGTATCCACGCTTTGGATGCACGGCGATCTCGGCGTCGGCGACGAGCTCGCCGCCGCGGACGCGGGCCCAGGTCTCGCCGCCGTCGGTGGACTTGTAGAAGCCGGGGTCGCGCACGGTCTCGCCCCAGGCGGGGTTGTGGGGCGTGTCGTTGTCGAGGCGCGACCAATAGACGACGCGGGTGAGGTGTTGCGCGGAGTCGTAGGTGGAGGGATCGAAGGCGATCTGGCGGCGCATGTCGCGCGTGGCGGACATTTTCACCGGGAGGACCTGTTGCCAGGAGGCGGCGCGGTCGGTGGAGAGGTAGAGGCCGTTGCGCTCGGTGGGGACGGAGTTGGCGGCGACGACGAGGACGCGGTCGGCGTTGTGCGGATCGATGGCGACGGCGGCGGAGCCGCGGGAGTGGAAGCCGACGTTGGCAGGCTCCCAGTTGCGGCCGCCGTCGAGGGAGCGGAAGAGGCCGCCGACGTCGGTGCACCAGAGCATGAAGTCGCCGTTGGTGGGCGCGATGGCGAGGGCGCGGAACCACTGGCAACCGTCGCCGGTGAGCGTGCCTTTGGCGCGCAGCTCGGCGTGGGTGAAGTTGACGGGGCGCCACTGCGCGGAGGCGAGCGGCGCGATGAGGGCGGCGAGGGCGAGGGCGGCGGCGGAGGCGAGGCGCATGGGGCGGGAGGCGCGAAGTTTTGGGCGTCGCGGGCGGGCGTGAACCGGGCGGAGGGCGTGGGGGCACGCCCTCTCCGGCTCCGGATCAGGGCGAGACGGCGAAGTCGTCCACCCAGGCGCGGCCGTCGCCCTCGAGGAGCACGACGAAGGCGACCGTGGCGGTGCGGGGCGGCACGGTGACGGCGCGGCTGAAGGAGCCCCAGTCGGAGGTGTTTTGCGCGTAGCGAAGCTGCAGGAACTCGAAGGGCTGGCCGGAGGCGTCGTAGAACTGGAGGGCGGCGTTGACCTTGGCGCTGCCGGCGGTGCGGAGCTGGCCGGAGACGGTGAAGGTCTGCCCGGGCGAGGCGGCGACTTGCTGCATCACCTGGCCGTTGGCGGGGCCGCCGATGGAGGCGATGCGGAGCGAGGCGGGCGGGGAGAAAAACACCTCGGTGTCGCGGCGGACCTCGATGCGGCCGGAGCCGATCCAGGTGCGCGTCCAGTGCACGGCCTCGCGGCCGCCCTTGGTCATGGAGGTGTTGCGGAGCGGGGGCAGGCCGGGGACGAGCTCGGAGTCGTCGTCGGGAGTGGCGAAGGCGGCGTCGTCGCCGTCGTGCACGTGCCGGCGCGGGGTGCCGGCGGGCTGGTGGCCGGCGGGCCAGTCGGTGAGGAAGAAGCCGCGGCCGAAGGTGCCCATGACGAGGCGGCCGCGGTGGTGCGGATCGAAGGCGATGGTCTGGCCGCGGAGCATGGGCAGGCCCTCGTTGGCACGACGCCAGGTGGCGCCGTCGTCGGCGGAGAGCCAGACGCCGGTGGCGCGGTTGAGATCGTGGTAGGGGTCGTCGTTGGTGACGACGGCGAGGCGGGTGGGATCGGCGGGATCGATGGCAACGTCCTTGGCGTAGGTCTCGTCGAAGAGGCGACGCCAGCCGGTCTCGGGGCTCCAGCGCCAGAGGCCGGAGCGGGCCTCGCGCCAGAGCGTGACATAGACGCGGCCGTCGGCGGCGACGCGGAGGCGGCCGCGGCCGGCGGGGCGGGGGCCGCCGATGAGCTTGAACTCGGCGCCGCCGTCGGTGCTGCGGAGGACGCCGTCGCGACCGCTCACGTAGAGCACGTCGGGGTGGCGCGGATCACCGGCGACCTGCGAGGCGCCGGCGCGCTCGAGGATGACGCGCCAGGATTTGCCGGCGTCGTCGCTGCGCATGAGGCCGCCGCGGACGACGGCGTAAACGGTGTCGGGGCGGGAGGGGTGGGCGTGGATGCCGCCGAGGCCGACGTTGCCGGGCCACTTGGGCAGGCCGTGCTCCTCGCCCTGGAAGACGACGACCTCGTTGGTCTCGCGGTGGACGCGGTAGATGCCGTGGTAGCTGCCGTGCTGGCCGGCGGTGGCGTAGATCCAGGGGCCGGCGTAAACGGCTTGGATGCCGCCGCCCCAGGGCCAGGGCTTGTGGCCGTGGTAGGTCCAGGAGCGGAAGTCGTCCGAGGAGCGCCAGATCTTGGCGGCATCCATCGCCATGAGCGTGGACTCGCCGGCGGTGTCGGGGGCGAAGGCGATGTCGGTGGAGCACCAGCCGGTGTAGCCGGTGCCGCGCCAGGAGTCGGGGCGGGGGGCGTCGGTCACGCGCTCGGCGGTGACGTCCTGCCAGGTGTCGCCGCCGTCGGTGGTGCGCAGCACGGTCTCCATGTTGGCGAGGAAGGCGATGGAGGGGTTGGCGGGATCGAAGCCGCCCATGCTCATGCCGAGGCCGGCGAACATGCCGACGTCGGGTTTGAAGACCGGCTTGGTGATTCCGGAGGTGTCGGCGTGGCCGACGTTGCCGCGGGTGGCGACGGGCGTCCAGGAGGCGCCGCCGTCGCGGGAGCGGTAGATCACGCCGCCGTTCCAGGCGGTGTCGGCGGTGAAGAGCGTGTCGGGCTCGCCGGGGGCGAGGAGGACGAGGCCGTAGCGCGACGCCATGTTCCAGTCGCGGTTGGGCACCTGGGCGAGGCCGTTGGAGACGCGGGTCCAGTTGCGGCCGCCGTCGGTGGTCTTGAAGATGCCGCTGCCGCGGAATTCGGATTCGCCGGCGGGCTTGTGGTTGCCGATGGCGACGTAGGCGATGTCGGCGTCGGCGGGGTGGAGGGCGATGCGGTCGGCGCCGTTGCCGGGCAGGCCGTGGTTGCGCGGTTCCCAGGTGCGGCCGGAGTCGTTGGAGACGAGCACGCCGCCCTGGTGGAGGCTGGCGAAGAGGCGGCGGGGATTGGCGGGGGAGAAGGCGGCGGAGACGATGTTGAGGCCGTCGGCGGCGGAGTCGGAGGAGCCGGCGGCGGTGAGGGTGGTGAGGCGGGTCCAGTTGCGACCGCCGTTGCGCGACTCCCAGACGGCGCCCCAGGCGGGCTTGCCGGGCGAGGACCAGCGGCGGGAGGAGCCGCCGAAGGCGAGCAGCCGGCCGGAATCGGTGGGGTCGAAACGCACGACCTCGACCGGAGCGCTGTAGTGCCCGCCGGATACGGGCGGGAAGCCCTCGCGGCGAAGGGTGAAGGTGCGGCCGCCGTCGGTCGAAAGGAGCGGGCCGCTCATCGAGCCGGCCCAGATGACCTCCGGGTTGGTGGGGTGGAAGGAGAAGTCGCCGATCTCGGAGGCGGGGGACACGGAGGGCTGCCAGGTGGAGCCGCCGTCGTTGCTGACGCCGATGCCGAGCATGTCGCCGCCGAGCATCACGCGGCGCGAATCGTGCGGGCTGACCTGAACGGCGGTGAGGAAGCCTCCGACGCCGGGCTCGCCGAGGGGCACCCAAAGGAGGGGGCCCGGCGCGGTGGGCGCGGCGGCGGCGGCGGACGCCGTCAGCAGCGCGAGCGCGGTGCAGACGAAGACAAGAAGGGGGCGGAACACGGACGGGGTTAGGGCAGGCATCGCAGGTTGAGACACGCAGGGAAACCGTCCGTTGCGGCAGGTGCCACCGGAGACGACCGCAAGCCCTTGCGGAAAGGCGCGATTCCTCCGTCGCCACGACTTGCGGAAGCGGCGGGCGAGGGGCGGTTGACGGCGCGGGCGGCGAGGCGAGGCTGCGGCCCATGGCAGGTTCGCATCGATACGAGGAGATGAGCCCGGATGAATTTTTGGCGGCGGTGGACCGGCTGCCGGTGTTTCTCGTGCCGACGGGCTTGCTCGAGTGGCACGCCGACCACCTGCCGCTCGGGCTCGACGCGCTGAAGGCGCACGCGATCTGCCTGCGCGTGGCGGAGCGGCTCGGCGGCGGGGTGGTGCTGCCGCCCAACTACTACGGCCGGCCCGGCTACTCGCGCTACGCCGGCACGCTGACTTTTTCGGACGCTTTGATGACGCTGCTTTTCACCGAGCTCTGCGACCAGTTGAGGAAGGTCGGCGCGAAGGTGATCGTGCTGCTGACCGGGCACTACGGGCCTTGCCAGATGGACTGGTTAAAACGCTTCGCTAGCGGCTACGAAAAGGAGCACGCGAGCAGCGGCGTGCGGCTGATCGCGCAGGCGGAATACGAAGGCGTGGAGATCGACGGGCAGACCCCGTGGGACCACGCGGGCAAGTGGGAGACCTCGATGATGCTGTTTCTGCGGCCCGAGCTGGTGCGGATGGAGCGCTTTCGCGAGCCGACGACGATCCCGCGGATGTATGAGAACCCGCCTCACGACTGGTATCGCGAGACGGGCGAGTGGACCTGGTGGGGGCAGGACGTGCCGCGCGATTCGTCGGCCGAGCTCGGGCGACGCTGCGTGGAGGCGATCGTGGAGCGGATGGCGCGCGAGGTGCGCGCGGCGTGCGCGGCGCGCGGTGCGGTTTCTTGACCGCGGATAGCTCGGATGGGCGCGGATGAGCGGCAGGGGAAGCTTTTTAAACCACGGAGGGCACGGATGAACACGGATAGGATTTATCTGTGGAAATCTGTGTGATCTGTGGTCGCTCCGTCTGCATCCGCGCCCATCCGCGCTATCCGCGGTTAGATGCTCCGGGCTCCGGCTGCACGTAACGACGCGGACGCCGGGGACGGCGTCCCTCCAGGCGCTCAGGAAGTGGCGCCGAAGAAGACGACGCGGGCGCTTGGGGCGGCGAAGGTCGCGCGCAGGTGGACGCGGCCGTCGGGCAGGGTGCGGACCACTTCCACGTCGGGCGTGCCGGCGAGCGCGGGGGCGAGATGAGTGGCGTGGGTGAGGTAGTCGTAGGTGCCGGGCGTGCTGGCGAAGATCGCGACGAGGCCGCGGCCGTCGGGCGCGATTTTTTCGTGCACCTCGGGATCACCGCCGACCGGGCCGGTGCGGACGGGTGAGGCGAGCGTGACGGAGTTGCGGACCTGCTTGTAGAGATCGAGCAGGCGGCGCCAGCGCGCGACGCTCTCGGCGTCGAGCGAGAGCAGGTCGCCCCAGATGCCATTCTGGCCGAGCATGAGCGAAACGACGTTGATGAGCTGCGAGTCGGCGGGCGCGTCGGGCAGGTAGTGGGTGAGGAAGAGGATCGAGGGGATCCACTTGTCGTAGGTGAGCGGCGCGCGGCAGATCCAGGCGCGGGCCGGGCCGGGGAAGAAGAAGAGGTTGGCGTTGCCGTCGGTCGTCCCCGGCAGGTCGTATTCCCAGTGGTAGGGGCCGTTGTTGATGAGGAAGTATTTTCCAGCGGCGAGGAAGGCGAGGCCGACGGAGCGGCCGGGCTCGGTGATGTCGAAGTCGAAGATCGCCTCGGGGCACTCGGCGCAGACGCGGTCCACGACCTTGGCCATGGCACGAACCTGCTCGAAGCCGTAGCAGGCGTTGCGCTCCTCGGGGGAGTTGTCGGGGCCGCCGTGGTCGTGGCCGGGGGCGTCGCAGGAGTGCGGACCCTCCTGGCCGATGGCGTCCCACTTGAAGTAGGTGACGCCGAGTTCGCGCACGAGGCGGATGAGCTCCTGGGCGTAGGCTTCGGCGTAGCGGCTGACGAGGCAGAGGCCCTGGCTGGGCTCTCCTTCCCAGTGCGCGTGGGGCGGGTGCTGCACGCCGCGCCACTCCTGGATGCAGTCGCGGTGCTTGGCGTGCATCTCGCTGGTGAGGGCGGCGATGGTGGGGTTGAACCAGAGGCCGAGCTTCATGCCGCGGGCGTCGAGGGCCTCGCGCACGGCCTTGAGGCCGTCGGGGAAACGGGAGAGGTCCACGCGCCAGTCACCGGTTTTTGAATACCAACCGGTGTCGATGACGAAGACGTCCACGCCCATGCGGCCGGCGACGTCGATCTCGGCGAGCATGCGCTCCTGCGTCATCTCGGCGAGGTAGGGGCGCTTGTGCCAGTTCTTGAGGCGCTCCTGGTGGTTCCAGGTGTTGTAGAAGACGTGCGGGCGGCGCGACTCGGGGTTGGGCGAGAGGCGGCGGAGCACGAAGTCGCGGTAGGCGGCGGCGAGCGCGGCTTCGTCGCCCGCGACGGCGCCGAGCTGGAACCAGATGGTCTCGTAGGGCGCGCCCGGGCCGACGACGCGGCCGTGGAAGTAGTTGCCCTTGACCGCGGCGAGCGTGACGGAGCGGTCGGCGGCGAGGCGAAACTCGACGAAGCGATTGGTGGACTGCGAGCCGTGCTCGTAGGCGAGGGCAAGCGAGGTGGCGCCGTCGCTCGCGGCGAGGAGCGGGCCCATGAACGAAAGGCCGGCCTCGAAATGGGCGGCGGGCAGCGGCACCTCCTCGAGGGCGAAGCTGTGGACGGTCTTGAGGTAGCTGGAGAAACGAACCTCGGTGGCGCGCGGCAGGTCGGCGACGGAGACGCGCAGGTAGGAGAGCGCGTTGCGGCCTGCGGGGTCGTTGGTCAGGCGGACAGGTTTGGTCGAGTGGAGAACGTAACGAAAGCGTGCGATAGGGCTGTCGGGCGCGAGGCGCACGACGAATTCGACCGAAAGCTCGGGGCGACCGGCGACCGGGCCCATCCAGCGACGCTCGGTGACGCCGTGGGGGAGCTCGTGCGCCGGCAGTTCGCGCAGCGCGGTGGAGGCGAGCGTGAGGTCCTGGTCGTCCACGCGGATGATCGGGGCGGCGACCGCGAGCGGCGTGGCGAGAGCGGGAGCGTGAAGGCTCCAAAAACGAGATGACTCGCCGTGGACGGTGAGTTGGGCGGGGAGGGGCATGGGGAGGGGCTTAGCGCCGGACGATGGCGACGCCGAGCGGGGGCAGCTCGAGCGCGCCGGCGAGATCGCGGGCAGAAAGCAGCTCGCGGCCGCGTAGCGAAGGATCGGATACGGTGACGGGTTCGTCGCGGTGGTTGAGGACGAAGGCGTAGCGCGTGCCGTCGGCGGCGTGGCGCTCGACGACCTCGACGTCGGCGGGCGCGGCGAGGGGCGGGCGCAGGCCGGCGGTGTCGGTCACGGTTTTCACCAGCGCGGCGTAGCCGGCGGCGTCGAGTTCGGTGCCGAGATACCAGGCGTGGCCCTTGCCGTGGGCGCGGCGGGTGAGGGCGGGGCGACCGGCGAGGTAGCCCTCGGTGAAGGTGGCGAGCACTTCGCAGCCCTCGGCGCGGATCGCCTCGGCCCAGAAGGACGAAGCGAGTTTTCCCGGCAGGCCGAGCGCGGCGCCGGCGGGCGTGATGGCGAGCGACGAGGCGCGGTCGTCGGGCGGCACGGCCCACTCCTCGACCTCGAGGCCGAGCAGCTGGCGGAAGGGCGCGGGGTAGCCGCCTAGGTGCACGCGGTCGTGCTCGTCCACGATGCCGCTGAAGTAGGTGAGCACCAGTTGGCCGCCGGCGGCGACGAAGGCTTCGAGTTTCTCCGCCACGCCGGGCGCGACGAGGTAGAGCGCGGGGGCGAAGACGACCTTGTAGCGCGAGAGATCAGAGACGGCGAAGGCGAAGTCCACCGCGAGGTTGGCGCGGAGGAGCGGGGTGTAGAAGTTCTCGACGCCGCGGTTATACTTGAGGTCGGCGTTGGGTTTGCTGGGGAGTTCGAGGGCCCACCAGTTTTGCTGGTCGAAGTAGATGGCGGTCTCGGCGCGGATCTTCGAGCCGGCGATTTCGCCGAGGTGGGCGAGCTCGTTGCCGAGCTGCTTGGTCTCCTGGAAGCAGCGCTGCGTGGCGGGGTCGCCGTGGCCGAGCATGGAGCCGTGGAATTTCTCGGCGCCGGCGCGGGCCTGGCGCCATTGGAAAAAGCAGATGCCGTCGGCGCCGCGGGCGATGGCGGCGTAGCTCCAGAGGCGCATGAGGCCGGGGCGCTTGGTCGCGTTGCGCGAGCGCCAGTTCACGTGGGTGGTGACCTGTTCCATGATGAACCACGGCACGTCGGGGCGCCAGGAGCGGGTCATGTCGGCGTTTTGCGCAAGGGGGCGGGAGCTGCCGGTGGGCTCGGGGTAGATGTCGAGGCAGGTGAAGTCGAGGTGCTCGGCCCACTTGCGGTAGTCGAGGGCCTTGACCCACTCCATGAAGTTGGTCGTGACCGGCTTGTCCGGTGTAATGGCGCGGAGGATTCGCTGCTCGACGAGGCAGCACTCGAGGAGGGCGTCGCTGGAGAAGCGGGCGAAGTCGAGGCACTGGCCGGGGTTCTGGAAGCTGGGCATCGCGCGCGGCGGGATGATCTCGCTCCAGTCGTAGTAGTGCTGGCTCCAGAAGGCGGTGCCCCAGGCGGCGTTGAGGGCCTCGAGCGAGCCGTGGCGTTGTTTGAGCCACTCGCGGAAGGCGGCGGCGGTCTCGTTGCCGTAGTCGGCGGGGACGTGGCAGGCGTATTCGTTGTTGATGTGCCACATCGCGAGGGCCGGGTGGTCCTTGTAGCGGGTGGCGAGGGCGGTGACGAGTTCGGCGCAGGCGGCGCGGTAGGCGGAGCTGGAGGGGTTGTAGTGCTGGCGCGAGCCGTGCCACTGGCGAGAGCCGTCGGCGAGGGTGGGGAGGATCTCGGGGTGAAGCTTGATCAGCCAGGCGGGCGGCGAGACGGTGGCGGTGGCGAGGTCGGCCATGATGCCGTTCTTCGCGAGCAGATCCATGAGCCGGTCGAGCCAGCCGAAGTGGAAGACGCCGGGGGCGCTTTGCAGTTTGGCCCAAGAGAAGATGCCGATGCTGACGAGGTTCACGCCGGCCTCCTTCATGTAGCGCATGTCCTCGAGCCAGACGGACTCGGGCCACTGTTCGGGATTGTAGTCGCCGCCGTAGAACAGGCGGCCGGGAGGCAGGGAGGGCATGGGAACGGGAAGCGTAGATCGGGGAGCGCGGAGGTAGAGCGTGGCAGGGGCTCGAGTAGGGCGGGAATGGGCGCGGGGGGAAAGCCGTTGCGGAACGGCGCGCCGAGATAGGCGGAGTGCACCCCCGCCGGGGGCGCTCGTAATCGCCGGGCCTACAAGTCCCGCCAAAAGATGCCGGAGCCGATCGTGCCGACGAGGAGGCGATCGCGGCTGAAGGCGGGAACGGGATACCAACGATGCGGCAGGCCGTCGCCATAGGCCCGCCAGGTGTCACCGCCATCAAGGCTCAGGTAAACGTTGTCGGCCGTGCCGACGGCGACGCGCCCGGCGGCGTGGGGGTCGAGGGCGATGCGTGAACAGTCGCGATCCAGGATACGGGTCCAGGTGAGGCCATCGTCGTCGCTGCGCCAGAGGCCGCCTTCGCCGAGGCTGAGGAAGTGGCGGCCGGGGTGGCGCAGGTCGGCGACGATCGAGCGGGGCTGACCGGGCGCGGGCGGCGCGATGGCTTGCCATTTATCTTCGCCGGCAGGCAGGCGGGCGAGGCCGCCGTGGTCCACGCTGATGGCGACGAGAGTGCCGCCGGGAGACGCGGAGAGTTCGGGGCCGTAGTGTGCGATGTGATCGCGGAAAAACGGGGCGCCTTCCGGGGCGAGGCCGGTGCTGACGAGCCGCCATGTCTCGCCGGCGTCATCGGTGGCGTAAACCCCGCCCGCCCCTGCGGTATCGGCGACGGGACCGTGGGCCACGACGTAGAAGGAGGCGGTGCGGCGCGGATCTGGGTGGGAGACCACGGAGTTGTAGCGCGCGGCGGCATCGGTCCGGGGCGGGGTGAGCATGGACCAGGTGGCGCCGGCGTCGCGGCTGCGCCAGAGGGTGTTGGCGGCCCAGCGGCCCTTGTCGCCATCGCCGGCGGCGAGGAGGGTGGCGGCGTCGCCGAGGGAGACGGCGACCGCCTTCATGTTGGCGTTGACGTGGCCGGCGCGTTCGCGGTGGGCGCTGCGGCCGGCGTCGTCGCTCGAGACGTATCCGAGGTCCCAATACCCGAGGTGCAGGCGGCCAGGCACGTGGGGGTCGGGCTCGATGCAGTGCACGCAGGTGCTCTCGATGCCATCGACGGAGAGCGACCAGGAGGCGCCGGCGTCGTCGCTGCGCCAGAGGCCATACCAGTCGCTGAAGAGCCAGCGTGCGGGATCGAGCGGGTCGAGCCAGACGGCACCGGCGGCGCCGCCGAAATGGTGGCGGCCCTTGACCTCCATGCGTCCCCACCAAGGGCGGCCAAAGGCGTTCTCGACGGGCTTGGTGCGGGGGATCTTGGTCCAGGCGGCGGAGCCGAAGGGGCGGGTGTAGAAGGTGCCGAGGCGCGAGCCGGTGACCCAGGCGCCGTCCTTAACCGCCACGATGTTGCTGCGGTCCTCGGTGTCGTGCCAGGTGGGGCGGGCGGGCACGCTGTAGTCGAGGCCCTCGCCGAAGGACTGCCAGGTGCGACCGCCGTCGCGGCTGAGGCGGACGTCGTAGGCGTGAAAGAGCCCGATCACCTCGTCGGCATCGGCGCGGGCGGCGAGCTCGGTGGGGCTGGTCTCGAGGATGCGTTGCCAGGTGAGGCCGGCGTCGTCGCTGCGGTAGAGTCCGCCCGCGAAGGCGCGGTCGGCGTTGTTGGGTTTCCACGGTTGGGCGCAGAGCCAGGCGCGGTTGGGGTCGTAGGGCGAGAACTGGACGTGGACGGGGTTGAGGTGTTCGAGACCGACCAAGCTCCAGGTGCGGCCGCCGTCGGTGGAGCGGTGGGTGCCGCCGACACCGGCGGCGAGGAGCAGGTCGGGATGGGCGGGGCTGCGGGCGAGCACCTGGCCGTCGGCGCGGAAGGGGTGGTTGCCGTAGAAATTTCCGGAGAGCACTTTTTCCCAGGAGCGCCCGCCGTCGGTGCTGCGATAGACGCCGTGAGGCGGGAACCAGACGCTGCCGACGGCGGCGAGCAGGGTGTCGGCGTCGCGCGGGTCGAGGTTGAGCCCGGCGGTGTCGGTGATGCCGGGCAGGGGCGGCAGGCCGCCATGGAGCATGCGCCAGGTGCGGGCGCCGTCGTCGCTGCGGTAGATGCCGCCGACGTCGATGTGGGTGTAGAAGACCTCGGGGCGGGAGGGCGCTTGGTAGATGTTGAGAATGTATCCCCCGCCTCCGAGCTCGGTGGAGCGCCATGGGCCGTAGGCGGCGCCGGCCGGGCGCGCCGACGAGGGGAGCGCGGCGGCGGAGACGGCGACGAGAAGGGCGAGGGCGGTCGTGGAGATCGGGAGGCGGGGGGGAGGGACGGGCATGGAGGGCGAGCGGGGAGGGCGAGGTGGAGGGCGTGAGATCACGCCCTCGTCGTCAGGGATTCTGTAACACGCGGATGTTGTCCACCCACACGAGGCCGGTGCCGCCGGCTTTCCAAACCCAGACTTGGAAACGGCGGGCGCCGTTGGGGACGGTGAGCACGTTGCCCTGGAAATTCCGCCACGTGGTGCCCTGGGTGATGGTGACCGAGTGGGCGGCGCCGAGCGTGTTCCAGTTGTTGTCGAGGAACTGGATCTGCACGGCGGCCCAGTTGGAGGTGTCGGACTTGGCGGAGAAGCTCAGCCGGACGGTGTTGGTGCCGGAGGGCAGATCGGGGTAGCGGCCGACGCCGCCTTCGTTGGCGCCGATGCGCACGGCCTGAGCGCCCTCGCTGCGGTCGGTGACGATGGTGGCGGCGCCGTTCCAGTGGTCCCAGCCGGTGAGGCCGGACTCGAAGCCGCCGTTAGGCACGAGGTTGACGGCGGCGGGCTCGGTGGCGGCGGGGTCGTTGTCGTAGTGGACGTTGACCTCGGCGAGGCGCCAGCGGTTGTCGCCGCCCTCGCTGGTGGGGACGGTCATGGACTGGATCGTGACGTAGCGGGCGGTGCGGGCGTTTTTGAAGCGGATGTGGGTCTTGCCCTCGCCGCGGGCCTGCCGGATCACGTATTGGCCGCCGTCCACGAAGCCGTTCCAGAAGCCGCCGCCGCTGTGGGCGGAGGCCCAGATGTTGGCCTTGCGGAGGAAGGCGTCGCGGTCGGAGGGACCGGTCTCGAGCGTGATGCGGTCGAAGGTGCGGTCGCTGCCAAAGTCGATCGTGAAGAAGGTCTGCGCGGAGGCCTGGGTGGAGGCGGAGGTGCGGTAGGTGCCGAGGTCGCCGTCCTTGCTAAGCGCGCCGGCCATGTCGCCGCCGAAGCTGATGGAGGCTCGGTCAAAGGCGTTGCCGGTGGCGGGGTCGTAGGGCGTGAGCGCGCCGACGCGAGTGACGCGGCGGTTGCCGGGGCCGCCGGCGATGCCGTTGCCGTTGGCGTCGCGGTTGTTGTCGAGGATGCGCAGGTGGGGGATGAGGCGGTTCATCTCGTTGCGAAACGAGGTGGAGTTCAGCATCGAGTAGCCGAAGACGGTGTTGAACTCGCTGATGGCCTCGTGGTCGGCGTTGATGTAGAACGCGTTCCAGGCGGCGTCGTCCACGATGTAGGCCCCGTAGTCGCGGAGGGCGGCGAAGAGCTTGCGGCCCCAGGCGGTCTGGAGGCCGAGCGAGGACTCGCTGACGGAGGGCGGGATGGCGAGGTGGGCGCCCATCACGAGCTTCGGGTTGGTGCCGAGGTAGCGGGACGGATCGCTGGGGTTGCCGGCGTAGTTGTCGGCGGTGACGGCGGGCCAGCGGTAGCCCTTGTTGGTGGAGTTGTAGTTCAGGTAGGTGTGGCCGCGGATGAGGATCTTGAGCGCGTGGCGGATGGGTTCGGAGCCGGTGAGTTCGCCCTTGCGGATCGAGCCGCCGATGGTGGAGAGGCCGGAGCCGGCGTGGCCGCCGTAGGTGCCGAGCCCATACAAATCCTGCGGGCTGCCTTCGTAGGCCCACACGTTGCCGCCGGCGGTGGGGCGGGTGAAGGCGTTGTATTCCCAGACGGTGCGGCGGTCGTTGCCGAGGATGACGGTGCAGTTGTTGGGGCGCTCGGAGCTGGTGGTGTCGGGGAGGGTGAAGTTGTCGGGGATGCGGAGGCGCCCGAGAAAGGTGGCGGTGGAGTAGCTGCGGTTGGACCAGCCGGCGGCCTGGTAGAGCACGCGCACGGGGGCGTCCTTGCGGGGGCGCAGGATGTATTCGGGGTCCACGGTCACGTGCGAATGCGCGGGGAGGCCGGCGGAGCCGCCGATGTTGATGGGTTCATAAACGGCGCCGGTGCCGATCGGGGTGTTCCAGATGCTTTCGGGGGCGAAGGGCTGGAGCCAGGGATCGCGCGCGGCGGCGAGGGTCGCGGCGAGCGCGACGACGGCGGAGGAGACGAGGGCGCGCACGAGGCGGACGCCCCCGGAACGGGGGTGTGGTGTGGGGTGGGGCATAACGCGGCGACCTTGAAAAGCGCGTCGAGGCAGCGGAAGCGGGACGCGTTGGCACGTGTTTCCCGAAGCGCTCGGCGCAAGGGTTTGCGGGCAGGCCGGCTTGCCGGCGCGTCAGAGGGAAACGTCGTTGTGTGCAGCCCTCAAACGTCAGCGTGATGTCAAACCCCTCCCCGCCCACCGTGCGCGATGTGGCGCGCGCGGCCAAAGTCTCTCCGAGCACGGTTTCGCGCGTGCTCCATGGTGGTCGCAACGTGCGCCCGGAGCTGGCGCGGCGGGTGGCCAACGCGGCCCGCCGTCTCGGCTACCGGCCAAATCCGTTCGTCAGCGAACTGATGATGCGGCGGCGTGCGCGGGGGCGGAGCGTCGCCGCGGTGCCGGCGATCGCCTGGATCGAGCCTTTCGCGGACGGGGAGGAGACGCTGTCGCACGCAGTGCAACGGCGGTTCCTGGAGGGCGGGCTGCGGCGGGCGGAGGAGCTGGGGTGCCGCCTCGAGCGGGTTCAATCGCAGGCGCGGGGAATGACGCCGGGGAGGCTCACCGAGGTGTTGCGAGCCCGCGGGATCGAAGCGGTGGTGTTGCTGCCTCGCCCTCTCCACCTGGCGCCGCAGGACCCTTGCGACCTGCGTTTGTTCGCGAGCGTGAGCCTGGGACGGGCGAGCGACGCGCAACGGATGCACACGGTGGCAAGCCATGCCGCCGACGTGATGATGATGGCGTGCCGTGAACTGCACGCGCGCGGACGCAGGCGGATCGGCTGCCTGTTGCCGCACTTTGTGGAGCGACTGACAGGCTTTCAGTTTGCGGCCGGGTATTTCGCGGTGACGGGCGCAGAGCTTCGGATCGCGACGCTACCTATCCTCTACGGATATGGATTGGAGGGCGGCGTGGATCGCGAGATCGCGCATGTGCTCGCGCGCGACGCGCGGAGGAGCGACGATCTCAAGCGCTGGCTGGATGAAACGCGGCCCGACGCCGTCGTCTCGACGCATCTGGAGGCCTTGGAATCGCTGCGTGAGGCGGGGCTGCGTGTCCCCGAGGATCTGGCGTTCGCACACCTGTGTCGCGACCCAAACGACGGATTTGTCGCCGGGGTGGACCAAGGATTGGAGCGTGTGGCGGCGGGCGCGGTGGACATGGCGATCGCACAGCTCACGCGCAACGAACGCGGGCTGCCGCCCACGCCCAAAACCATGATGTTGCCGGGCGTGTGGAGGGATGGGCGGAGCTTGTGAGGCCGGCAGTCATTTGATTCTGGACTGTGGATGAGCGGCGGGCTGGCCGCCCGCGCCCGCTCGCTTGTTTCCGGCTCCGCTCGCCAATCATACACGCCGGGGACGGCGTCCCTCCACGGGGCAACTCAGGCTCGCACGGCGCCGGAGGCGGCTGGGGAAGACGAATCGTAGCGGGGAGGCAGGATGGGGCCGGAGACAAAGGGGCCGCCCGCGGGGCCGCGCAGTTCGACCGAGGCGGTGGGGGCGAGGGAGAGCGGGGCGCGGAAGACGTTCCACGCCGCCATCCCCGAAGCGTCGGTCGCGCGCCCCGGGTGGGCGAGTCGCCAGAGCAGGGCCTGGATGGTGTAGCCGTGGGTCACGACGACGATGAAGCGGGCGGGGTGGGCGAGCAGGCGGGCGAGGACTCGATCGACGCGGGCGATGAATTCACGGAAGGACTCGCCGCCCGGTCCGGGGTGTAGGTCGGGGTCGGCGGCGCGCCAGTAGGCGGAGTTCTGCGGTTCGCGATCGCGGAAGGTCGTGCCGATGAAAAGCGAGGGTGGGAGAAAGGTGAACTCCTCGACGGGCCAGGTCTCGACCGGCGCTGTGGGGAAGCGGGCGCGGATCGGCTCGGCGGTCTGGATCGCGCGCAGGAAGGTGGAGACGACGATGAGGTCTGGCGTGTCATCGAGCGAGGCGGCG
>JAUWBD010000235.1 GCA_030605125.1 Verrucomicrobiota bacterium | reverse complement strand
GTGCGGCGCGTCGATGATGGTCTGCGTGTTCGTCGCGTCGTGCACGGTGGTGATGGCGCCGTGCTCGATGCCGAGGCCCTCGTGGACAACCTTCACGACGGGCGCGAGGCAGTTGGTGGTGCAGGAGGCGGCGGTGAGCAGACGGTGCTTCGCCGCGTCGTATAGGTGGTCATTGACGCCCATCACGATGTTGAGCGCGTCGCCGCCCTTCACGGGCGCGGCCACGATCACCTTCTTCACGCCCTTCTCGAAGTAGGGCGCGAGCTGCTCGGGCGTGCGAAACTTGCCGCTGCACTCGAGCACGATGTCCACGCCGTGCGCGGTCCAGTCCACCTCGGCGGGTTTGGCGTGCCCGGTGAAGGCGATGCGCGTGTCGCCGATGCGGATGGCGCCCTCGCCCTCGGCGACGGCCTCTTGAGGCCAGCGGCCCTGGACGGAGTCGAAGGTGAGCAGGTGCGCGGCGCACTCGGCCCCGCCCTTGGGGTCGTTGATGAGGACGACCTCGAACTCGGGGCGGCTCCAGGCGGCGCGGAAAGTGAGGCGGCCGATGCGGCCGAAACCATTGATGCCGATGCGGATTTTTTTCATGCGTGAAGAGGGAGGGACGGAGAGCGGGGCCGCAGAGAGGCGGCGAACTCAGCAGGTGCCCCGGGTGGTGCGAGAGAGGCGGGACGCGCGGCCGCGCGACGAGCGGGGTGACGCGCAACACGCGGGGGCGTCGGCCGCGATCTTGGTGCGGAGCGACGTCAGTTTCTCAAGGTCGCGGCGGAAAGTTTTGTCCTCGGACGCGGCATCCTGGAGGCAGGCAAGGTTGGCGGCGAGCGTGCGGTCGGGCTTGGCGACGAGACTGTAGATGCGCCAGTAACCCTCGCGCCGCACCTCGACGGCACCGTGGGTTTTCAGGTAGCCGAGGTGCTTCGAGATTTTGACCTGCGGCTCGCCGAGCACGTCCTGGATGTGGCAGACGCAGAGCGGACCCCGCGCAAGGAGGTTTAGGATGCGCAGGCGGGTGTGGTCGCACAGGCACTGGTAGATCGCGACGAGGTCCATGACTCCTCATGGACATTCCTGTTTCAGTATATTCCGAAAGGAGAATTCAATCGGACGCGAAAAAGCGGCGATCGGGAAGGTCGCCGCTTTGGTGGTGATAGGTGGAGCGGACGGCTAGAGGCCGAGGGCTTTTTGGCGGTAGTGCTCGTCGGGACGGCCGGCGATGCGCTCGACCTGCGCGGGCGTGAGGAAGACCGGCTCGGCGCCGCCCGAGGCGGCGGAGGCGCCGACGAAGATTTCGGCGGCCTTCACGGCCATGAGCGTCGCGGCGAGCACGGCCTCGGGCGTGGCGCCGAGGGCGATGAGGCCGTGATTTTCGAGCAGGATGACGCGCGGCGGGCGCGCGAGGCGGCGGATGTAGTCCTCCGTCGCGGCCTTGATCGCCTGCGAGAGTTTAAGACCGGGATCGGTGTAGGGCACGAAGACGCTCTCGACGCCGCAGCAGACGATTTCGTCGGGGAAGAGGCGGCGCTGCGCGAAGGTGCGGGCGTGCTTCGAGCAGAGGAGCGAATTGACCGCGATGGGGTGTGTGTGGCCGACGTAGCTCACGCCGGGGAGCGTGAGCAGGTAGGCGTGGAAGATGGCCTCGACCGAGGGCTTCTTCATCTCCGGAGAGACGCGGGCGGCGAAGAGGGCCTCGTCCACGGCGGCGTCGCTCATGCTCTCGGCGGCGAGAAGCGGGATAAGTTTATCGAAGCGGCAGGTGGCGGTGCCGGCGGCGGCGAGCGTGGCGAGATTGGAGCCGGAGGCTTTGACCGTGAAGGTCTCGGCGTCGTGACGCGTGGAGGTGTTGCCCTCGCCAAGGATGGCGAGGCGCCGCTCTTCGCGGCCGAGCTGGTGGGAGAGGGAAAGGAGGGCGTCGAGGGACATGTCGTGAATGCCGGAAAAAATTTTAACCACGGAGGTCACAGAGGCCACGGAGAAAAGATCCAAGAGGATGAGCTTCCTCCTGAACTGTCTCTCCGTGTGCTCCGTGTCCTCCGTGGTTAATCAGGATTGATAACTTAGAACGCCTTGCCGTCGGCCTTGGTGCCGCAGAGCGAGACCTCGATGCCGAGTTCGGCGGCGAGGGCGGCCTTGGTGTAGAGGGCGAGGTCGGCCTCCTTGGCGCTGTTGGCGTAGGCCACCTGGATGTGGTTGCTCTTGTGGCGGGCCATCATCTGGTCGCGGGTCACGCCGTAGGTCACGGCGTGCATGATCGGCCACTGGTAGGTGGTCTCCTTCCAGCGGCGCTCGGTCTCGGCCTGCGGCAGGCTGATCACCTTGGCGCGGCCGAGGTCCATCTTGAGCTTGCCGTTCTCCACGAAGACGCGGCTCCAGATGATCTCGCCGGTCTTGGCGATGCCCCGGAGGGTGCCGCCGCCGAGGCGGAAATACATCGAGGGCTGGCGGTGCGAATCGCTGCCGGCCCAGCCGTCGATGTGGTGGTCGGCGGGCGCGCTGCCGGAGATGAGGAACACCCAGACATACTCGTCGGTGGTGCCGCTCTTGTCCCAATCGCCCCAACGGAGGTCGTGGAGGGTGTTGGCGCGGGGCTGGCCGAGGGCCTTGTGCACGCGGTCGGTGAAGAGTCCGTCGAGGCCGGCGCACTCGTCCACCTCGTTGAAGTGCGGGATGGGCTCGCCGGCTCGGATGACGGAGCCGTCGGCGCGCTTCACGGGCGGGCGCTCGGTGGAGTTGAGCGTGCCCTCGACGAGGTCGGAGGCGGGCAGGAGATCCTTGAGGCCCTGCTGATACTGGATGCCGATGGTCTCGCAGCCAAACTCGTCGGCGATGCGGACGGCGGCGATGTAGGTTTTGCACTGCCAGAGCACCTGGCGCTCGGTGAGGTCGCTCTCCTCGTCGGGGCCGAAGTGAAACTTGAGGCCCTTCTTCTTATACCAGGCGAACACCTCCTGCGCTTCGGCGTCGGAGACCTGGGTGGCGGCGTAGTAGAGGGCGGACTGGGAGAGACGCTCCTTGTAAACGCCGGTGGGGAAGAGGAGCTCGTCGGGGATGATGGCGTTATACATGCCCATGCAGCCCTCGTCGAAGACGCCCATGATCGACTTCCGCACGCGAAGGTCGTCGGCGAGTTTCCTGGCGGTGGCCTTGGCCTTTGGTGGGAGGGAGGCTTTCGCGAGGGGTTTGACGTGGGCGGTCTTGTGTTTGACGACGCCGGTCTTGAGCCAGCTCTGCAGGCCGCCGAGGAAGAGCTCGTCGTCGAAGTTTTCGCTCCAAAGCGTGGAGTATTTCACGCCGGCCTTGGTGAGGGAGCCGTTGAGGTTGAGCATGCCGACGAGGCCGGGCCAGGTGCCGGACCAGTTGGCGACGTTGAGGATCGGGCCGCGGTGCGAGATGAGGCCGTGGAGCAGGTGGTGCGAATACTGCCAGACGCACTCGGCGACGATGAGGGGCGCGGTGGGATCGATGTTGGCGAAGACCTCCATGCCCTCCTTTTGCGAACCGATGAAGCCGTGCTTCACGTCCTGCTTATAGGGGTGGGCGCGGACGAGTTTGTAGCCGAAGGAGGCGACGACTTCGGCGAGCTGCTTCTCCATCGCGGCCTGGGCGGGCCAGCACTTTTCGTTGGCGGACTGGCGAAGGTCGCCGTTGGCGACGAGATACACGGACTTTTTCGGGAGCTTCTTGACGGGCATGGCGGGTGGTGGCGCGGACGATGGCGCCGGGTTTTCGGGTGTGGCGGGGTTTGTCGATAATCGACTCGTCAAGGATACCAGATTTGCCTGTGGCGTGAATGGAGTATAGCGACCAAGGCATGGAGAATATCGACCGGGGAGAAAGCACGTTGCTGGCGGCGCAGGTGGCCGACAGCCGCACGTTTTTCCTTCAGCTCGGCGGGCCGTGGCGTGAGCGGGTGACGGTGGCGCTGGGCGGCTGGGAGCGTTGTCGCGCCGACTACCACGTGGATCGCGACCGCTACCCGTATGTCGTGCTCGAGCTTGTGGCGGGCGGGCTGGGGCGCGTGTCGCTGGACGGGGTGGAGCACCGGCTCGAGGCGGGCGTGTGCTTCGCCAGCGCGCCGCGCACACGGGTGAGGATCGAGACCGAGGCGGAGGCGCCGCTGGAGAAGTTCTTCTTCGCGCTGGCCGGGCCGGGCGTGACGCGGGCGTTGACGCGCGCGGGCTTGTTGCACGGGCGGGCGCGGCGGGTGGCGGCGCTGGGGGATTTACGTGAGCTGGCGGAGGACATCACGCGCGAGGGGCGGCGGCATGGCCCGGCGGCGCCGGCGATCTGTGCGCGGCTCGCGGAGGTGTTGCTTTTGAAGATCGGTGAGGAGCCGGCGCGCGCGGCGAGCCTGGCGGCGGGGACGGCGGGGGAGGGGGCGCGGGAAAATTTCGAGCGGTGCCGGGCCTTGATCGATCAGCATGCGGCGGAGTGGCAGGGGCTGGGGGACATAGCGGCCGCGGCACGGCTGGATGGATCGAGCGTGTGTCGTTTGTTTCGGCGGTTTCTCGGGGTGAGTCCGCACCAGTATTTGCGCCGGAGAAAAATGGCGCTGGCGGCGGCTTTTCTGGTGGAGCGCGGAGGGCGGGTCCAGGACGCGGCGGCGCGGGTGGGCATGGACGACCCCTTTCATTTTTCGCGCGCCTTCAAGGCGGTGCACGGGGTGCCGCCGAGCGCGTTGCTGCCGGCGCGGCGGTGACCTAAGTCCCTTCTGTGAAGGGAAATGGTCGGGGTGGAGAGATTCGAACTCTCGGCCTCTACGTCCCGAACGTAGCGCTCTACCAGGCTAAGCTACACCCCGATTTCTTCGCCAGCCCTTGCGGGAGGCGGAGGCGGACAATCCCCGGCGCTTTCGCGAAACTCAAGGGCGAATTTCGCTCCGATCGCGTGCGCAGCTTGCTTTGCTTGCACGGTGCCGCTTCCCGCCCGAGGAAGAACACCATGCCCCGCACTTGACCGCCCTCTTTGGGCATCCCCCTGCGCTTATCCCATGAAACTCACCTATCACGCCCACTCCTGCGTCTTCATCGAAACCGATTCCGCCCGTCTCATCATCGATCCGTTTCTCACCGGGAATCCGCTCGCGACGCTTCGGGCCGAGGACGTGCGGTGCGACCATATCCTTGTGACCCATGGCCACGAGGACCACACGGGCGACGCGGCGGGCCTCGCGCAGGCCAATGACGCGACGATCATCGCCAACTACGAGATCGCCGAGTTCTACGCTGCGAAGGGATTGAAGGCGCACGGGCTGGCTCCGGGCGGTGGGCACCGTTTCCCGTTTGGTCGGGTGAAGTTCACCGCGGCGCTGCATTCGTCTTCGTTCAACGTCGGGCTCAACCCGATCTACATGGGCGTCCCCTGCGGCATCCTGATCGAAGCCGAGGGCAGGCGAATCTACCACGCGGGCGATACCGGCCTGTTCTCGGACATGCAGTTGATCGGACGCGGCGGACTCGACGTCGCTTTTGTGCCGATTGGCGACAACTACACGATGGGGCCGGACGACGCCCTCGACGCGCTCGATTTGCT
>JAUWBD010000067.1 GCA_030605125.1 Verrucomicrobiota bacterium | reverse complement strand
GGCCGCGACTACGCCACCCTCGCCGCCGCCTCCCGCCTCGCCCGCGTCCTGATCAAAAATCCGGTTCCCGAGGACAGCCGTCCCGCGATCGACGCCCTCCTCACCCAAGCCTTCTCCGCCTTCGCCCGTCCCGCCGCCCGCCCCGACCTCGTTTTCTTCAAGAGCCTCTACTGCCTCGCCCGCGACGAAGGCCTGCCGCTCAAACAGCACTGGCTCCCCGCGCTCCCGCCCGCCGACCGCTCCCTCGTGGCCGCCGCCCTCGCCCTACCCTCCGACGCCCCCAACGCCCCGTCACCGCAAGACCTTGCGCGCCTCACCAAACGCCTCGAAGCTTACCTCACCACCGAAGCCGATCTCGAAATTGGTTAACCGCTAAATTTCGCTAAGTTCCGCTAAACCAAACCAACCGACCCATTCTGAATTAGCGTTCTTTTAGCGCGATTTAGCGGTTCCCCCACTCATGAATTTCCGCACCCAGCTCCTCGATATCCTCCGCGCGCCCAATTACCGCCCGGTCAACGACGCCGCGCTCTTCCGCGCGCTCAAGCTCCCCAAAAATCTCCGCGCTCGTTTCCTCCACGAGCTCCGCCTCCTCGTCTCCCGCGGCGAGATCAAGCAGGTCCAAGGCGACCGCTACGCCCCCGCCGACACCGCCAAGTCCGAACCCGTCGCCGACCGCTTCCGCAAATACCGCGAAGCCCAGCCCGCCACCCGCCCCGTCTTCAAGCCCCTCCCCAAAAAACAATTCCTCGCCGCCTCCACCGCCCCCGCACTCCCTCACTCCCCCACTCCCTCCTCCCCCACGCCCGCCGACGACCAGCTCACCGGCCGCATCCAATTCCGCGCCGGCGGCTCCGCCTTCGTCGTCCGCTCCCTCGACCCCGACGCCGATCCCGACGCCCCCCGGCCCGACGCCATCCAGATCGGCCCGGGCCACACCCTCAACGCCCTCCCCGGCGACACCGTCGCCGTCGTCATCGACGAATCCCTCGCCCCGCGCTTCCGCCAGGGCGACTCCCGCCGCGACGAGCCCCGCGGCCGAGTCGTCCGCATCCTGGAGCGTGCCCGCTCCGAGGTCGTCGGCCGCCTCGCCCGCGTGCGCTCCCAATACGTCGTCCTCGCCGACGACCCGCGTTTCCCCCTCGAAGTCTTCGTCGCCGACCCCGCCCTCGCCCGCCTCAAGCCCGCCCCGCGCCTCGACGACAAGGTCGTCGTCGCCCTCGAGGAATGGGCCGATCCCCGCAAACCCCTCCGCGGCACCATCACCGAAGTTTTGGGCAAAACCTTCGAGCCCCGCGCCGAGCTGCTTGGCGTTTTCCGCAAATTCAAACTCGACCCCGCCTTCCCCGCCGAGGTCGAGCGCGAGGTCGCCTCGCTCCCCGACACCGTGCCCGCCGAGCACGCCCGCGGCCGCCTCGACTACCGCGAGATCCCCGTCTTCACCATCGACCCCGACGACGCCAAGGACTTCGACGACGCCCTCTCGCTCGAGACGCTCCCCGACGGCCGCACCCGCATCGGCGTGCACATCGCCGACGTCTCCGCCTACGTGAAGCCCGGCACCGCCCTCGACCGCGAGGCCCTTAAGCGCGGCAACTCCACCTACCTCGTCGGCACGGTCATCCCCATGCTGCCGGAGAAACTCTCCAACGGCCTCTGCTCCCTCGTCGAAGGCCAGGACCGCCTCTGCAAGTGCGCCTTCCTCGTCTTCGACCAAAAGGGCCGACACCTCGAAAAAGAAACCACCTTCGCCGACACCGTCATCCGCAGCCGCAAGCGCCTCACCTACAAACAAGCCTACGCGCTGCTCTTCACCGACGAGCTCGAGAAAATCCGCGCCCTCCCCCGCCCGCCCAAGCACCAGACCGGCTCCACCGGCCGCGCCCTCTCCTCGCTCTCCGACTACGAGCTGCTCGATCTCCAGCGTTGGGTGCGCCAGCTCTGGCACCTCGCTTCGCGCCTCCGCCGCGATCGCATGCACCACGGCTCGCTCGACCTCGACATGCCGGAAACGAAAATCTTCGTGGACCCCGAGGGCTACGCCGACCGCCTCGAACGCATCGAGCACGACGAGAGCCACCAGCTCATCGAAGAGTTCATGCTCGCCGCCAACGAGTCCGTCGCCCGCCTCACCAAGCGCGAAAAACTCCCCTCGATCTACCGCGTCCACGACGACCCGGATGGTGAAAAACTCGACGAGCTTCGCCAGATGCTCGTCACTCACAACATCCGAGTCGGCAACCTCTCCGTGCGCGACGAGCTGGTGAAGCTCCTCAAGGTCCTCGCCACCCACCCGCAGGGCTACACGCTCCGCACGCAGCTCCTCCGCAGCCTGCGCAAGGCCGCCTACCGCAGCCGCCCCGACGGCCACTTCGGCCTCAACAAAAAAGACTACACCCACTTCACGTCTCCGATCCGTCGCTACAGCGACCTCGTCGTCCACCGCGTCCTCGCCGCCTACCTCGAGCGCTCCTCTGGAGGGACGCCGTCCCCGGCGTCCGCGCCCGCCGCCAAAGCCCGCGCCAAAGCAAAACTCCCCTACACCGCCGGCAAAGCCGAGGAGATGGGCGAGCACCTCAGCCTCACCGAGATCAACTCCGCCGAGGCCGAGCGCGAGAGCGTGAAGATCAAGCTGCTCGAGTATTTCGAGCGCGAGCTGCTCAAGAAAAAGCCGACCGCCTTCGACGCGGTGATCACGGATGTGCGTCCCAACGGCTTCTTCATCGAGCTCACCGAATCGATGACCTTCGGCTTCGTGCCCGCGAGCCAGTTGCGCGACGACTACTACCAGATCACGCCCGACGGCTCCGCGCTCGTCGGCGGCAAGCGCAAGAAACGCTACGCCGTCGGCGCCCGCCTCCCCGTCCACGTCGCCAAGGTGGACCGGGTGAAGCGCATGATGGACTTCACGCCCGCCGATTGAGCGGCGGGCCGTCGGGCGCGGATTGTTTTTGGAGTGCGAAGCCTCGGCTTCGCTTTCGACGGCGAGCCTCGGCTCGCCCGCCCGACCGGCAGGCGAACGAACCGGCCCGCCCGCAAAAAAGCCCCGTCCTTCGCGGACGGGGCTTTTGAGTAATCGGAAGATCTCTTTCCGTGCGAACGAAACGTCTCGCGTGATGGCGTCAGGCGACGCGCTCGACCACGAGGGGCGGAGGCGTGGGGCGCTTGGGCGCGAGGCGGTAGGCGTCCTTGAAGTAGTTGAGCGCCTGCTCGAGCTTCGCCTCGTCGTTGTAGTGGATCATCATGAGCGGCTCGCCCTGCTTCACCTGCGTGCCGACCTTCTTGATCTCGGAGACGCCGACCGCGTAGTCGATCTTGTCGCCGTTCTTGGTCTTGCCGCCGCCGAGCAGATGCACGCCGAGCGCGATCTTGGAGGCGTCGATGGTGTGCACGTAACCGCGCTTGGGGGCGGGCAGCTTGCGGATGTATTTCGCCTTCGGGAATTTTTCCGGATCGTCGATGTAGGCCGGATCGCCGCCCTGGGCCTTGACGAGCTCCTTGAGCTTCTCGAGCGCGGTGCCGTCGGTGAGGTGGCGCTCGACGGTCTGCTTGGCCGAGAGGGTGGAGCCCGCCACGCCGGCGAGGCGCACGATCTCCATGCCGAGCTTGAGCACGAGCTCCTTCATGTCCTCGGGGCCCTCGCCCTTGAGCAGGGTGATGGCCTCCTTGAGCTCCAGGCCGGTGCCGACGGTGTCGCCGAGCGGCTGGTTCATGTCGGTCACGAGCGCGACGCAGCGACGCTTCATCGAGCGACCCACGCGGGTCATGGCGCGGGCGAGCTGCTTGGCCTGCTCGAGATCCTTGATGAAGGAGCCGTTGCCCCACTTCACGTCGATCACGAGGCCCTCGCTGCCCTCGGCGAGCTTCTTCGAAAGCACGCTGCCGGTGATGAGTGGGAGGCTGGGGATGGTGCCGGTCTCCTTGCGCAGCTCGAGGAACTTGGCGTCGGCCGGGGCGAGATCCTGCGTCTGGGCGCAGATGGCGCCGTTGATCTTGGCCAGCTGGTTGGAGAAGTGGTCGATCGAGAGGTTGGTCTTCAGGCCGGGCACGGCGGCGAGCTTGTCGAGCGTGCTGATCACGTAGTCATGCTCGGGGCCGCACATCATCGGCACCACCACCCCGCTCGCCATCGCGAGGGGCACGAGCACCAGGGCGGTCTTGTCGCCCACGCCGCCGGTGGAGTATTTGTCGATCTTCGGCTTGGCGATGTGGGAGAGGTCGATCACCTCGCCGGAAAGCATCATCTCCTCGGTGAGGATCGCGGTCTCCTGGGCCGACATCTGCTGGAAGTAGATCGCCATCAAAAGCGCCGCGAGCTGCGGCTGGGGCATCTCACCATCGAGCGTGCTGTCGATGATGAAACGGATCTCTTCCTGCGTAAACTCTTGGCCATCACGCTTTTTCTCGATCAGCGAAGTGAAGGAGGGCTTGATGAATCGGCGTTGCGGAATGTTGCGTTTCGACATGTGTATGTAGGAAATTCGAGAGCGGGCCGGGTGGCCGGAAGCGGCCAAGCGGAGCATAAATAGCGTAAAAGTCGAGACTATAACCGGGGCTTGCGCGCCCGGGGCCGCGCGCGGTTGATTGGCGGGATGTCCGTCCGCTTTCATCTCGCCGCCGCCATCGACGCCGGTCTGCGCCAAGCCGCCGCCACCGCCGGGTTCGAGCCCGCCCTCTTCGCGCCCGATGTGCGCGTGGCCGCCGCCCAGCACGGCGACTACCAGGCCAACGGCGTCCTCGCCTTCGCCAAGCAGACCAAACAAAATCCCCGCGCCGCCGCCCAGGCCCTCGTCGCCGCCCTCCCCGCCGACATCGCCGCGTTGGCCGACGTCGCCATCGCCGGCCCCGGCTTTCTCAACTTCACGCTCAAGCCCGCCGCGCTCGAGGCTTGGCTCGCCGCCCACGGCACGCCCGAGGCCCTCGCCGCCGCGGCCGCCGCCGGCAGCCCGGTCTCCGGCCAGACCTGGGTCGTGGACTACTCCTCGCCCAACACCGCCAAGCAGATGCACGTCGGCCACCTGCGCTCCGCCGTGATCGGCGAGGCCGTGGCCCGCATCGCGGCCTTCGGCGGCGCGCGCGTCATCCGCGACAACCACATCGGCGACTGGGGCACCTCCTTCGGCAAGATCATCTGGGCCTACAAGCAGGCCCTCGCCACCGACCGCGCCGCCCTCGAGGCCGCCCTCGCCGCCACCCCGCTCGAGGAGTTCGAGCGCCTCTACAAGGTCGGCAACACCGCCGCCGACGCCGACCCCGCCGTGCTCGAGGCCTCGCGCGCCGAGCTGGTGAAGCTCCAGTCGGGCGACCCCGAAAACACCGCCATCTGGCGCCGCATCGGCGAGGTGTCGGTGGACGCCTTCCAGAAGATCTACGACCTGCTCGGTATCCACTTTGATCATACGCTCGGCGAGAGCTTCTACAACGACAAGGTCGGCCGCGTTTACGAGGAGCTCGTCGGCTGCGGCGTCGCCGAGGAGAGCCAGGGCGCGCTCGTGGTCTTCCACGACGAGAACCCCCGCTACTCGCGCCACGCCGAGCGGCCCAACCCCTTCATCGTCCGCAAGGCCGACGGCGCCGCCAACTACGCCTCCACCGATCTCGCCACCATCCTGTATCGGTCGGAGCACTTCAAGGCCGACGCCTCGCTCTACGTCGTGGACAAGCGCCAGGGCGACCACTTCGAGCAGCTCTTCCTCACCGCGAAAAAATGGTTCGAGAAAAGCGGCCGCCCGCTCATGCGCCTCGAGCACCTCGGCTTCGGCACAGTGCTCGGCGAGGACGGCCGCCCGCTCAAGACCCGCAGCGGCGAGAACATCAAGCTCAAGGACCTGCTCCAGGAGGCCGTGGACCGCGCCCGCCGCCTCGTGGACGAGAAGTCCGGCGAGCTGCCCGAGGCCGAGCGCGCCGCCATCGCCGAGGTGGTCGGCGTGGGCTCGGTGCAATACGCCGACCTCAGCCAAAACCGCTCCAGCGACTACACCTTCTCCTGGGACAAGATGATCTCGCTGGAGGGCAACACCGCCGCCTACCTCCTCTACGCCGTGGCGCGCGTGCGCTCCATCTTCCGCAAGCTCGGCCTCCAGCCCGGCGACGCCGCCTCCGAGGTCGGCGCCGCGCCGCTCGAGACCGCGCCCGAGCTCGCCCTCGCGCGCAAGCTCGTGCAGTTCGCCGACGCGCAGGGCGCCGCCGTCGCCACGCTCCGCCCGCATGTGCTCTGCCTCTACCTCTACGAACTGGCCGGCGCCTTCAGCGCCTTCTACACGGCCGACAAGGTCGCGGTGGACGACCCCGCGGTGCGCGCCCGCCGCGTCCGCCTCTGCGCCCGCACCCTGCTCGTATTGGAAACCGGACTACAACTCCTCGGCCTCCGCACCCTCGCCCGGATGTAGCGCGCCGCGTTCGGCGCCGGCACCTATGGCCGGCGCCGGACCTACATCGGTTCAAACTCCAGCACGACATCCCCCTCCTCGCCGGCCACGTATTCGCTCCGACGCTGCGGGAGCGGGCGCAGTCGCAGATGGTTGGGCCAGGCGGGCGATAGCCGCAGGCGCTGCCCCGCCGCCACCCCCGGAATAGCGAAGCGGCCCTCGGCGTCCGTTACCACGCCCATGCCCTGCGTAAACTCAGCCCCGTCCGCACCGTGGACCCTTACCCGCACTTCGGAGATGCCCCGCCCGTCGGCGCGGTTGATCACCCGCCCGGCGAAGATCACCGCAGGCGGCAGACGAATCGGCGCCGGCGAAGATAGCTGGGCCACCGGCAGCTTCACCCGCGTCCGCCCGAGCTCCGGCCCCCAGGCCTCCACCAAAAGTTCCAAGCCCTTCCAGCGGGCGATGTCTTCTCCCACCTCGAAGACCACTCGCCCTCGATTGTCCCCGGCGAGCTGGAGAAAGGCCCCCGGCGGAGCGTCGCCATCGGGCCCGGAAAAACGCAGCTGCAACTGCGCGTGCACATGCGGCGCCGGCCGCCCCGCCAGGTCCACGAACCGAAGCTCCGCCCGCGCCCGCCGCGGCAAGCGCAGCTCCACGTCCGCGACCGGATGCGATTGCGTGACCCGCACCGCCTCACTGCGGGCGAACACCAGGCCCTGGCCCGCCCACACGTGGTGCCGCTGACGGCCAAACTCCACCGGCCCCGAGACCTTCCACTCGCCGCGCTGCCGCCAGCTCTCGAACGACACCTTGAAGCGGTGTTCGCGCGCGCGAGCGTCGGTGCGCACCAAAAAAGTGGCTTCTCGCACGATCTCGCCCTCCGCGCCAAGCGCTCGGGCGCGGATCAGCCCCGCCGGCTTCACCGGCACCTCCAACACCGTGAGCCTGTCGTCCACCACGATTTCCCGATCCTCGTCGGCCGGCCGCAAGTCCACGACCGCGCCAACCATCGCGAAGGCACGGGCCAAGCGCAGGCGCGTGCCGGGCGTCCACTCCGCAAACAGAGGCTGGCCGGCCTCCAGTGCGAAGGCGTCGAAGTTCCACACGTTGGGTGGATCAAAACGGTGAATGTGATACTCGCCCGCCGGATAAAGCCGCTGCCGCCCGTGCATGAACCGAACCTCCACCCGCCTCAGCTCGCGCAACTCCTCCGGCGCCGCCGCGTAGTCTATCACCAACTCGCCCCCGAACACCTCGGCCGAAGGCACGTCCACCTTGAACCGATGCAGACGCCGATCAGGAAACCCGAGGACGAAGCGCCCGGTGCCCGTGCTGCGAATCACCGTCTCGCCCGCACCTCGGTTGTCGATGGCGACCGGTTGCGACCTGGAGTAGGTCGCGTCCGACGCGGGATCGCTCACCCCGCTGCTCAACACCAGTCGCTCTCCGTGAAAATCCGCCGGAAAGTTGATCAAGCGCACCCGCAGCGGGCGCAGCCGCGGCAGACGCGCCTCGATCTCCCCCGACTGGCCCGGCGCGACCGCCACCGACACGCTCTCCGCCCGCGCCGAATCCACCTTCAGCCGATACGCGTGGTCGAGCCGCAGATGCTCCACCCGCACGATCCCTTCGCCTGAACCGCGAAGCCCCGAGAAACTCCAGCTCGGCCGCGGATTCGCGGGCGACCAAGGAGGCGTCGAATCGCCCACGCGCACCAGCGCGTCCGGCACCGGCGAGCCATCGTCGTCGTAAACCACCCGCAGCGTGATCGAGTTCGACGCAGGCAGCCGCACCTGGAGCGGGTTGTCCGGCCCGTGCTCCTCCACCCGCGCCGCGCCCACTCCGACCGCCGCGTGGCCCGCCGCCTCGACGACAAAGCTCACTCGAGCGTCCGGCGACACATGATGCGCTAAGGCCAGGCCGTTCTCATCCGCCCACGCCTCATCCCGCCGATCAGGAGCGCTCACGTCGTAGGTCCAGCGCACCTTCGCTCCGGGCAGAGCACGCCCCTCGCTGTCAAAAACCCGCAGCGCCACCGTGTGACCCGCGCCCAACACGATCGGCTCGCGCAGCTCGGCCTCCTCCGCCTCGGCATGGACCACCCGCAACGCATGGCCCTCGGCGCGCACCCGCACGCGCACGGCGCCGGAAAACATTCCCCGCGTCGCAAAGCGCCCGTCGGTGTCGGTGGTCGCGGAGCCCTCTTGCACGTCCCCGGTCACGAGATGCACCTGAGCCTTCGCCACCGGCCGCCCCTCGGCATCCACCACCTTCCCCGAGACCACCCGTGCCGAAGGCGCGGAGCTCCGGGCCTTGATGCCGATGCCCGGTGGCGAATAAGGCGCCGACAGCGCATCCAACACCGCCACGCGCTCGTCGTCGCGCAGCGCCGCCGCCCCCGTTCGCAGCACGAGCCCCCAGCACAGCAGCGCCGCCACGACCACGCCCGACACACCGGCCACGGCTTTCCACGAACCCGCCCGCACGGGCAAGGAAGCCCCGCCGCCCAACAAACGCCGCACCCGCTCGGCGAGGCCGCCGCGCCCGCGTTCGCCGCCCAGGGCCAGCGCCGCGTCGGGCGCGCCCGCCGCAGACGGCGCGAGCCGCTTCGCCCAGGCCAACAGATTCTCGGCAAACTCCACCCGCGGCATCGCCAGGTGCTCGCAGGCCCACGCGTCGCAACAAGCCTCGCGCTCCGCCCGCACCCGCGCGGCGAGCAGCCGGACGAATGGATTGAAAAACAAAAACGCCTCGATCACGCGCAGCCCCGTCTCGACCGCCCAATCGCGACGCGCCACATGCGCCAGTTCGTGGGCGAGCGCCACCCGGGCCTGCGCCACCGTCACGCCCGCGCAGCCGACCAGCGGCACCACGATGACCGGCTCGAAGATACCGATCACAAACGGGGCGCCGCGCGCCTCCACCACGGCCAGCCGCGCCTCCAGCCGACGCGCGATCTCCTCCAGCCGGCCGCGCCACGCCTCACCCCACTCCGGCGGTATCGGCGCCACCGGCTGGGAGGCGAGCCAACGCGCGCCGTTTGCCCGCATACCCGCCGCGATGCGCGCCAGCCCGAGCGCCACACCCAGCGCCCACACCAACTCCAGCCACGTCTGCAATGTCGCCGCCCGACTTAGCTCGCGCAGCCTGAGCTTCGCGCCCTCGGTCCCGCCCGCCGGCGCCGAGACCGCCACTCCCTCCGTCCTCGCCGGCGCCGTCCTCGCCACCTCCACCACCGGCACCTCCGCGAGCGGCGTCTCGGAAACGACCTCCGCGACCTCCGCGGCGCCGCCGTGCACGGACCTCGTCTCGCGCACGCAACCGGCCTCGACCATCCACGCCACGCCCCACCCGGCGAAAACGCCCACCGCCCCCGCCAAGGCCAGCGCGTGCCGCAGCCGCGCGCAGCCGACCGGCACCCGCCTCGACAAAAGCACGACCGCGCCGCAAAACAGCGCCCCAATCCACAGCGAGTGCAGCAACGATGCGAGCAGCGGGCTCATTTGCGCCGCTCCTTGTAGTCCCGGATCACCCGCTCGATCTCCGCCAGCTCCGCCTCGTCGATCCGCTCGACCTCCAGCAGATGCTGCACCGCTACCGAAGGTCGTCCGCCGAAGACCCGCTCCAGCATCCGGCGCCACAGGCCGCCGGCGGCGCGCTTTTCGCCGAGACGCGCACGCCAGCGGTCCGCCTTGCCCGCGCGCGCCCGGCTGACGAAGCCCTTGCGCTCCATGATCTGCAGGGTCGTCAACACGGTCGTGTAGGCGCGCGCCTTCCCGTCGTCCAAAGCCTCCAGCACCTCGCGCGCCGTGCCCGGCCCGCGCGCCCACAACACCTGGAGGATCTTGTGCTCCAGCGCCGACGGCGCCGGCCCGGCCTTGGGGTCTTCCGAATTCATCTACTAATCAATTAGTAGATATTCATCGCGCCCGGCAAGCGGGCTTTTGCGACTTTGACTCGTCGCGGACGGCCACCCAAACAGCCTCCCCGCCGCGATCACGCCTCGCTCCCGGCCGCCAATTTCCCCATTCGACTTTTTACAAATCCTCCCCCTAGCCTCCCCGCCCGATGTCCACGACCCAGGAATACTACATCCGCAAGGCCTCCGAGACCGACGCCCGCGGCCCCTTCACCCTCGAGCAGCTCTCCTCCCTCGCGGAGAACGGCCAGGTGGACCCCGAGACTTTCTACTACGACGCCGCCACCGAGAGCTGGGCCGCGATCGGCGGAAACGCCACGCTGCTGGAGACCCTCTTCCCCGCCAAGAAGTCGCTGCGGGTCAAACCCAAGACCGACGCCCAGGTGAAATCGCTCAACACCGTCTCGGCCGACGACCGCCCCATCACGGTCAACGACATGCTCCTCGCCGCTGAGGGCCGCACCCCCGACACCAAGGACAAGGCCGACCCCGCCATCTCCGAACGCCGCGCCGCCGCCGTGGGCCTCTACTCCGGCATGGGCATCCTCTTCGTCCTCTCCGCCGCCTACATCCTGCCCCACATCGACGTGCTCCTCGCCTTCGAGCTCGGCGGCCTCCTCCGCGCGCCCCTCCTGCTCCTCGGCCTGCTCAACCTCGGCCTCGGCGTCTGCCTCGCGCTCGGCGCCGTCGGCGCCTATCCGGTGGTCCGCTTCGCCGCCGCGCTCGGCCTGGGCTTCAGCGGACTGGTCTTCTACCTGCAAGGCGACCTGCTCCCGCTCGTGTTCACCGCCGCCGCCGCCGCGGGCCTCTTCCTCGGCACGATCCTGCTCAACCTGCCCGGCGTGATCCTCGCCGCCGCCATCGGCTTCGTCGGCGCCTGCGGCCTCGCCCACCACTTTTTCACGTCCTGATCCGCCGCCCGGCGGCGAAGTCCATGCCCCTGCCCGGTCTCCAGCTTACCCGCCGCGCCACGCGCATCTACACCTGCGAGATCTGGCGCAGCGAGTTTCTCAACGCCACCGGCCCGCGCGCCCGCTTCTACGCCTTCCTCCGCGTCGTCTCGATCACCATTACCGGAATCATCGAGACCAAAACGCCCAGCCGCGCCGCCGCCCTCAGCTTCTCCAGTCTCCTCGGCCTCGGACCCCTGATGGCCATCGCCGTGCTCGTCGCCGGCTTTGTCCTCGATCGCCAGGACCCCGATCTCGCGGTCAACACCCTCAACCGCCTGATCAAGTTCGTCGCGCCGCAGATCACCCAATACGAGCGCCTCGAGGCCGCGCAGGCGACCAACGGCGGCGCCGCAGCGCCCCGCTCCGACGTCGTCAGCGCCGCCACCCTGCACGTGCCGCCCGGCGCCGCCGCCCGCGCCCGCGATCAGGCCGTCACCACGCCCCCTCCGCCTGCGCCCACGGCCGACGAATCGCCCGCGCCCGCTCCCGACGCCACCGCCCCGCCCGCCGCCGCGGACGACGCCCCCGTGCCCGTCAACCCCGAGCTCGTCGAGCTCATCGACGGCTTCATCGCCGGCTCGCGCTCCTCCACCGCCGGCATCGTCGGCCTGGTCACGCTCATCTTCATCGTCCTCCAGCTCTTCACCTCGGTGGAAAACGCCTTCAACGAGATCTGGGGCGTGCGCCAAGGCCGCACCTGGCTGATGCGCATCGTCTATTACTGGACCGTGCTCACCCTCGGCGCGGTCCTCTTCTTCGCGGTCGTCACCACGCTCTCCGCCGGAGCCTACTTCGCCGTCGTCGAGCGCAGCCTGCCCTTCGGCCTCGGCACCACCGTGGTCGAGTTCCTCCGCCTCATCCTGCCCTCGCTCTCGATCGTGCTGCTCGTGATCGTGCTCGGGCTTTTCTACAAGTTCATCCCCAACACCCGCGTGCTCTGGCGCGGCGCCTTCGCCGGCGCCCTCCTCGTCGGCCTGCTCGTGGTGCTCAACAACTACCTCGCCTTCCTCTACCTCTCCAAGGTCGTGCAGCAGCGCAGCCTCTTCGGCTCCCTCGGCATCCTGCCGATCTTGATGTTCGGCCTCTACATCTTCTGGTTCTTCCTGCTGCTCGGCGGCCAGGTGAGCTACGCGATCCAGAACGTCCACTTCCGCAACAGCCAGGCCGCGTGGAACACCCTCGCCGAGTCGATGCGCGAGCGCCTCTCGCTCAGCGTGCTGCTCCGCATCGGCCGTCGCTTCCGCGACTGCCAGCCCCCCGTGACCGTCAGCCACCTCGGCACCGAGCTCGGCGTGCCCACCCAGATCCTCAACGAGTGCCTCAACCGCCTCGTCCAGATGCGCCTGCTCACCCCCGTGCCCCCCGAGAAGGGCGACAAGGAAAACGACCTTCGCTACCAGATCGCCCGCCCGCTCAATCGCACCACCCTCGGCGACTTCAAGCGGATGGACGACGAGCACGGCGGCGACCCCGCCGGCCCCACCCTCACCGACATCGATCCCATCGTGCTCGCCTACGACCAGGAGCTCGACGGCTTCCAGCGCGGCGCCTTCTTCCAAAAGACCATCGACGAGCTCATCGACGCCCACCCGATGCCGCTCCGCGAGGCCTGAGCGCCCCGCCCGGACCTCCCGTGCCGCCCCTCTCCACCGACCTCTTCGACTACGAGCTGCCCGAGCGCCTGATCGCGCAGACGCCCGCCGCGCGCCGCGACGCCTCCCGCCTGCTCGTCGTCCACCGCGACACCCGCCGTCTGGAGCACCGCGTCTTCGCCGAGATCGGCGACTACCTGCGCCCCGGCGACACCCTTTTTCGCAACAACGCCGCCGTCCTCCCTGCCCGCCTCCTCGCCGCCCGGCCCACCGGCGGCGCCGTCGAGTGCCTGCTGCTCCGCCCCGCCGCCTCCGGCGATGAAAACGACT
Source organism: Verrucomicrobiota bacterium (assembly GCA_030605125.1). GTDB lineage: Bacteria > Verrucomicrobiota > Verrucomicrobiia > Opitutales > Opitutaceae > IMCC26134_A. The sequence goes on along the minus strand of JAUWBD010000067.1, from coordinate 10,912 downwards.
GGTGGTGCCTGCTCCGCCCCGGGAAAAAACTCCCCGTCGGCGCCAACTTCGGCATCGCCGGCGCCTTCACCGGCACCGTGCGCGAAAAAGATGCCGAGGGCGCCGCGCGCGTCACCTTCGCCTGCCACTCCGCGCCCACCATCGTCGCCGTCGCCAACGTCGTCGGCGAGGTGCCGCTCCCGCCCTACATCGATCGCCAGCACACTCCCGAGGAGCGCGCCGCCGATCTCGAACGCTACCAAACCGTCTATGCCGACCGCGCCCGGCAGGTCGCCGCCGCCGCGCCCACCGCCGGCCTGCACTTCACGCCGGAGTTGCTCGCGCGCCTCCACGGCGCCGGCGTGCGCAGCGCCGACCTCACGCTCCACGTCGGCCTCGGCACCTTCAAACCCATCGCCACCGCCCACGTCGAGGAGCACGCCATCCACCGCGAGATCTACGAGGTGCCGCCCGCCACCCAGGCCGCCGTGCTCGCCCCCGCCGCCGGCACCCGCCGCGTCGCCGTCGGCACCACCAGCGTGCGCACCCTCGAGGATTTCTGGCGCAAGCATCCCCCCGGCGCGCCGCCCCTCGACCACGCCTTTCTCCACGAGGCCGCGATCTACCTCTACCCGCCCATGCGCTTCTCCGCCGTGGATGCGCTCGTGACCAACTTCCATCAACCCCGGTCCACCCTGCTCTGCCTCGTGAGCGCCTTCCTCACGCCCGGCTCCACCGACGGGATCGAGTGGCTCAAAAAAATCTACGCCGAGGCCATCGCCCGCGACTACCGCTTCTTCAGCTACGGCGACGCGATGTTGATCCTCTGATTCTCCGGGACGGCTCCCCGGAAAAAACACCCGCCCCGCTTGCGGCCCGCCACGGAAGCGCTTGCCTCCCGCAATCATGAGCGAGCCCGCCGGCCTCCCGCCCGCCTCCACCATCTCCGCCTGGCGCATCCTGCTGCGCGCCGCGGGCGTGCTCGTCGCGCTCTTTGTTTTCTGCTTCTGGGCCGCCAAAGGCTACCACCGCGGCTGGACGCAACACCGCGTGCCCGTGCAACAGGTGGACCCGATCACCGAGATCGAATTCATCACCTACGAGGACCGCTTCGTGCCCGGTCTCGACTACCTCGGCGGCGGCATCTTCGCCGGACTCGTGATCTTCGGCGTCACCTTCATCCCCGGCCGCCGTCGTCACACCTGAACCCACCTTCACCCAACACCCAAAAATCCCATGATCCGCAGCCTCGCCCTCGCCGCCCTCGCCTCCGCCAGCCTCGCCTTCGCCGCTCCCACGACCTTCGACTTCAAGGACCCGAAAGGCGTCAACGCCATCCAGTTCTCCCTCGACTCCGTGCTCGAGCCCATCGCCGGCACCGCCTCCGGCATCAGCGGCTCCGTGAGCTTCGACGCCGCCGACGTCGCCGCCACCCGGGGCGCCATCGTCGTGGAAGCCAAGTCCCTCAAGGTCCCCAACTCCAACATGACCGGGCACCTCGTGAGCCCCGGCTGGATCGACGCCCCCGGCCACCCCGAGATCCGCTTCGAATTCGCCAAGCTCGACGACGTGAAGCCCGCCGGCGACCGGCGCTGGAGCGCCGTGGCCAACGGCAAGTTCACCCTCCGCGGCGTCACCCGCGACGTCTCGATCCCCGTCACCCTGAACTTCCTCCCCGGCCAGGCCGGCCAGCGCATCAACAAGCCCGAGCAGGGCGGCGACCTCCTCGTCGTCCGCGGCGCCTTCGAGATCGCCCGCGCCGACTACGGCATCAAGCCCGGCCAAAACGAGGACAAGGTCGCCCCCATCGTGCAGCTCTCCTTCGCCGTCGTCGGCACCTCCAAGTAAACCTCGCCGCGCCCGCCTCGCCGCCTCCCCCGCTTCCCGCCGCGCGTGCCTTTCCGGGCCGCGCGGTTTTTCTTTTGCGACTTTTGGCCCTTTTTACGGCCAACTCCTTCCGCTCTCCTCCGCGCCCATGACCGACGACGACCTCCAGACCCTGATCGACGACGCCACCTTCGACCACGCCATGGGCGACAGCGACGCCGCCCTCGCCAAGCTCGCCCGCGCCACCGAGGCCGCCCCCGCCTCCTTCGCCGCCTGGCATGCCCTCGCCGAAGTCAACTTTCAGCTTCGCCGCCTCGACGCCGCCCTCGTCGCCGCCGAGCGCGCCCACGCCCTCCGCGCCGACGATCTTTTCATCAACACCACCCTCTCCCGCATCTGGATGGAGCGCGGCGACAAAGCCATGGCCGAAAAATTCGGCGCGCAGGCCAAGATCCTCGGCTGGAAGGACCAACTCCAAAACCCCTCCGCCCATCAAGGCGGCCTTTGACCCTCCCTTCGCGGACGCGCCGAGCTTACCGCTTGCACTTACCTCCCCCGGGCCTTCGTCTGACCGATTCTACGAATGAAACTAATCGACCTCAACCGGGAGGGCGGCATCGGGTGCAGTTGCACCCTGCTCCAAATCGGCGAAATCAACATCCTCATCGACAGCGGCCTTCACCCGAAGCTCTCCGGCCGCGCCGCGATGCCCGATTTCGCCAAGCTCACCGGCGTCAACGTGGACCTCCTGGTCCTCACCCACTGCCACCTCGACCACCTCGGCACCCTGCCCGTCGCCATGCGCGAGCACCCGCACGCGCCCTGCCTCATGTCGCTCTCCAGCCGCATGATCGTCGAGCGCATGCTCCACAACTCCGCCAACGTCATGCGCCGCCAGATGGCCGAGGGCCAGACGAAGGACGCCCCGCTCTTCACCCACGACGACATCGACAAGATCGCCCCGCGCTTCACCGGCATCCCCTTCAACCACCCGAAAAAATTCTCCAACGGGCGCGACGAGGTCGAGATCACCCTCCACCCCGCCGGCCACGTCGCCGGCGCCACCGCCGTCGAGATCCGCCACAAGCACCGCCACATCTTCATCACCGGCGACGTGCTCTTCGAGGACCAGCGCGTCGTCAAAGGCGCCCGCTTCCCCGCCGGCCACTTCGACACCGTCATCATGGAGACCACCCGCGGCGCCACCGAGCGCCCCGAGGGCAAGGAGCGCATCAACGAGGTCACCCGCCTCATCGACACCATCAACGAGACCATCCAAAACGGCGGCTCCGTCCTCATCCCCGTCTTCGCGCTCGGCCGCATGCAGGAGCTGCTCGCGATTTTCCACGACGCCCGCCGCTTCGGCAAACTCGTCGAGGCCCCCATCTTCACCTCCGGCCTCGGCCTCGATCTCTGCGACTACTTCGACGAGATCGCCCGCAAGACCAAGCACGTGCAGTTCAGCCGCTCCATCCTGCGCGACCTGAAGACCAAGCCCCTCCCGCGCAAACTCGAGCCCGGCGTGGATCCCAAGCAGCGCGCCATCTACCTCATCAGCTCCGGCATGCTCGTGGAAAACACCCCGAGCTACACCCTCGCCTCCGGCCTCCTCGGCCACGCGCGCAACGTCGTCGCCTTCGTCGGCTACTGCGATCCCGACACCCCCGGCGGCAAGCTCCAGGCCTCGCGCCACGGCGAGACCTTCCTCTTCGAGACCATCCACGTGAAGGTGAAGATCGCCGCCAAGGTGGAGAAGTTCGAGCTCTCCGGCCACGCCGACCGCGAGGAGCTGCTCCAGTTCGCCGTCCAGACCCAGGCCCGCAGCATCGTGCTCGCCCACGGCGAACCCGAGGCCCGCGCCTGGTTCCAGCGCGAGCTCGAGGCCCGCCTGCCCGGCACCAAGGTCATCGACCCCGTGCCCGGCCGCGCCTACCAGGTGTAGTCGCTTTTCCCCTACGGCCGGCCCGGCCCTGGCCCGCCCCCGGCCCCGCCCGCGCGCGGGCCGGCCGCCTTGTCGCCAGCGTTTTTCAGCCCGCGAAAAAACCCGGGCGGAAAGCGCGAAAATCTCCCTATAGCCTTTGCACCCGCGGCGGCTCCGGGCATCGTCGTGCCTCCTTCGTTTCCGGTCCCGCCCGCCCCCGGGCGGACGACCGCGGTCCCCCACCCACTCACGCACCAAGATCATGGAAAATCCCAACCACGGCGGCAGCGGCGGCAAGTGCCCCTTCTCCCATCTCCACGGCTCGACCCCGGCCCCCGGCGGCGCCACCGCCGACAAGTCCTCCCCTCCCCCCCTCGCGCGCTCCAACCGCGACTGGTGGCCGAATCAGCTCAACCTGAAAATGCTGCACCAGAACTCCGCGCTCTCGGACCCGATGGACCCGGGCTTCGACTACGCCGAGGAGTTCAAGAAACTCGATCTCGCCGCGGTGAAGAAGGACCTCGCCGCGCTCATGACCGACTCGCAGGAGTGGTGGCCCGCCGACTTCGGCCACTACGGCCCCTTCTTCATCCGCATGGCTTGGCACAGCGCCGGCACCTACCGCGTCGGCGACGGCCGCGGCGGCGCGGGCTCCGGCCAGCAACGCTTCGCCCCGCTCAACTCCTGGCCCGACAACGCCAACCTCGACAAAGCCCGCCGCCTCCTCTGGCCGATCAAGCGGAAATACGGCAAGCGCCTCTCCTGGGCCGACCTCATGATCCTCACGGGCAACGTCGCCCTCGAGTCCATGGGCTTCAAAACCTTCGGCTTCGCCGGCGGCCGCGCCGACGTCTGGGAACCCGAGGAGGACGTCTATTGGGGCTCCGAGGAGACCTGGCTCGGCGACAAACGCTACACCGACGACCGCGTGCTTGAGAACCCGCTCGGCGCCGTGCAGATGGGCCTCATCTACGTCAACCCCGAGGGCCCCGGCGGCCACCCCGACCCGCTCGCCGCCGCGCGCGACATCCGCGAGACCTTCGCCCGCATGGCGATGAACGACGAGGAGACCGTCGCCCTCATCGCCGGCGGCCACAGCTTCGGCAAATGCCACGGCGCCGCCTCCGCCGACCACGTCGGCCGCGAACCCGAGGCCGCCGGCCTCGCCGAGATGGGCCTCGGCTGGGCCAACCGTCACGGCTCCGGCAAGGGCGCCGACACCATCACCAGCGGCCTCGAGGTCACCTGGACCGCCACGCCCACCCAGTGGAGCATCAACTACCTCGAAAACCTCTTCCGCTTCGAGTGGGAGCTCGTGAAGAGCCCCGCCGGCGCCCACCAATGGGTCGCCAAGGACGCCGAGGCCTTCATCCCCGACGCGCACGATCCGTCGAAAAAGCATCGCCCCTCGATGCTCACCACCGACCTCTCGCTGCGCTTCGACCCCGCCTACGAAAAGATCTCGCGCCGCTTCCTCGAGCACCCCGAGCAATTCGCCGACGCCTTCGCCCGCGCCTGGTTCAAGCTCACCCACCGCGACATGGGCCCCAAGTCGCTCTACCTCGGCCCCGAGGTGCCCGCCGAGGACCTCCTCTGGCAGGATCCCCTCCCCGCGCTCGCCCACCCGCTCATCGACGCCGCCGACATCGCCGCCCTCAAGCAGCGCGTCCTCGCCGCCGGCCTCTCGATCTCCGACCTCGTCTTCACCGCCTGGGCCTCCGCCTCCACCTTCCGCGGCTCCGACAAACGCGGCGGCGCCAACGGCGCGCGCATCCGCCTCGCCCCGCAAAAAGACTGGGACGCCAACCAGCCCGGCCGCCTCGCCAAGGTCCTCAAGGCCCTCGAAGGCGTGCAACGGGCCTTCAACGCCTCCGCGCCCGGCGGCAAAAAGGTCTCCCTCGCCGACCTCATCGTCCTCGGCGGCGCCGCCGCCATCGAGCAGGCCGCGCAAAAGGCCGGCGTGCCGGTCGAGGTGCCCTTCGCCCCCGGCCGCGTGGACGCCGCGCAGGAGCAGACCGACCCCGCCTCCTTCGCCGTCCTCGAGCCCACCGCCGACGGCTTCCGCAACTACTCGCGCGGCCGCCACGCCCTGCCCCTCGAGCAGATCCTCGTGGACAAGGCGCAGCTCCTCGGCCTCACCGCCCCGGAGATGACCGTCCTCGTCGGCGGCCTGCGCGTCCTCAACGCCAACCACGGCAAGGTGCAGCACGGTGTCTTCACCTCGCGCCCTGAGACGCTGACGAACGACTTCTTCGTCAACCTGCTCGACATGGCGCACGTCGTGAAAGCCGTCTCGCCCGCCGAGGACGTCTTCGAGGTGCGCGACCGCGCCACCGGCGACGTGAAGTGGACCGCCACCCGCGTGGACCTCGTGTTCGGCTCCAACTCGCAGCTCCGCGCCCTTGCCGAGGTCTATGCCGAGAGCGATTCGCGCGAAAAATTCGTCCGCGATTTCGTGAAGGCTTGGAACAAGGTGATGAACGCCGACCGCTTCGACCTGCCCCGCGCCCTCCGCGGCTGATGCCCATCGCCCGATTTATACCGACGGCGGTGAAGAACTAGACTTTGGGAACCTGAAATTAGACCACAGATCGCACAGATATCACGGATAAGAAGCAGGATGATCCCCTGTCATTATCCGCGCCCATCCGCGTGATCCGCGGTTAAGGTCCTGCCTTTTCCCCATCTGTGTCCATCCGTGTAATCTGTGGTTAAAGTCTGAATCTTTTTAGCTGCCGGTATCATTCGGACTTTTCGACGCGAAGATCGCCAAGGTCCGCGAAGAACAAACCAAGTTCAGGACCGAAGCTTTGCGTTCTTCGGTCCGTTCTTCGCGTCTTCGCGCTAAAAATCCACCGGCGCGGCGGGCTCAAGCCCGCTCGCGCGTCTCCACCGTTACCCGCGCCGCGAAGGCCGCCACCGCGGCCCGCGCGTCCGCGCCGCCCTCGACAGCCGTGCCGCGGGTAAGCGCGTGCAAAGAAAACGCCGTCGCGAGGCGCGCCGTCTCGGCTAGGCCCAGGCCGCGCAGCCCCGCCGCCACCAGACCGGCCACCATCGCGTCGCCCGCGCCCACCGTGCTGCCCACCTCGATACGCGGCGGCCTCGCCGCCACCACCTCGTCGCCGCGCACAAACACCGCGCCCTCCGCCCCGCGCGAGACCGCCACCAGCCCCGCCCCGCCCGCCACCAGCTCGCGCGCCGCGGCGATCACCGCCGCCTCGTCCGCGAGCGGCCGGCCGACGAGTTCGGACAACTCGTGCTCGTTCGGCTTGATCAGATCCGGCCCCGCCCCGAGCGCCGCCCGCAGCGCCGCGCCGCTGGTGTCGAGCGCCACGCGCACCCCGCGGGCGCGGAGACGGCGCGTCGCGACGGCGTAAAAGTCGTGCGCCACCCCCGGCGGCAGGCTGCCGGCGAGCACGCACCAGCGCGCGCCCTCGAGCGAATCTAGCCGCAGCATCAAGCCCTCGAGGTCGCGGGCCGCCGGGGCGAGGCCGGGAAAATTCAGGTCGGTCGTGCCGCCGCCCTTCGTATCCACTATCTTGATACCCATGCGCGTCGCCCCGGGCAGGCGCTGGCAACGGTCCTCCACGCCCCGCTCCGCGAAAAAGCGGGCGAAGACCTCCGCGTTGTCCTCGCCCAGAAAGCCCAGCGCCGCCACGCGATGCCCCTGCTCGGCCAGCCCGGCGGCCACGTTGACGCCCTTGCCGCCCGCCCGGTCGCCGACGAGCTCGGCGCGGTTCACCGCGCCCGGCGCGAGCCCCGCCACCCGCACCGTGCGGTCGATGGCGGGGTTGAGGGTCACCGTGGCGACCTCGGGCCCGGCCTTGTCGTCGATGCTGCCCATCCCTTCCGCCTCCCGGGCCTCAGCGCGGATCGAGCACGCTGGCCTGCGAGAGCTTGCCGGCGGAGGCGGCGCTCAGTTGCACGGCCTTTTCGTTGACCGTATCCAGAATCCAAAGACTGCTCGCGCCGGCCGCGCGGCTGGTGAAGACGAGGTGGCGGCCGTCGGCCAGCCACGAGGGCTCCACCGCGTCGAAGGGCTGCTTAGAGACCTGCTTGGCCACGCCCGTGCCCAGATCATGCACCGCGATCTGGAAGTTGCGGTTAAACCGCGCGGTGAAGGCGATCAGGTTGGGGTTGGCGCGGCTCCAGTCGGGCTCGGCGCAGTAACCGCTCACGCGGGTCGGCACGCGCGTGGCGGCGCCGCCGGCCGCCGGCATGATGTAGAGCTGCGGGCCGCCCGCGGCGTCGGAGACGAAGAGGATGCGCGAGCCGTCCGGCGAAAACACCGGCGAGGATTCGACCGCGGTGGTGCGCGTCTTGCGCGTGATCTGCCGGCCCTGCGCGTTGCCGACGTAGATCTCGGGGTTGCCCTCGCCGGAGAGGACCATGGCGACGTTGCGCCCGTCGGGGCTGAAACGCGCGCCGCTGTTGGTGCCCTTGAAGCTCACGAAGGTGCTGCGCTGGAGCGTGCCGAGATCCATCAGGAAGATGTCGGGCGCGCCGGAGCGGAAGTAGCTCGTGTAGATGATGCGGCCGCCGTCCGGCGACCAGCGGGGCGTCACCGCGAGGCTGCGGTCGTTGGTGATCTGCTTCACCTCGCCGAGGAAAAGATCGCTCGTGTAAACCTCGGGCTTGCCGGTGCGCTCGCCGATGAAGGCGAGGCGCGAGGCGAAGAAGCCGGGCTTGCCGGTCATGGCCTGCACCGCCAAGTCGGCCGCGCGGTAGAGCGCGTTGCGCGGCGAGCTGCCGCTCACGACCTGGTTGAGCACCTGGGCGTTGCCCGCTGCGCGCGTCACGGTGACCTGCACCTGGGTGGGCCCGGCCGGGGCGAAGTTGACCCGGAAGGTCGGGTTCTGCGCCTGCCGGCGGAAGGCGCCGTGGACGTTGAAGGCCTGGTTGGCGAGGTTTTCGATTTCAGTCGTGGCGCCCGTCACGTGGATGGGCGTGTTGCGAAGCTCGACGGGGATCTCAAGGGTGCCGAGATCGCGTTGGGCCGAGACGGAAGGGGCGAGGAACACCGTGGCCGCGAGGGCGGCGAGGGCGATCCGGGGGAGGGATTTGAACCGGGGAAAAAGTCGGGTGAGCATGAGCGTCGTTGACGATCCTTCTATTTACACCGCCACTCGACCGCTCAACGCCAATCCGGTTTCCTCCTACTTTTCCTCCCTCATGACACCCGAAGCCCTCAAGGAACACCTCAAGCAGGTCAAATACCCCGGCTTCAGCCGCGACATCGTCTCCTTCGGCTTGGTGAAATCCGCCGCCTTGCTCGATGGCACCGCGCGCGTCGCCCTCTCGCTCACGACCGCCGACCCCAAGATCCCTCTCCACATCAAGCGCGAGGTGGAAAACTGCCTCCGCGCCCTGCCCGAGGTGAAGGACGTGGTGATCGATGTCGCCGTCGCCGCTCCGAAAGCGACCCCCGGCTCGGGCAACCTCGGCGGCAACAGCGCCGCGCCCAAGACCATTCGTCACGCCGTCGCCATCGCCTCCGGCAAGGGCGGCGTGGGCAAATCCACCTTCTCGGTCAACCTCGCCGTGGCCGCCGCCGCGCACCTCGCCCGCCTCGGCCGCCCCGGCCGCGTGGGGCTCATGGATTGCGATATCTACGGCCCCTCCGTGCCTCTCATGATCGGCCTGCACGGCGAACGCCCCGGCGTGGTCGGCCAGGGCGAGGGCTCCCGCCTCATCCCGCTCGAAGCCCACGGCGTGAAGGTGATGAGCATGGGCTTCCTGATCGACGACAACACGCCCGTCGTCTGGCGCGGCCCCATGATCATGAAGACCGTGCAGCAGTTCGTGCAAAACGTGGAGTGGGGCCCCCTCGATCTCCTCCTCGTGGATCTGCCCCCCGGCACCGGCGACGCCCAGCTCAGCCTCGTGCAAACCCTTCCGCTCGACGGCGCCGTGCTCGTCACCACCCCCCAGCCCGCCGCCACCCAAGTGGCGCGCAAGGGCGGCCTGATGTTCCAAAAGGTCAACGTGCCCCTCCTCGGCGTGGTGGAGAACATGAGCTGGTTCACCGATCCCGCCGGCCTGCGCCACGCGCTCTTTGGCGAGGGCGGCGGCCTGCAGACGGCCGAAAGCCTCGGCACGAGCCTGCTCGGCCAGGTGCCGCTCATCCCCGAGGTGCGCGCCGCGGGCGACGCCGGCGCGCCCCTCGTCGCGAGCGATCCGCTCGGCGAGGCCGCCAACCACTTCACCGCCATCGCCGTCGAGCTCATCGCCCGCCTCGAGAAAAAATCCGCCGCCGCCGCCTCGACCCCGGCCTAGGCTGGGCCTGCGCGGGCCTTGTCCGCTCCCCGGCCGGGGCCCCACCCGGCGGCCCCTCACTTCCCCCGCGAACCGCGCGCCGCCCGGCCGGTCACACGCGGCATGAAGCCAAAAGACACCGATCTTTCCGACGACCTTGGCGCCAAGATTCTCATGCAGGGCATTCAGGTCGAGCTCACCGCCTCTCTCCAAAACGCGATCCGCGACAAGTTCGCCGTCCTGCTGCGCCACAATCCCTACATCATCCGCATCAACGTCCGCCTCCACTCCAACCAGACCCGCGGACAATCCCACCTCTACCGCGCCTCCGGACAGATCGAGATCGGCGGCCCCGACCTCAACGCCTCCGCCGAATCCCCCGAAGCCTACGACGCTCTCGACCTCCTGGTGGCCAAGTTCACCAAACTCCTCGAGCGCCGCCACGGCCTGCGCAAAGACCGCCGCAACCACCCGCACGAGATCGAACTCGCCGCCGCCATCCCGAAAGCCGGCGCCGCCACCGATTCTCGCGTCTAAACTAGAGCGTTTAAGATAGAACTGTAGCCATGAGGTAGGGCGCGACCGCTGGGCGCGCCGCGGTGGAGTGGGCACTGGCTGAGAGGCAGACGCGGCGGGCCCAGCGGTCCCGCCCTACCGCGGAAGGCAGCATCAACGGCTACAGTTTTAATTAAACTGCTCTAAAGCCGAAGATCGCACCGAGGATCGCGAGGTCCTGATTCCGCATTGGGTTTGTTCTTCGCGGACCTTCGCGATCTTCGCGGCAAAAACTCCGAATAAACGGGGCGCTTGGTCCGAGCCCACCCCGCCGCCCAAGCACAAGCCCCGCCGGGCTTGTGCCGGCGCCGCGACTCCCTTTCCTCGGTCGCGATGAAAAGCGCCTACGAACTCGCGATGGAACGGCTCGCCAAA
>JAUWBD010000123.1 GCA_030605125.1 Verrucomicrobiota bacterium | reverse complement strand
ATCCGTGACCGCACCAAGCACCCGCGGCGCGCCGTCGTGGTGTCGCTCCCCGTCCAGCGCGACGACGGCTCCGTGCAGGTCTTCGAGGGCTACCGCGTGCAACACAATCTCTCCACCGGCCCGGCCAAGGGCGGCGTGCGCTTCCACCCCGGCGTCACCCTCGGCGAGGTCGCTGCGCTCGCGATGTGGATGAGCTGGAAGACCGCCCTCGTCGGCCTGCCCTACGGCGGCGCCAAGGGCGGCGTGATCGTGGACCCCGCGCGGCTCTCCGAGACCGAGCTCGAGCGCCTCGCGCGCCGCTACATGCAGGAGCTCATCCCCTTTGTCGGCCCGCACGTGGACGTGCCCGCGCCCGACGTCGGCACCAACGAGCGCATGATGGGCTGGATGGTGGACACCTGGTCCAACCACCTCGGCCGCCTCGATCCCGCCGCCGTGACTGGCAAGCCCCTGGCCCTCGGCGGCTCGCAGGGCCGGCGCGAGGCCACCGGCGCGGGCGTGGCGTATTTGGTTTCCCGATACCTGGACGACCTGCGCGTGCCGCACGGCGAGGCCACCGTGGCGATCCAGGGCTTCGGCAACGTCGGCGGCGAGGCGGCCCGCGCCCTCGCCCGCCGCGGCGCGCGCATCGTCGCGATCTCCGACTACACCGGCGGCTACTTCAACGCCCGCGGCATCGACGTCGAGAAAGCCCTCGCCTGCGTCGCCACCACGCGCGATCTCGCCGCCTTCGACGGCGGCGAGCCGATCACCAACGAGCAGCTCCTCACGCTCGAGTGCACCGTGCTCATCCCGGCCGCGCTGGAGCGCGTGATCACGCCCGAGATCGCCCCGCGCCTGCGTTGCCGCCTGCTCGCCGAGGCGGCCAACGGCCCCACCACCTTCGCCGCCGACCGCTGGCTCGAGGAGAACCGGCCGGACCTCGAGATCATCCCCGACGTGCTCTGCAACGCGGGCGGCGTGATCGTCTCCTACTTCGAGTGGATCCAGAACCTGGAGAACTACTATTGGACGCGCGACGAGGTGCTGGAAAAACTGTTTCGCCAGCTCGAGCAGGCGCGCGAGGCGGTGGAGCGCCAGCGCGCCCGCTACAAGTTCAGCCGCCGCCTCGCCGCGCAGACGCTCGGCATCCAACGCGTCGCCGACGCCAAGATGGCCCGCGGCCTGTATCCGTAAGCGCGGCCCGCGGCCCCGGCCCGGCCGGGGGGGGCCACGCCGTGAAAAACAACGCGCCCGCTCCGATGAGGGAGCGGGCGCGGAAAGCGTGACGTGAAGATCGAAAGCGCGAGACGCGGGGCCTTAGGCGGCGCCGGACTTGGCCTTGATGTAGTCCACGACCTGGCCGACGGTCTTCAGCTTCTCGGCGTCGGCCTCGGGGATCTCGCCCTTGATCTCGTCCTTGAACTCTTCCTCGAAGGCCATGATGAGCTCGACGGTGTCGAGGGAATCGGCGCCAAGATCGTCCAAGAAGGACGCGGTGGGCGTGATCTGCTCTTCGTTAACGTTGAGCTGGTTAACGATGATCTCTTTGACGCGCTGTTCGATGGTTTTTTGGTCGGCCATGTTGGTGGGAAATCTAAGGTTGAGGACAGGCTCACATCGCCATGCCACCGTCAACGGCAAAAACCTGCCCGGTGACATAGCTGGCTTCGTCAGAAGCAAGGAAGGCGACGGCATGAGCGATCTCGGCGGCCTCGCCGAAACGCTGCATCGGGATGAGCGCGGTGGCGCCCTTCTGCACCTCCTCGGAGAGCTCGGCGGTCATGTCGGTCTTGATGAAGCCGGGGGCGACGACGTTCACGGTGACGCCGCGCTTGGCGAACTCCTTGGCGGTGGCCTTGGTGAAGCCGATCATGCCGGCCTTGGCCGCGGCGTAGTTGGCCTGGCCGGCGTTGCCCATGATGCCGGTGACGGAGGAGATGTTGACGATGCGGCCGAAGCGGTTGCGGCACATGGGCCAGCCGATGGCCTTGGTCCAGTGGAAGCAGCTGGTGAGGTTGGTCTGGATGACGTCGTTCCAGTCGGCGTCGCTCATGCGGGCGAGGAGGCCGTCGCGGGTGATGCCGGCGTTGTTCACCAGGATGTCGATCTTCGGGAACTCCTTGAGGATGGTCTCGGCGGCGGCCTGCACGGCGGCGCCGTCGGCGACGTCCACGGCGAAGGCCTTGGCCTTGCCGCCGGCGGCGACGATGGCGTCGGCCACCGCGCCGCAGGAGGAGGCGGACTTGGACACGCAGATGACGGTGACGCCCTTGGCGGCGAGGGTCTCGGCGATGGCTTTGCCGATGCCGCGACCGGCGCCGGTGACGAGGGCGGTTCTGTTGTTAAAGGTCATGGGAATTATGATTTATGATTGATGATTTATGATTTGAGAACGGCGAGCGGAGGCCGGAGCGGGGACGAAGACCGGGCGACGAGCGCGAGGCCTTCCCCCAATCATCAATCTCGAATCATAAATCATAAATGGCGCGCGGCTCGGCGCGCGCCCGGCGCTCAATAGACGTCGCGCTGGTAGCGCTTGTCCTTCTTCATCTGCTTCACGTATTCTCGGGCCTGCTCGATGGCCATGCCGCCTTGCTCGGCGATGATGTCGTGGAGGGCCTGGTCCACGTCCTTGGCCATGCGCTTGGCGTCGCCGCAGACGTAGAAGCCCGCGCCGCCCTTGATCCAGGACCAGAGCTCGGCGGCCTTGGCGCGCATCTTGTCCTGCACGTAAACCTTCACGCCCTGATCGCGCGACCAGGCGAGGTCGAGGTGGGCAAGCTTGCCGTCGGCGAGATACTTTTCCCACTCCTCTTGGTAGAGGTAGTCGGTGGCGTGCTTCTGGTCGCCGAAGAAGAGCCAGTTGCGGCCGGTGGCGCCGCTGGCCACGCGATCCTGCACGAAGGCGCGGAAGGGGGCGATGCCGGTGCCAGGACCGACCATGATGCAGTCCACGGCGCCGTCGGCGGGCGGGCCGAAATGCGAGTTGGAGACGAAGACGGGCGTGGGGGTCTCGTTGAGCAGCACGCGGTCGGCGAGGAAGGTGGAGCACACGCCGTGGCGCTCGCGGTGGTTGGTCGTGTAGCGCACGACCGCGACGGTGAGGTGGATCTCGCGCGGATAGACCTTGGAGGAGGAGGCGATCGAGTAGAGGCGCGGCATGAGCTTGCGCATCAGGTCCACGAGCTCCTGCGGGGCGAGGCGGGCGGAGGGGAACTCGGCGAGGAGGTCAACGTATTCGCGCTCGTCGAGGAAGCCGGCGAGCTGCTCCTTGTTCTCGGGCTTGAGGAGCTCCTCGAGCTTGGCCTTCTCGCCGATGTCGGTGGCCTTGGCGGCGAGCAGCGCCACGAGCTTCGCGGTCGGGCCGCCGAGGGCGAGGCGGTGGGTGAGCGCCTCGCGCAGGGTGATGGGCGCGGCGAGCTTGAGCATGGCGGGCGAGACGAGCTCGTCGCCGGTGGCGTGGAGGCGGTCGATGATCTCGCCGACCTCGGAGGCGCGGTTGGTGGGGAACACGCCGAGCGAGTCGCCGGCCTTGTAGGCGAGGTCGCTGCCCTCGAGCGAGACGACGAAGTGGCGGGTTTCCTTGGCGGAGCCGGGCTTGTTGAGGAGGCGGTTCTCGGTGACGCGGGCCGGGAACGGATTCTCTTTGCTGTATTGGGAGGCGGCGGCGGGAGCGGACATAAAGGGCAATTCGTCACGCCCGCGCCCCGCCCGCGCAAGCCCTTACTTCGCCCCGGCCCGCTTCGGATGTAACACCCAGGGATGCCAAGCTACCTCGGGATGGCCCACCGCGCGAAAAGTGTCACCAATCTGGTGACAGTGTTCGCTGTGCTGACTTGGGCCGATGAGGAGCGCACTCGAACAATTGTCACCAATCTGGTGACAATCGCGGCAAGGATGCGGCTTCCCGCCGCCTCCTCATCCGCCCCCCGCTCGCCGCGCTTGCGTCACGCGCCCGCATGCCGCCAACTCCTCCGCCCATGCCCGATTCCTCCGTTCGCCTGCAAAAGTTCCTCGCCGACGCCGGCATCTGCTCCCGCCGCGCCGCCGAGCAACTGATCGCGCAGGGCGAGGTCTCGGTCAACGGCCGCCCCGCCGAGCTCGGCCAGAAGATCGACCCCGCCGCCGACAAGGTCACCGTCGAGGGCCGTCAGGTCCGCGCCGCCGCCGTGCAGCCGAAGATCACCGTCGCCGTGCACAAACCCCGCGGCCTCATCTGCTCCAACGACGACCCGCACAACCCCGACACCGTCTTCGCCCTCCTCCCGCCCAAACTCGCCCGCCACCGCTTCTTCTGCGCCGGCCGCCTCGACAAGGACTCCGAGGGCCTAGTCATCCTCACCACCGACGGCGACCTCGCCCAGCGCCTCACCCACCCCAGCCAGCAGGTCACCAAGCGCTACCTCGTCGTCCTCGAAAAAGGTTTTCCGCGCGAAAAAATCCACCGCCTGCTCAACGGCATCATCGCCGAGGACGGCGAACGCCTGAAGGTCGAATACGCCAACCTCATCAACCCGAGCCCCTCCGGCCTCGCCACCTCGCTCGACGTGCACATGCACCACGGCAAGAAACGCGAGATCCGCCAGCTCTTCCTCGGCCTCGGCTACCCGGTGAAACGCCTCAAGCGCTACCAGATCGGCGCCTTCTCCCTCCGCGGCCTCTCCCTCCGCTCGGGGAAACAACTCTCCCCCGCCGAAATCGAATCTCTCTTCGCCCAACCGCCCGCCGTCACGCCCGAGCAGATCCGCCGCGCCTCCGCCCGCTCGCCTCGCCCCGCCGCCAAAGGCCTCGCCAAGACCCGCCGCTCAGCCAAAACCCGCGAGTAGCCAAACCGCCGCCCCCGCCCACCCTGCTCCTCCTCCCCCTTTCCGAACCATGAAACGCCTCGTCACCCACGCCCTCGCGTTCCTCCTCGCCGTCTGCGCCGCCCACGCCCGCACCGGCACGCTCGACGCCCCGCTCCCCGCCTACGCCTCGCCCGACGCCTCCTCGCCCATCCTCGGCACCGCCCGCGCCGGCACCCGCATCGCCGCGGGCACCGCCCCCTCCGGCTGGGCCGCCGTCGAGCTCGCCGGCCCGCACACCGTCTTCGTCACCGAAAAAGACACCCTCAAAAACTTCTCCGTTCGCCCCGGCGCCGCCTACTACGCGCAGCCCCGCCCCAACGCCCCCGTCATCGGCCTCGCTGGCGACAACGACCCCGTGGACTTCGCCGACATCTCCGGCCGCTTCAACAAGTTCTCCCTCAACAAGCCCATCATCGCCTACGTCCGCATCCCCACCACCCCGGTCGCTCCGGTCGCCGCCACCCCCGCCGCCCGCCCCGCCTCGCCGGCCGCGCCCGCGCAACCCGCCACCCCCGCCGCCGACCTGCCACCGCTGATGGACGACCTCCCCGGCACCCTCCCGCAAAACATCCCCGCCTACCGCTCCGTGCCCCCCGGCCAAGGCGTGCAATCCGGCGAGCCCCGCCTCGCCCGCACCTTCTTCGGCGTCGTCGCCTCCAGCCGCAGCGCCCTCCGCCCCCGCCGCCCCTGGGACTTCCAGATCAACGACGACGGCGGCGCCCGCATCGCCTACCTCGACATCTCCCGTCTCCTCCTCACCGAGCAGATCGACGCCTTCATCGGCCGCCCCGTCGCCATCCTCGGCACCGCCGACACCGTCGGCAACGACCTGGTGATCCGCGTCGAGTCGCTGAAGCTGCAATGAGGGAGAAGGGTGTGAGGGCGTAAGCGAATGAGGGAGTGAGTGGCCAAACCCCCGCCACCGCTCGCACCCGCAGCTCCCCCTCATTCCCTTTCACTCACTCCCTCTCGCCCTTCCCCGCCCCGCTTCCGCCCCTCACTCCCTTTCACTCACTCCCTCTCTCCCTCTCTCCTCCTCATGCAGCTCATCGACGGCAACGCCATCGCCGCCTCCATCATCGCCGAACTCAAGTCGCAGGTCGCCGCCCTCCCCGGCCGCAAGCCCTGCCTCGCCCTCGTGCGCGTCGGCGAAGACCCCGCCTCCGTTTCCTACGTGAAGAAAAAGGAGAAGACTGCCGCCGAGATCGGCATCGAGAGCCGCGTCATCCTGCCCCCCGTCACCATCGCCCAGGCCGAGCTCGAAAAACTCATCGACGACCTCAACGCCGACCCGACCGTGGACGGCATCCTCGTCCAATCGCCCCTGCCCAAGCCCCTCGACGAACTCGCCGTCTTCCGCCGCATCGCCGCGCACAAGGACGTGGACGGCTTCCACACCCTCAATCTCGGCAAGATCGCCCAGGAGGACGACACCGGCTTCGTCGCCTGCACCCCCGCCGGCGTCATGGAACTGCTCGCCCGCTCCGGCACCGACCTGAAGGGCAAACACGTCGTCGTCCTTGGCCGCTCCTTGATCGTCGGCAAGCCCGTCGCCCTCCTCGCCCTCCAGAAAAAGGCCGGCGCCAACGGCACCGTCACCGTCTGCCACTCCGGCACCGCCGACGTCGCCGCCCTCACCCGCCAGGCCGACGTGCTCATCGCCGCCATCGGCCGCGCCGAATTCGTCAAGGGCGACATGGTCAAGCCCGGCGCCGTCGTCATCGACGTCGGCATCAACCGCGTGGCCGACGCGTCCAAGAAAACCGGATACAAGCTCGTCGGCGACGTGGACTTCGCCGCCGTTTCCCAGGTCGCGTCCAAGATCACCCCGGTCCCCGGCGGCGTCGGCCCCATGACCGTCTGCATGCTCATGCAAAACACGCTCAAGGCCCGACGCCTCGCCGCCGCCTGATTTTGGAGGGACGCCGTCCCCGGCGTCCGCGCCCGCGTTTCGCGTCCGCTCCGCTCCTCGCTCTCCGGCTCCACGCCCCCGTCCACCGCCCTCCCCCGCCTCATGACCAAACCCAAAGTCCTCGTCGTGGACGACCAGCCGGTCAACGTCCAGCTCCTCAAGCGCGCGCTTGAGCGCGAGGACATCCATGTCATCCCGGCCTACGGCGGGCAGGAAGCCCTCGACCTCGTCGAGCGCGAGCACCCCGACCTCATCCTCCTCGACGTCATGATGCCCGAGATGGACGGCATCGAGGTCTGCCAGCGCCTCCAGGCCGACGGCGCCCACCAGAGCATCCCCGTCATCTTCATCACCGCCCGCAGCTCCAAGGAGGGCCGCCTCGCCGGCCTCGGCGTCGGCGCCGTGGACTACATCACCAAGCCCATCGACCTCGACGAGACCATCGCCCGCGTGCAGACCCAGCTCCGCGTCGTCCAGGTCAACCGCCACATGCTCGACCTCCAGCGCCGCCTCCAGGAGGCGCGCCGCGCCGCCTCCATCGGCGCCATCACCCAGGGCATCGCGCACAACCTCAACAACCTCCTCGGCGTCGTCCTCGGCTACCTCGACCTCATCAAGACCCAGGCCGCCAAGCCCGACTCCGTGCGCGCCAACGCCGACAACCTCGAGGCCGCCATCCAGCGCATCGTCGCCATCATCCGCCAGCTCACCTCCCTCGTCGTCAAATCGCGCCTCCCCACCGTCCCCTGCCCGCTCGACGACCTGCTCGAAGGCGCCGTCCGCCGCTTCCGCTCCGAGCACCGGCACGAGGACGAGATCACGGTGGACAACCCCCTCGGCCCCGTGCTCATCCACACGCACATGGAGATGTTCGAGGACGCCCTCGGCAAACTCCTCGCCAACGCCCGCGAGAGCTACGGCGAAGCGCACGAAGGGCCGCGCCCCATTTCCGTTCACGCCGCCCTGGTCGAGGCCACGGGGCTCGAAGGCCGCCTCCTGCGCATCCGCGTCGAGGACCGCGGACGCGGCATCGACCCGCAGCTGCGCGACCACATGTTCGAGCCCTTCATCAGCAGCAAAAACACCGTCGGCGTCGGCATGGGCCTCACCGTCGCCCGCCACTCCCTGCGCAACATGGGCGGCGACCTGATCCTCGAGGACCGCCACGGCGGAGGCGCCGTCGCCATCCTCACCCACCCCGTCGATCGCCGCCGCCGCCCCATCGGCTGACGCGGCGGCCGGCCGCGCCCCCCTACGGAGCCGCCGGGCGCCGCCAGCGCAGGATCGGCGCGGCGATTCCCTCGCTCGTCACCAGGACCTCGGCGCCGTCCGCCGAAAACGCCGCCGCCTCGGCCTGCGGCAGGCTGTGCGCCGCGCGCCAGACCGGCGCGCGGCCCAGGGCCCGCGACCACGGCTCGTCGCCGATTCTTGAATACAAGAGGACCTCGCCATAGGTGAGGACGAGCGCCGCCGACCCGTCGGCCGCGAAATCCATCGCCGTGGGCTGCGTGCGCAGCGCCCCGCCCGCCGCGGACCAGACCGACGCCGTGCGCACGGTCGCGAAACCCGCCAGCTCACCCACGCGCCTGATCGGCGCCGCCGCGTGCCCGCGCGGCGGCGGGCGCAGGGACAGCGCATGGAGGCCGTGGGGGCGATTGCGCTTTTCCAGCAGATAGACCCGCTCCGCCCGGACGTCCACCGCCACCGCCTCCACATCGCGCGGCCCTTCGGGGAAAATCACCGGCAGGCTCCACGCCACCTCGACCACGTGCTCCGCGTCGGGCCGCAACGCGGCGGCGGCCGGCTCCTCGACCACGTGCAGCGCGCAATCGCCGCGCCCCGCGCGGTTGTCGCCCGTGTCGGCCACGAGCAGCCACGCCTTGCCGTCGAGCTCGAAGGACGCGAGGTCCTCCCAGTCCACGTTCTTCACCCCCGCGAGCCGCAGGGAGCCGCGCAATTTCCCGTCGGCGCCAAAGGCCTTCAACACGGGGCGCCCGCCGCTGTCGTCATGCGCCCAATACATGCCCGGCTCCCGGCGCGACGCCGCCAAGCCGCTCGCCTCGCGCAGCCCCGCCGGCAGCCGCCCGGCGATCTCAACCTCCCGCGCTCCCGGCGCCGCCAGGCCCCGGGCATCGCCCCAGCCCGCCGCCGCCACCACCACTATCAGCAAGACACCTCTGCGCATCGTTCCAGCCGGAGGCAGCCCGGCCCCGGCGGCGAGAAAAAGCGGCGGCTCCGGGCGCGGCGCGGCGCGGCGCGTGCCGGTATAATCCCCGACCCCGTCTTCGGTAAGTTTACAACCCGTTTTCTTTCCGGACCTTTGACCTTCCCCACCGAGGCGGCTTTTTTCACGTCGCCATGAAACTTCGCAAAACCCTCCCCACCCTGATCAGCAGCCTCGCCCTCCTCGCCGCCACCGCGTCGCTGAAGGCCCAGGCGGCATTCCAGTTCGGCTTCTTCGCCCCCGATCTGCAACTCGTGGACGCCAACGAGGACGTGCGCGGCCTCCGCATCAACTTCGTTTACGGTGAAAACGCCAACATGAGCGGCGTGGATCTCGGCATCGTGAATTCCACGACCGAGAACTTCGTCGGCTTCGGCTGGGCGCCCGGCGCCAACCTCGTCGGTGGCGACGCGGTCGGCATCCAGTGGACTTGGATCTACGCCCACACCGCCGGCGAGTTCACCGGCTGGCAAAGCGGTGTAGTCGCCCGCATCAGCGGCGCTGGCTCCTCCGGCCTCCAGTCCGGCTGGATCAACCTCGTCGAGGCCGATCTCACCGGCGTGCAGATCGGTCTCTTCAACCGCGCCGAGTCGATCCGCGGCGTGCAACTGGGCTTTGTGAACTGGGCCGAGCGCCTCGACGGCGGCATCCAGATCGGCTTCGTCAACTACGCGCGGAACTCCGACATCTTCCCGATCCTCCCGATCGTGAACTGGCAGTTCTGATACCCGCCCCCCCGGTGCTTCGGACTTTTCAACGCAAAGGTCGCAAAGGTCGCGAAGCACGGACCAAGTTGCTCGACAATAAGGCCCGGCCGAATTTTTCGGCCGGGCCTTTTGCTGTCAGAACGGGATGCGGCGGGAGAACAGCGGCGGGCGCCCGCCGCGGCCGCCAAGCGGACGGCGCGCCCTACTCGAGCCCGGGCAACTCCGGGGGAGGCGGCGGCGCGGGGTATTTGTTCAGATCCACCGGCTTGCCCGCGGTGAAGGTCCAGCGCGTCTCGGCGATGAAGGTCTGCGCGTGCTCGGTGCCCTCGTCCTCGACGAAGTAGCCGCTGGTGGTGGCGCGCATCGCGCTCGGCACCTCGAGCGCTGCGCTCACATCGCCCACGCGCACGGTGCGAAGGGTGTATCCTCCGCTCGCGATGCCGCGCGTGGCGAAGCCCGCCGAGTCCAGCGTGACCGCGTGCTTGAAGTTGCCGCGGCTGGAGGTGAGCACGTCGCCGTTCTGGACCTCGCGATACTTGTTCGCGCTCGCGTCGATGCTGAGGCCCATGACCTCGGGCGAGAGATAGACGTAGGCCGGGCCCGGCGCGTTCTTCTTGGTGTTTTTCAGGTAGAAGCGGTAGCCGCTCTCCTCCTCGGTCTCGGCCAGCACGGCCACGAGCGTGTAGTTGCGCGGCTGGGCCACGAGCGAGTGGCGCTCGTTGAGGAGCTCGACAAAGCCCCGCGTGTTCATGCGGGTGACGGCGAAGTTGGCGGTGGATACGCGGGCGCTCGGCGGCCCGGAGACCTTCTCGGTGCCGGTGGTGGTGAGCACGATCTGGAGATTCACGAGCGACTCGAGCGCGGGCACGGGCGGCTCGTCGTCTTGCGCAAACGCGGCGGCGGCGCCGCAAAGACCGGAAGCAAACACGAGGGGGATGCGGGATGTTTTCATGGGGATCAGGGCTTGTTGGAAACCGACAAGGCCCTAAGAAAACACCCGTAGAGGGTGGTGCCACCGGAGCAGGATATTTACCGGGACTTAGCCCACACTACGTCCAGACAGGCTAAGGTTTGCGTAAAAGAAATCCGAAGTTCCTGTCCGGTCTCAGCCGGGATCTTTCAGTTGTCCGGGTCGCATCGAGGCGATCTGGCGGCACCTTTCGGTGGGGCCCTCGTCTCGAAATACCCTCCGGGTATTCCTTCGCTCGGTCCGCACCAAAATCTGCTCGCCACCTCGCCCCGCTGCTCCGCCGGCCAACTGAATGATCCCGGCTCAGTAACTGACGCGCAAACGCAAGAAGCGGCGCGGCGCGGCGCCGGTGTCGCGCGAATCAGTGATCGTCACCGGACCGGCCACGTTGGCCTCGCCCGTGCTCGGATTGCCCGGCACGTCGAGCACGGTCCACGTCACGAGATCATCGCTCGCCTCCACCGTGTAAACGAGGCCGGGATCGGCGATGCGGTGGAAGGTGAAGGTGAGCCGTCCCTCCACAATCTCGGCTTCGGGGAGCGTCGCGCTCCCCGGCGCGAGCGGATCGGCGCCGAGCGCGTATTCGAGCAGGTTGGGCACGCCGTCGCCGTCGGGATCGGCGAGCGGGTCGGCGGCGCCGCCGCTCAGGCCGACGGACTCGGCCCAGAGATCCACGCCTTTTTCGATCACGAGCGTGCCGCCGGCTCCGCCCTGGTGGTTCGGGTCGGTCACGATCGCCTCGACGGCATAGCTGCCGGGCGCGGTGGGCGCGGTCGCGGAGCCATCGTAGGTGATCGCGACGGCGAGGCCGGCGGGGCTGGTCGTCACGCCGACCGGGCGCGGCGAGCCGGAGTAGAGCTGCTCAAGGTGGCCGAGCGTGACGCTCGCGGGGGCCTTGTTGACGGTGATGCTGGCGGTGCCGGAGAGGCCGCTGGCGGAGGCGGTGACCGTGTAGGGCCCGCCGGCGGCGGTGGCGGTGTAGAGGCCGGAGGAGTTGATGGCGCCGCCGCCGCTGGCGCTCCAGGTGAAGGACGCAGGCTGGCTCGGCATCGGGGCGCCAAATTGATCCAGCAGCATGGCGGCAAAGGCCTGCGAGCCTCCGTAAACGACGCTCGCGACGGCGGGAGCCACGGTGACGGCGTCGGCGGTGGCGAGCACGCGGACGTTGACGGAGCTCGTGGCGGCGAGGCCTTGGGCGTCGCGCACGGTGACGGTGACGAGGTAGTCGCCCGTGCCTTCGAAATAGGCGGTGCTGAGGCGCGCGGCGTTGCCGCCGTTGGGTAGGAAGCCGACCGCCGGGCCGGTGGCGGAGCTGGCGCTCCAGGTGTAGGTGAGATTGGATACACCGCCGTCGTCGGCGGCCGTGACGCTCAGGCCGATCTCGCGGCCGCGCACGACGTCGTAACTGATCTCGTCCACCGTGACGGTCTCGGTGCTGGAGGTGTCGGCCGCGATGGAAATGACGGGCGCGGCGTTGCCGAGGTCGCCGCCGCCCACGAGCGAGATCGAATCGACATACCAACCGCCGGGACTGGCGGTGCTCGCATTGGTGGCAAGGCGCCAGCGAGCGCGCAGGCTCTTGCCGGCGAACTTCGCGGTGTCGGTCAGGTTGACGATGGTTTCAACGAAGCCGCCGGAGTTGCCCGACCAGGCCTGCGTGCCGGCGAAGTCGCTGCGGGAGTTTTGACCGCCGGCGTTCGAAATCGTCGTGTTGTAGCCGTTGCTGGCGAAGCTCGTGCCGGAGCCGGAGGCTCCGGCGATGAACCACGCGCCGCCGCCGACGGAGAACTCGAGGCGGCCGCCGTCCTGACCGGATTGAAGGTCGTAGCGGTGCCAGAACTTGAACTGGAGGTTGGTCGCGCCGGAGGGAACGGTGAAACTCGGCGAGACGAGGCTGGCGGTGGTCTTGGTGGCGGGGCCGGACGCGAAGTAGGCGTGGGTGGGCGTGTGGCTTTGGGCGGTGCTGAGCGACCAGCTGTTCGACCCGGTCTCGGTGGTGAAGGTCCAGCCGCTCACGGTGCCGTCGAAGGTCTCGCTCCAGAGCGCGCCGATCACGCTGAAGGCGGCGGCGAGGGTGGCGGTCTCGCCGTCGGGATTGGTGACGCGGAGATCCCAGAGGCCGGCGGCCGCGCCGGTGAGGTCGATCTGGGCGCGCAGGATTTCGCCGACGAGCGAGGCGGAGCTGGCGATGCGATCGGGCTGGCCGGAGCGGAGCAGGCGCACGGTGGCGCCGGCTTTGAAGCCGGTGCCGCCGATGTCGAGGGTGACGGGGCCGGGCAGCGCGCTGGCGGGCGAGACGGTGGTGACGCCGAGCGGGGGCGGCGGCGGCTCCTCGTTGGCCGAGCCGGTGATGAGGAGCGAGTAGTGCTGCTGGTTGTTGGTCAGCGTGCCGTCGTAGGTGACGATGGCGCGGTAAACGCCGGGCGCGGGCGGGGCGGCGATGCGGACCTGCTCGACGTTGTCGGTATTGTTTTTGCCGGTGGTGGCCGGGAGATCCATCGAGGCCTGCGTCCAGGTGCCGACGAAGGGCATGACGAAGGGGAAAAACTCGGCGCCACCAGGCGCGACGACGCGAAGGTCGAGGTTGTTGCGGAGGCGCGGCGTGCGGAGGTCGTGGGTGGTGGTGGCGGCGCCGGCGGGATCGGTCCAGACGAGCGTGGCGCGGATGGGCGAGACCCCGTCCCAGACGAATTCGTGGGTGATGGTGCCGCGGCTCGTGCTGATAAGATCTTCGGTCAGGCGCTTCTTGAGCGGATTGGCGGCGTGGTCGCGGAGAAGGTCGGCGGCGGCCTGGCCGTTGAGTAGGCCCCAGCCGAACTTGTAGTCGGGGCCGGGATGGCCGCGATCGTCGGCGGTGTGGATGAGAAGACCCTTGAGCGTGGCGGAGCGCATCGCGCCGCCGGGAAAGAGACGGGAGTATTCCTGCACGAGGAGCGCGGCGGTGCCGGTCGCGTTGGGCGTGGCCATGCTCGTGCCGCTCAGGTTGCCGTAGGCGGTGTTGCTGCCGTTGAGCGTGGAGTAAACGCCGTCACCGTTGGCCACGAGGTCGGGCTTGATGCGGCCGTCGTCGGTCGGGCCCCAGGAGGAGAAGGCGCTGATGTTGGCCTTGGACGGATCGCGCACACCGTTGGTGACAGCGTCGGTCACGGAGCCGATGGTGATGACGTTTTTCGCGAGGGCGTCGAAGCCTATGGTCTCGAAGCCGCCGCGGTAATTGCCGTCGCCGGCGGGGTGCGAGGCGGGATCGTAGGAGACGACGGTGGAGGAGCCGGGCGAGAGGGCGACGGCCTGTCCCGCGGAGGGGTTTTCCGTGCGGTCATTGCCGGCCGCGCGAAACATGAGGAGGTAGGGGGCGTTGAAGGCGAGTGAGTCGCTGTCGCGAGCGGAGGCGTCGTAGCGGCCGAAGTCGGTGTCGATCGAGCCGGCGGTGGTGCCGTCGCCGGTCCACTCCCAGACGCGGAAGGGGCTGCCGCCGTTCACGTAATTCCAGCCGCTGATATAGCCGTAGCTGTGGTTGGAGAGGTAGAGCTTGTCGGCCTGGCCGGGGGCGCTGGCGCCGCGCGCGGTCATCTCGGATTTGTCGCTGTTCCAGTCGTAGCTGTCGATGAGGGCGGCGGTGGCCATGCCGCGCGCGGAGGTGACGACGCCGGCGGCGGCGATGGTGCCGGCGACGTGGGTGGCGTGGTCGATCCCGGCGGCGCCATCCTTCACCGTGACTCGGGTGCCGGTGCTGAATTCCTGGTGCGTGGCGCGGACGGCGCCGCCATCCCACACGCCGACCGCGACGCCGGATCCGGTGAGGCCGTAGGGCGAGAGGCGGAGCACGCTGGCGCCGGTGGAGATGGCGGCGTTGGTGTTGTAGGTGGTGAGGTAAACCGGGCGGTCGTTCTTGAAATCGACGAGTTCTCGCACCGTGCCGTCGGGGCGCTCGACGCGGATCGGCAGCCCGCGGGCGCGGGCGATGGCGACGGCGGAGGCGCGGCG
>JAUWBD010000059.1 GCA_030605125.1 Verrucomicrobiota bacterium | reverse complement strand
TGCGCAGATACCAGGCCCAGTTGCCGCCGCGATGATCGAAAGTCGCCTGCCGGGAGGCGGGCGCGGGTTCGTGGTCGTAGATCCAGATCAGCTCGGTGCGCAGGCAGGACCACGCGTGCATGGAAAGGCTCTGCGGAGGTGTCATGCGTTCGCAGCGTAAAAGAAAATGATCGGCCCGCGCAATCCGCGCCGCTTGGCGCCGCGGGGACGGTCTGGCGTCGTCGGGCGATGCAACGCTTGCTGCTTCTTCCGATGATCTCGATTTCACTAAACGCCACCTCCGCCGATGCCGCCAATGCCCGCTCCGCGAGCGCTCCCGCGATGTTCGTGCACGACTCGAAGGCCCCGGCGATCGACGCGCCCGTCGCGACCCCGCCTTTCGCCGACGCGGTGCGCATCCCGGGCTACCGCGGCGTCTGGTTCGCCTTGGGCTTCCAGTTCGAATACGGCGACAAATACTCCGGCGGCCTCGGCACCTACACGGCCAACCACCAGCCGATGGCGGTTTATGCGCCCGCGGCGCACAAGACCTTCTTCACTTACGGCGGCACTCCGTCCGCCGACAAACGCGAACTCGTGATCATGGTCTCCTACTACGATCACGCCCGCGGAGTCGTGCCGCGACCGGTGGCGCTCTACCTCGACCCCGCGGTGGACGATCCGCACGACAACGCCTCGCTGCAGATCGACCGCGCCGGGCACATCTGGGTGTTCAAGAGCGGGCGAGGCCGGGTCCGGCCCGGCCTCGTGTTTCGCAGCAGCCGGCCCTACGACCTCGGCGCCTTCGAGCGCGTGGCCGCGCAGGAGTTCACCTACCCGCAGATCTGGCGCGGCGCGGGAGACGACGAGTTTTTCCTGCTCTTCACGAAGTATCGCCAAGGCACCACGCGAGGCCCGGCGAGGCAGCTCTATTGGAAGACGAGCCACGACGGCCGCGACTGGAGCGACGACGGCGAGTTGGCGGCGTTTGGCGGCCATTACCAGACGAGCGGGCGCTGGGCCGATCCCGAAAGCGGCGCGGTGAAATACGCGACGTTCTTCAACTACCATCCGGAGAGCGACGTCGATCGGCGCACCAACCTCTACTACGCGCAGACGACCGATGGTGGGAAAACCTGGACCACCGCAGCGGGTGAGCCGCTGGAGCTCCCGCTCGTCCGGCCCGACAACGCGGCCCTGCTCCTCGATCTGCAGGCCGAGGGAAAGTTCATGTATACCTGCGACATGAACTTCGACGCGCGCGGCCACCCGATCCTGCTCTTCGTGGCGAGCCGCGCCGGCGAGCCGGGGCCGAAGGGCGATCCGCGCGAGTGGACGGTGCTGCACTGGACGGGAGAGAATTGGAAACGCCGGGTGGTCGCCGTATCCGATCATAACTACGACATGGGCAGCCTCTACGTCGGCGCGGACGAGTGGCGCATCATCGGTCCGACCGGCCGCGGCGCGAAAAAATGGGGCACGGGCGGCGAGATCGAGTCGTGGACGAGCCGCGACGAGGGCGTCACCTGGACTCGCGAGCGAACGCTGACGGAGAAGAGCGAGTTCAACCATAGCTACGTGCGGCGGCCTTTGAACGCCCACCCGGACTTCGCCGCGTTCTGGGCCGATGGGGCGGCCGATGCGCTGAGCCCCTCGCGCCTCTACTTCGCCAATGCCGACGGCTCACGGGTGTGGCGTCTGCCCTACGACATGGAGGCCGAGTTCGCGACGCCGGAGGAAGTGACGCCCCCGGCCCGATAAGGCCGCGGGCTCATTGGCTCGCGGGAACCGGAGCGCCCGCACGCCGGCGCGGCCCAAACGCCGCCGTCGGGGGCGCGGTCAGATCGGGCGCTAGCGGAGCCGGCGCGAAGGCGAAGAGCGCCACGCCATCGGGCCCGGTCTCAAACGCGACTTCGTGCCCGTGGGCGCGAGTCTTCGCGCCGGGAAAACGCCTCCCGGAAACCAGCTCCACGACCTCCGTGGCGGCGAGGTCCGCGGCGAGCGAGACACGCCCGCCCGTTTCCCCCGGAGGCAGAAACACGAAGGCGAGGCGCTGTCCGCCCGCCGTGCCCGTGCGGAGGTAGGCGCAGCCCTCCGGTCGGGCATCGCGACCGCCGGCGAGAATCCGCACGCCCGGCGGAGGGAGGTCGCGGCAGCACCACCGGATGAAGTCCGCGAAGCCGGGCGAGGTTCGATGAAAGTTGGCGTCGCCGAGGTAGGCGCCGCAGTAGATCACGCGGCCCTCGCCGGACTCGGTCTCGCCTACCAGCACGCCGTCCTCATGGCGGGCGAGGACGAGGCCCGTCTCCGGGAAACCGGCCCACGGGCTCAGCCACTGCGTCGCGGTCAGCGCGGTCGGCGCGAGCTCGCGACGATCGGGTAGGTCGGGTAGCGAAAAAGTGAATACGCCTCCGACCGGAAGGTCGCGGCGGCCGACCTCGCGGCCCGGCAGCACGCCCCGCGCGGAGAGGAAGCGCTCCTCGGGCGGGCGATAAAAACCCTCCGGTGAAAACGCGCCGCACTCGGCCTCGCAGACGAGGGTGCCGCCGCGCCGCACGAAGGCGGCGAGCGCCGCCTCGAGCGCCTCGCCGGCGACGATCAGGCGCGGGAGGAAGAGGACCTGGAGCGAGTCGAGCGCGGCGAGGTGTTCCTCCTCGACCACGGTGTGGGGGATGGAGAGCTGCACGAGCGCGCGGCAGTAGCCCTCGAGCGCCTGGCGCGGCGTGTCGGCCCGCCCCTCGAGCGACCAGTGCAGGTAATAGGAGGCGGGGCTGAAGAGCACGCCGACGCGAGGCGTGTCGGGCTCGTAGTCGGCGAAGAGCGCGCGGTGGCGGCGCAGCAACTCGCCGGTGCGGGCCATGGCGACGAGACGCGCGTCGGCGTGGCCGTCGGCCCCCGCCAAACCGAAGCCCGCCGACTCGCGGCCGAAGACCTCGTCGCGCCAGCACCAGAAGAGAAGTTTGTCGGCGCCGGCGGCGAGGCCGCGCCAGACCCAGCGCTGCTGCTCGGCGGCGGTGACGACGGCGGTGGGCTGAAAGCCGAGCGAGCCGCGCCCGCCCTGGACCTCGCTCAGCCAGAGTTTTTTCCCGGCTTGCGCGGCGGCGGAGCGCACGAACTCCACGCGCGTCGTGAAGGCGGTGTCGTCCATGCCGAAGAGCTTGGGGAAGCTGGAGCAGCCCACGCCGTCGAGATCGTCGGCGTAGTGCCAGTCGTTGCCGCGGTCGATGGCGTAGGCGTCGGCCCGGCCGCAGGTCACGGGCGCGGGATCGCCGGCGTGCACGGTGACGGCGCGGCGCGGATCGAGGGCCTTGATGAGATCGTAGCGCCGCTTGCCGTGACGGTTGGCCTTCCAGGTGATGAAGCGTTGCCAGGCCATCATCTCGGTGAAGGGGCGCCAGTGGAGCTTGCCCGGCATGACCTCCTCCCACTTGCCGTAGCGGCGGCGCCAGGCGTGGTTGAGCCCCTCGAGGCCGCCGTGGCGTTGATCGAGCCAGGAGCGAAACTCGCGCAGGCAGTGCGGGCAGAAGCAGACGAGGGCGTCGGACTGCTCGTGCCAGCGCAGCTCGTTCCACGCGTCCCAGCCGGCGAGGTGCGGCGCGGAGCGGTAGCGCACGACGACCTCGGTGAGAAAAGCCGCCATGCGCTTCCAGACCTCGGGATGCTCGGTGCAGCCGCCGGGCGTGAGGCCGAAGTTCGACTCCTCGCGGAGCGACGACACGATCGCGCGGCCGTGGTTGTCGATCATCTCGCTGCCGGGCACCGCGTCGTGGATCCAGTGCGGCTGGAGTTCGGCGATGGTGCTGAGCAACACCTCGAGGCCGACGCCGTGGGCCATGTCCACGAGGCGGTCGTAGTCGGAAAACTGATACACGCCCGGCTTGCTCTCCACCCAGGCCCAGGTGACCCAGAGCTGGAGGGTGTCGATGCCGGAATCGCGGATGCGCTTCAGGTCTTCGGACCAGTGTTTTTGGACGGGAAACGGGGGGCGGTAGTATTGGACGCCGAGGTTCATGGAGTTAGAGGGAGCGGAGGGCGCTTGCGGGCCCGGCCGACGGAGGTCGCCCGGTAGAGTGGAGGGGAAATGTTTAGGTTTGTTTCTTTGCTGGTAGGAAAGTCGCCGTTTGGCAGGGCGTTACCTTACAAGGAGGCATGGTAGGTGAGAATTTTTCGCTTGCAAGCGAAACAAAACGAAACAACGGTTGGTCTCGTTACCCCCGATGACCTTCTTGTTTTGCTTACCTCTTTCCCGCGGCGCCGGGATGCCTCGCCCTCGGCGAGCCGCGTTCACTTTGGTGGAGCTGCTCACCGTGATCGCGATCGTGGGCATCCTCGCCGCGTTAATCATCCCCACGGTCGGCCGCGTGCGTCAGGCCGCGCGCTCGGCGCAGTGCCTCGCGAACCTGCGCCAGGCGGCCACCGCCACGCTCACCTACGCCTCCGACGGCCGGGGCTTTTTCCCGCCGAGCGTGTCGGTCAACGCATCGGGCAACGAGGAGACCTTCGTCACGCATCTGATGCCCTACCTCGCGACCCGGCGGTCCCGCACCGACGGAGCGACGATCTGGAAGTGCCCGGTGGCCACGGACAGCGACACGGTGAATCCGCGCCCGGACTACTCCTGCAACGAGCGCTACTCCGCCTCGCAGACGATGGGCGTGTTTCCGCGCCAGTCGTGGGGGCAGAACGTGCCCAACATCCGCCTGAATTCGGTGCGGAACCCGTCGCGCGTCATCCTCTTTTTGGATACGTTTGTGGACGGTAACGTGCAAAAGGGCTTTTGGCTCAATGGCACGCGCTGGAACGCCGGCGCCCAGACCTGGGCCGAGGCCAACCACTTCGGCGGGCCGCTGCCCGCGAACGGACCCGCGCCGCGGCATAACAACGCCTTCAACGCCGTTTTCGCCGACGGTCACGCGGAGGCGATCAGCTGGAACGATCCCCGGCTCCAAGACGCCGCCTTCCGCGTGAGCCTTTTGACACCGTGATTCCCGCCACTCCGCCGCCGATGACCACCCGCCTCAGCAGGCCCAGCAGCCTCCTCGCCTTCGCCGTCTGGCTCGGCTGCGTCGCGACCGGGCTCGCCGCCGATGCCCAGCACACCGATCAGTTCTCGCTCCGCCCCGGCGAGCGGCCCGGGAGCGGCATCAACGCCCGCAAGCTCGATACCGGCAATCTGCGCTGGATCACGGTCCGAAACACCGACCCGGCGCTGACCAGCCAGGGCACCGTCTCCGTGCGAAACGCGTCCAGCTCCGCCCAGGCCATGCTGCCGGTGGAGCCGGGGCCCGGCGGCATTACGGTGCGGGCGCGCGTGCGGCCCTTCACCGCCGACTGGATCGCGGTCGCCTTTCTCGGCGAGGCGGATCGTCCCAACTGGTTCAGCGAAACGAATCACCTCTGGCTTTACCTGAAGCCGAGCGGGCAGGGGCATCTGATGTCGCGCGGCACCAAATCGATCGGCCACCGGCGGCCGCCTCCGGACTTCGACTCGACGGGCTTTCACATCCTCGAGCTCACCTACGACGTCGCGCGCAACTCCGTGGCCGCGACGGTGGACGGCATGCCCGTGCGCGCCCCGGTGGAGCTGGGCCTCTTCGTGCCGAGCATCTCGGCCGTCGGTTTCCGGATCCACCAGGACCCGAACGCCATGCTTGAGGCGGGCGAACCGCAGGTCGATTGGATCGAAGTAACCACATTCTGAATACGGATCACGCTTTTTTATGGATTGGAAAACCCACCCCCTTCTCCGTCTCTTCGTCGGCCTCTGCTGCGCCCTTTTCTCGGCGTCGGCGCTGTGCGGAGCGGAACTCCAGCCGAAGAACGGACTGCAGTTTTACCTGCCGCCCGACGAGACCGCCGAGCTGGGCTTTCTCCTGCCCGCGCCCGCGGGCGGCGCCGTCGAGTTCGTGGTGCGCGACCGCGCGCTCGCCGAGGTCACGCGGGGCCGGGCGCAGGTCGCCGGCCGCGACGCGACCGTGACGCTCAAGCTGCCGCAGGGGTTTTATGAGATCGAGTTTCCCGCGACGCAGCAGTCCTTTGGTCTGCTGGCGCTGCCCGTTTTCACGAGGGACCGCGATCCGTTCTTCGGCATGGACGCGGCGCTGACCTGGCTGACCGACGATTCGATCCGCCGTGAGCGGGTCGCGATCATGAAGCGCCTCGGCATCGCCTCGGCGCGCGAGCGTCTGCTCTGGGGCGAGCTCAATCCCGCCCCCGGCCAGTGGGCTTGGCCCGCGCGCGACGGGCGCATGCGCGAGGCCTATGCCCGCGAGGGCATGCCCGTGCTCGAGTGCTTCCACGACACGCCGGCGTATCTGCGGGCGAAGAACTCGTCCTCGCGCTACCCGGACGACCTGCTCGTGGCCTATCGCGAGTGGCGGCATTTCCTGAGCGATACGAAGGAGGCAAGATTTGGCCTCGAGATCTGGAACGAGCCCGACATCGGCTTCGGCGGCAACCTGCCGGCGGACCAATACATGTCGGTGCTGAAGGCCGTGGTGGCGGCGGGCCGTTCGGCCGGCTTCACCCCGCCGCTGGTCGGCGGCGCCTTCACCTCCGGCGCCACCCGTGGCTTCCTCAAGGCCAGCTTTGACAGCGGGCTGGCCGAGATCGTGGACGGCGTGAGCTTCCACTTCTACGGCGAGCCGGCGCAGCTGGTGCAGTTCTCCAAGCTCTACCGCGATCTTTTCGCCGAGGCGGGCCACGGCGGCATGCCGCTTTGGCTGACCGAGACCGGGCGTCCTTGGCCGGTGGATACGCCGCCGCGTCCGCTGCCGGCCAACGCCCACGAGGGCGCCTTCACCCTCGCGCTCAACGCGATCGAGGCCAAGGCCACCGGCATCGCGCACTATTATCCGTTCGTGTTCAGCAATCGCGTCGAGGGCACGCGGCGCTACGGCGTGATCGACCGCGCGCACAGCCCGCTCTCCTCGCTCGCGGCCTACTCGCAGGCGATCCGCGTGCTGTCGGGCAAGGGCTATGTCGGTGACCTCAAGAACCCGCCGGCGCACGTCGCCCGGGCGCGAGTCTTCTCCGGCGGCGGCGAGACCGTCCTCGTGCTGGCGGCCGACTATCGCGAGACCGGCCTCCGCTTCGTCCCCGGCGCGGCCGTGATTCGCGCCGAGGCGATCGACGGCCGCGTCCTCGCCCGTAACGCCGACGGCGGGCTGCCGCTCGACGGCGGACTGGTTTACCTGTGGATCGACCCGGGTGCGTGGGGCGCGAACATCGACCGCGACACCGAGGCGGCCCGCCTGCTGGCGCGCTCCCGCGAGCCGCTGCCGCCCCGGCGCGTGCCCTCGCTCGCGATGAAGGTGCGCATCGAGCAGGGCGCCATCGACCAGCACAGCAACCTCGCCTACTTCGTCTCGCAGAGCGCGGCCGCCGCCTTCCCGCTGACCGTCGAGGTGAACAATTTCCGCGACGTCGCGCAGACGGTCGCGGTGGAGCTGGTGTTGCCCGAGGGGGCGCGGCTCGTGTCGGGCGCGGCCCATCGCACGGTGACCCTGCCGGCGAACGGCAAGATCGACGAGAAGTTCATGGTCGATGGCTCGGCGGTGCTCGGGCGTGGCCAGCTCACGCCCTTCACGCTCCGGGCCCACGATACCGGCGGCGCGGTGGCGGAGCGCCTGGCCTTCTCGCTCGGGCTCGTCCCGGAAAAGCCGAAGATCAACCTCTCCCGCGCGATCGGCCGCGTGACGAAGGAGAGCACGATCGACCGCGCGCGCTGGCGTCAGCTCGACGCGTTCACCCCCTCGCGCCACGTGCGCTTGGGCGTAGATCAGTCGGTGCCGAACTTCGCCCGGGAGGATCTGCACATCACGGGACGCTTCGCGTGGAGCGACGGCGGCTTCGTTTTCTTCTACGAGGTCACCGACGACAAGCACCACACCGTCGGCTCGTGGGAGGGCTGGACCGGCGACAGCGTGCAGATGGCCTTCACGTCCTTGCGCAGCCAGGCCAGCTATCGCGAGCCGGCGGACTTCGAGGTCCTCGTCGCGCAGCAACCGGGCGGCGCCGGCGAGGTGTTTCTCCGCGCCCGCGGCAAGGCGGTGAAGACGGGCCTCTCCGACGCCACCTTCGTCACCGTGGAGCGCGACGAGAAGGAGAAGAAGACCTACTACCACGGCCAGATCGGCTGGAAGGATCTCTCCACGCTCACCATCGCGCCCTACGAGCGCTTCGCCTTCAGCTTCCTCGTCAACGACAACGACGGCGCGGGGCGCAAGGGCTGGATCGAGATGACCT
This sequence comes from Verrucomicrobiota bacterium, assembly GCA_030605125.1. Lineage (GTDB taxonomy): Bacteria > Verrucomicrobiota > Verrucomicrobiia > Opitutales > Opitutaceae > IMCC26134_A. The sequence goes on along the minus strand of JAUWBD010000059.1, from coordinate 17,149 downwards.
CCGGCATCGGCGGCCATAAGGGCACCTACGGCTTCGCCGAGATGACCCTGCTCGAACAGTGAGCCCGGCCGCCCCGCCTTCGCCCCCGCCCCAAACAATTCCCGCATCAATCATGCATTCCCAAACACAGACCCACACCATGAATCGTAAACCCGCCCTCCTGACCGCTCCGCTGAAGCTCGCGTCCGTGCTGCTCCTCGGCTGCGGCGCGTCCCTGAGCGCCCAGACCATCCTGAGCGTCGATTTCGGATCGGTTAACAACCCTGCGGCACAGGCCGATTTCCTTGTCTTCAACACGTCGGAGAACGCCACCGCCGGCCCCATCGTCAGAAACTACACGAATCTGAATTTGGATTGGACCGCCAGCGGCAGCGTCTCCGTTACCCTCGCGAGCGGAACCACCCTGTCCGCCACCGGCAACATGATCGCCCGCAACCGGACCGGCACCGCGGCCAACTCGGGCTCCTTCACCTACAATGCGCTCTACCGCGACCTGGTCATCGCGCAGAACAACGCCAACATGCGCATCGGCATCACGGGTTTGAACGCCAACACCTACTACGACGTCCGGATCTACGCCTACGACCACGATAATTCCGGCACGGCGCTCTTCGCGAACGCGACCGGGACCAACACCGTCTCCGACACCATCTCGTGGACCGCGGGCGGCATCAATAGTGCGAATCCGGATGAGAATCTGCGGTTCTCGACCGTTCTCCGCGTCCTGACCGACAGCAACGGATCGCTCATCATCGCGAACACGCGGCAAAGCGGTGGCTCAAACCAAGCCATCATCAACGGCATCGAGATCGCCGCCATCCCCGAGCCCGCGACGGCTGGGGTGCTCTTCTCGGTCGGTGCGCTGGGCGCCGCGCTCACCCGTCGCCGCCGCGTCCGGCAACCGGTCGGCCTTTGAACGAGTTCTCCCGCCCGTGTCTCCCTCCGAGGGGACACGGGCCCTGATTGGCGTGAAGCAAAAACCCCCGATGAAAACCACCCTCCTTTCCTTGGCCAAAATTCTCTCGCTGGCGTTCGTCCTCGCCGCCCCCCACGGGCAGGCGCAGAGCTTGCTCCGCGTGGATTTCGGCAAATCGAACCAACCCGAATCGCCCACCCAGTCGGGATTCTCGCCATTCACGATTTCGCTCAAGGCGAGCCCCGGCCCAATGTCGCAGCAGTTCAGCGGGCGCGAACGGCGCTGGACCGACCAGGGGCGGATCTTCGTCACGCTCGCGGCGGGTAACGAGTTGACCGAAACTCATCCGCTGCTGGCCCGCGACCGGGAGTTCGCCGTGCCGGCGAGCGGTTCCTTCGAGGCCGCCGCGCTCTACCGCGACTTCATCATCGCGCACAACCGGCAGTTCATGGTGATCGGGCTGGCCGGGCTAAAGCCCGACACGGTCTATGACATCATGCTCTTCTGCTACGACGACGTCGAGGACGGCACCGCGCTCTTCACCAACCTCACCGGGACGGGCGGTGTGTCCGCGACGATCGCTTGGACCAAGGGCGCGTCCTTGGCCGGCGCGAAAAGCACGATCTTCTCCGCGGTCATGCGCATCCGCTCCAACCGCGAGGGTGAGATCGTGATCCTCAACAACCGGAGGCTGAGCAGCAACGTGAACCGGCAAGCCATCCTCAACGGCCTGGAGATCTTCGCGGTCGGCGCCGAGTGACGCCCCGCTCGCGATCCTTGGCGTGATAACTCGTTTCCCGCGAAATAAGCGTCCAAGGACTTGCGGTGGATACGGGCCGCCGCGGAAGGTGTGCCGGCCCGACGTCCCCCCCATCTCCCATATGCCACGCAAGCCCCAACGCACCACGGTTTACAGCTTGAGCGACGAGCTGAACGTCTCCGTCGCCACGATCAGCAAGGCTTTGCGCGGCTCGCCCGAGATCAGCGCCGAGCTGCGCAAGCGCATCAAGAGCCTCGCGGCCAAGCGCAATTTCAAGCCCCGCATCGTCGGGCGCAAGGTCCCCAACATCTGCGTGCTGATCCAGCAATACCCGGGGCACGTCCTGGATTTCGGCCTCTTCCTCTCCACGATCATGGAGGGCGTCGCGCAGTATGCTCGTGAGAAGGGCCTCGAGATGAGCATCTACGCCGATGACGTGGATCGCCTCAACAGCGTCGATATCGTGCGCGAGCTCCGACGCCGCTCGATCGACGGCGCCGTGATCGTGCGCTCCAACGACGAGAGCCGCTACTTCGCCCGGTTGGACGCGGAAAACTTTCCTCACTGCGCGCTGCTGAGCACCTCGCCCGCCCACCGAGAAAACGTGATCACGGTGGATAACCGCGCGGTGGGCCGGCTCGCGGCCGAGCACCTGCTCGCGACGGGGCATCGCCGCATCGGCGTGCTGGTCAGCCCGCCGCACGGCGTCTCCGGCCAGGCCCGTCTCGACGGGTTTCGCGAGGCGATGGCGGCCGGCGGCGTGCGTTTCGACGACAGCCAGATCGTGGTCGAGCCGGTGGACCGCACCGGTCTCCAGTTCGGCGATCAGGGCGTGCGTGAGTTGTTGGAGAAGAACCCCGACATCACCGCGGTCTTCGCCATGGACCATGCGGTGGTGGTGGGCATGCTCCACGGCCTGCGCGCGCTGGGGCGCCGCGTGCCGGAGGACGTCTCGATCATCTCCTGCGACGACTATCCGGAGAGCGCCTACCTCAACCCGCCGCTCACCGTGGTGGACATTCCGAACCGCGAGCTCGGCTACCTCGCGGCGGAGCAGGTGCATCGCGTGATCTGCGGCCTGGAGCGCAGCCCGCTGCCCGACCACATCGCGCTCGGCGGGCGCTTGATCAAGCGCCAGAGCGTGAGCGAGCGCGCGTCCTGATTTTGCCCATGAAACTCGATCAAGTTGCCATCCAGCTCTACACGCTACGCGATCACTGCAAGACCGCCGCCGACTTCGCGAAGACCGCGAAGAAGGTCCGCGAAATCGGCTACCAGGCCGTGCAAGTGAGCGGGGTGGGCCCGATCCCGGAGGCGGAGATCGTGGCGATCCTGCGCGGCGAGGGGCTCACGCTCTGCGCCACGCACGAGCCCGCGCTGAAGATCCTCAACGAAACCGACGCCGTCATCGAGCGCCTGCACAAGCTCGGCGCGACGCTCACCGCCTACCCGCACCCGGCCGGGCTCGACATCACCAGTCGCGAGCAGATCGACGCGCTCGTGAAAAACCTCGACCGCGCCGGCGCGCGTCTGCGCGAGGCCGGCATCACGCTCGGCTACCACAACCACGGCATCGAGTTCGTCAAAGTGCCCGGCACCTCGACGACGTTTCTCGACCACGTGTATGCCCACACCGATCCGCGAAACCTGGCGGCCGAGCTCGACACCTACTGGATCCACTACGGCGGCGGCGATTGCGTGGAGTGGTGCGCCAAGATGAAGGGCCGCCTGCCCTTCATCCACCTGAAGGACTACATGTTCACCGCGCAGGACAAACCGCACTTCACCGAGATCGGCAACGGCACGCTGCCGTTCAAGCGCATCGTCGCGGAGGCGGAGCGCTCCGGCTGCCGGTGGTTCATCGTCGAGCAGGACAGCACGCCGGGCGATCCCTTCGACTCGATCAAGGCGAGCTTCGACTACATCCGCGCGAACCTCGTCGGTTGATCTGCCGCGCCGTCGCCTCGATGTCCTCAGCCGGGATCATTCAGTTGTCCGGGTCGCATCGAGGCGATCTGGCGGCACCTTTCGATGGGGCCCTCGGCTCGAAATGCCCTCCGGGCATTCCTTCGCTCGGTCCGCACCGAAATCTGCGCGCCACCTCGCCCCGCTGCTCCGCCGTCCAACTGAATGATCCCGGCCCAGCCGGCATCTTCGCCAAAGCCCAGTGGATATGGCCCGAGAATCCCCACTGGGATTTGTTCAACGGCTACGCGCTCTTCCGCTTCGCCTTCACCTTGCGCCGGCCGCTCCGGCGCGCGCCGTTCTTCATCACGGCGGACGAGTCGTATCGCTTGTATGTCAACGGCCGGGCCGTGTCGCGCGGACCCGCGCGGGGATTTCAACACTCGTGGCCCTACGACGAGATCGATCTCGCCCCGTGGCTCCGACGGGGCCGCAACGTCATCGCGGTCCGCGCCTATAATCCCGGCTGCGGCACCTTTCGCTACCGCTTCCAAGGCTTCGCCGGATTGCTCGCCGCCGCGCAGTGGGGCGACGTGATCATCGCCACCGGGCCCGGTTGGAAATGCGTGCGCCAGGCGGGCGTGCGGCGCCACGCCGCGCCGCGAAGCATCCAGCTCGGCGATGCTCAGGAGCAAATCGACCTTCGTATCAGTCCGCACGGTTGGCACGGCCTGGACTTTGATGACAGCGGCTGGGGCGCTCCCGTTTGCCGGGTGTGGAACTCGGAGCCTTGGAGCAGCCTCGAGCCGCGCGGCCTCCCGCTCCTCCGCGAGCAAACGATCCCGCCCGGCCGCCTGATCGGGGTCGCCGCGAGCGACTGCGCGACGGGTTACCGAGACGTCGCCGACGTGGTGGCCTTGCGTTTGGCGGAGGAGCGCGCGCATGCCCCGGTGGCGCCCGACGCCGGCCTGATCTCCTGGCCTTTGGTGGTCCAGCCGACGGGCGAGGGGCGCTTGAGGAGCTACCTCTTCGATCTGGGACGCACGGTCGTGGGCAATCTGCGGCTGCGGGTTTGGGCCGGCGAGGCGGGCGCGATCATCGACACCCACTGCGTCGAAACGATCGATCGGGCGACCCTCACTCCCGATCAACTTGCGGTTTCGCACAGCCGTCTCGCCTTGGGCAACCGGCTCGTCTTGCGGGACGGGGAAAACGACCACGCCTTTTTTCATCACAACGGCTTCCGTTATCTGGCGATCACGGTGCGCGATACCTCGCGCACGCTCGAGCTCACGGCCGAGATCGAGACGGCGATGTATCCGCTGGATCGTCACGGCGCCTTCGACAGCTCGGACCCGACGCTTCGACGCATCTGGGAAACCTGCGCGTGGACGCAGCAGTGCTGCAGCCTCGACGCCTACGTGGACACGCCGTGGCGCGAACAGGCGCAGTGGTGGGGTGACGCCCGGGTGCAGGCGTGGAACACTTTCCACCTCGACGGCGATCCCGCCCTCCTGCGCCGAGGTATCCGGCAGATCGCGGCGCAGACCACGTCCGACGGGGTCACCTACGGACATGCGCCGACCATCGCGCACAACTGCATCCTGCCCGACTTTTCGCTCATCTGGCTGCTCACGCTCTGGGATTATTATTGGCAAACGGGCTCGACCGAGCCGCTGGAGGCGCACGCCGACGTGGTGGAGCGCGTGCTCGGCTATTTCGAGAAACACACCGACCCGGCTTCCGGTCTGGTGGTCCACGACGCGCGCTACTGGCTGTTCCTCGATTGGGCGGAGATCCCGAAAGACGGAGCGCCGGCCGTGCTGAACCTTTGGCTGTTGATCGCGCTCGAGAGGATGGCGGCGCTCCAGCGCGCGGCGGGCCGGGCCAAGGAGGCGCGGGCGCTCGCGGCCCGGGCCCGGCGCTTGCGGTCGGCGCTGGGAAAGCTGGCCGGCCCGGACGGCCTGCTGGCGGACGGGCTCGATCCGCGCGGGAGACCGCGTCGCACCCGCGGCCTCCACGCTCAGGCCTTGGCCTCCCTTGCGGGCCTGGACGGCGTTCGTCCGGGGGCGACCGGACCTGCGGCCGAGCGGGTATTGTTGAAATGGATACGTTCTGGACGGGTGGGCGGAGCGTGGCCTTCGGCCTATTGGTGCACCTATGTCTTCGACGTCCTGGAAGCCGCGGGGCATGGTGCGGACGTGGTGCGATTCATCCGCAGGCATTGGTCCGAGATGGCCGAGCACGGCACGACCTGGGAAAATTTTTCACCGAAGCGCGGCGAGGAGAGCCACTCCCACGCCTGGTCGGCCCATCCGCTCTTCCACCTCATGCGGACGATCGGCGGCATCACCCAGATCGCCCCGGCGTGGGCGAAAGTGCGCTTCGCGCCGGTCTTTGAAGGCGAACACGGGGGCGCGACGGTGCCGACGCCGCGCGGGCCGATCGTCTCACGCTGGGAACGGCTGCCGGATGGTCGGGTGGAGGTCTCCTTGCGCTTGCCCGCGGGCGTGGCCGCCGAGGTGAAACTGGGCAAGATTTCCGAGCGGGTAACTGGGGTGGGGCGGTGGATCTTGGCGGAGGAAGGAAAGGCTCAACGGGGCGCTCGGGCTCACACAAAATGGCACGGACGCGGAGCAGGTTGAGGGTGTCGGCCGAGAGATCGTCGATGCGACGGCCGAGGAGGTGGATCTCGTCGGAGTCGGGACGGTCCACGCCGCCGAGGCATGGCAGGTGGCGAGTTTTCCAGCGCGACGCCTAGAGCCGGCCGCGGCGGGCTTCGAGGGTGCCGCGGATGTCGGTCATGCGGGCGCGGTCGAGCGGGTAGAGGGCGGCGATGACGAGGGCGACGACCCAGATGCCGATCGGAAGGAGGATAAAGATCCAGAACATGCGCGAGAGCACCTCGGGCGGTTGTTTGCCGAGGCTGGCGCTGAAACCGGAGAGGTCGAGGACGAGGCCCCCGACGCCCATGGCGCAGGTGAGCGAGGCTTTGATGAACCAGGAGTAGAAGGCGTTGATCGAGCCTTCGCGGCGGCGGTGTGTGTTCAACTCGTCGTGGTCGGCGGCGTCGGCCTTCATCGAGGGGAGGAAGAGCCAGATCGCGGAGAGGGTGCTCGCTTCGAAGAGCCCGGGGATGAGTTGCAGCCAGGGGCGGTCGGGCCGCATGAGGAAGATGTTCAACAAGTGGCCGATCATGCTGAGCGTGAGCAGGCTCATCACCATGCGCTTCTTGTCGAAGCGTTCGCCGAGCCAGGTCCAGAAGGGAACGAGCGCCACGCCCGCGATCACCGCGGCGGTGCCTTTCCAGCCGGCGAGAACTGAGGCGGCGCTCAAGTCGCCGTCGAACACGTAGTAGATGTTCACGTATTGGCCGAGGGTGCCGACCGAGGAGTAGCCGAGGACGAGGAAGAAGGAGATGCCGATGAGCGCCCAGAGCGGGCCGCTGCGGACGGATTCCTTCACGCTTTGCCAGAAGGGCTGCTTCGGGATCGCGGCGACGGCCGCGGCGGCCCGTTCTTTCACGAAGAGGGCGGGGGTGATGCCGAAAAGGATGATGAGCGCGGCGATGACCCAGCAGCCGGTCTTCATGCCGATGAGGATGTCGCCCTTGCCGGTGGCGGGGTTGATGAAGCGGTCGCTGGTCACGGCGGCGAGCACCCAGCTGCCGGCGAACGCAGAGAGGCAGCCGAAGATCGCCATCCAGCTCGCTAGCCGCGTGCGCTCGTCGTAGTCGGGCGTGAGCTCGAGCTGAAGCCCGTAGTAGGGCATCGACCACATGGTGAATGTAGTGAAGAAGCAAATACCGACTACGGAGAGGTAAACGAGCTGCCCGGTCTGCCCGAGGCCCTCGGGCATGAACCAGAAGAGCGGGAAGAGGCAGCCGGTGAGCAGGGCGCCGAGCAGCATGAAGGGTCGGCGGCGGCCCCAGCGCGTGCGGGCGTTGTCGGAGATGTTGCCCATCAGCGGGTCGCTGATCGCGTCCCAGGCGCGGAAGATCATCAGCACGATGCCGAGGAGCGTGGGGCTGATGCCGAGCCCGATGTTGAAGTAGGGCATCCAGAGCACGCTGGTGAGCAGGCCGGTCGCCATGTAGTCGGTGTTCACGCCGATGGCGAAGGCGGCCTTCTGCCTGGTGGGGATGCGATCGGCGGCGGGGATATGGGTGATGGCGGCGGACACGGGGCGGGGGAGGAATGACCAATGTCCAATGACCGATGACCAATGAATGGGCGTGGACGGTGGTGGGGCGGCTAGGCGGCGACGGGGGAGGAGGCGCCGAGGGTGGCGGTGAAGTCGCCGGAGACGGTTTCGGCGGGGAGGCCGGGGACCTGCAGGTGGGCGCGCACGCCGGGCGGGAGGCGGAGCTGGAGGTGGATCGCGCCGGAGGCGTCGCGGCGCCAGAGGGAGGTGATGTCGCCGTGCGGCGTGGGAACGACGACGCGGGCGTGGGCGCCGTGAAAGACGGGACGATACTCGATCTCGGCCCAGGCCGGGGCGCTTTGGTGGATGCCGCCGATGATCTGGGCGAGGTGGTAGAGCGGATGGGCGGACCAGGCGTGCGAGTGGCTCTCGTCGGCGCGCTTGGGGGCGAAGTTCTCCCAGGTGGTGCCGTAGGCGGCCATCGGGGCCCAGGCGCGGCGGATGAAGTCGAGCACGGCGGCGCCGTGACCGCGGGCGGCGAGGTGGCTGAAGACGTAGGTGATCCAGTAGGCGGAGGGTTGCGCGGCGGGTTGGAGTTCGCCGCGGAGGAAGGGCAGGAGGAGGCGGGCGTCGGCGGCGTAGGCGTCAAGGCCGGGGATGGCGGCGGCGTGGCCGAGGACTTGGGAATGGATGCTGGTCGCGGGGACGCGTTGACCGGAGCGGTCGAGCCCGTCGTGGAGAAGGCCGTCGGGGCCGACGAGGCTGGCGAGCGCGGCGCGCAGGCGGTCGGCCCAGTCTTCGAGGCGCGCGGCGTCGTCGGAGAGGCTCCCGAGGCGGAAGAGGCGGGCGAGTTTTTCGAGGGCGAGAAGGAGCCAGAGGTTGAGGATGGAGGGCGCGCCGTCTTTGTGGAGCTCGGTCCAATCGAGGAAGAGCCAGAAGCGGTCGTCGTGGGTGACGAGGCCGGAGCGCGGGTCGGTGTGGCGGCGGAAGTAGTCGAGGGCGCGGCGGATGGTGTCGCGGTGGGTGAGGACGGGCTCGATGGAGCCGGTCTGCCAGTAGTAGTCCCAGAGGGTGAGGAACCAGATGAGGGTGAAATCGGGCAGGATGCAGCCGTGCGCCATGGTGGGCGCGTGGCCGTAGGTGAGGCCGTCGGGCGTCGTCTGCGCGGCGATCTGGGCGATGCCGCGGCGGAAGAGGCGGGCGTCACCGCTGAGGTGAAAGGTGTTCCAGGCCTGCACGCGGGCGTCGCCCCACCACTGGGCTTGCTCGCGCCAAGGCGTGTCCACGTAGGCGTCGAGCGAGCAGCATTGCTGGGTCCAGGCGCAGGCTTCCCAGATTTGCTCGAGCAGCGGGTCGGAGCCGGCGAAGGCGCCGCGACGGTCGAGGGGGTAGCCGATCCAGTCGAGCGAGAGCGAGAGGCGGAGGCCGGCGGGCGCGTCGCGCACGGTGATCTCGAGGTAACGGAAACCGTAGTGGTGGTAGAAGCGGTGGGTCTGCGCGCCGGGGCGGAGCACGAGCCGGTCGCCAAAGGCCATGCGCGAGCCGGCGGTGGCGATCTGGTCGAGTGTGAGCGTGGTGGCGTCGAGCGTCTCGGCGTAGTGCGTGTCAATGGTCTCGCCGCCGAGGGCGCCGGTGATCTCAAGCGCGAGGTTGCCGACCTGGGTGCGACCGAAATCGAAGAGGTGGCTGCGGAACTCGCCGCGTCGCACGGAGGTGACGTGCAGGGGGCGAAAATCGTCGGCGCGGGCGGCGTCCACGGGGAGGTGGGCGCGGTCCTCGCGCAGGCGGAGGGCGACGACATCGCGGACGTTTTCGTAGCCGTCGGCGGAGGGCCCCGAGCCGAGGCCGAGGAGGGCGACGGGTTCCAAGCGTCGTTCCTGGAGGAGCGGGATGCCGCGGGGCTGGAGGCCGAACCAAGGGCCGCTGTTCCAGGGGCGCTCGGCGGGCGCGGCCCAGGCGGAGTCGTCGAAGTCGGGCGCGGACCAGTCGGCGGGGAGGGCGCGGAGGTCGAGGTGTTCCTGCGGGAAAAGTTGCAGGCTGGTGGGGATGGTGTCGCGGGAGACGCCGGGCTGGCGGAGCGTGCGCCACCGGGCGTCGCTGACGAGGTCGAGGCCGGCCTCGGGCCAGTGCGCGGCGAGGAGGAGGCCGGCGTAGCCTTGGGTGAGGTATTGGAAATTGGAGGAGCCCGGGTTGTAGGCGCGGAGCGCGAGCACGTTGCGGCCGGGGCGGAGCCAGGGCGCGAGGTCGAGCTCGTCGTAGGGCCAGGCGTGTTGGTAGCCGCGCGCGGGGCCGCGGGAGACGAAGCGACCGTTGACGTAGAGCCGATAGGATTGGTCGGCGGTGAGGAAGAGCGGGGCGCGGGCGGGGACGTCGGCGAGGGTGAAGGCGCGGCGAAACAGGGCGTAGCAGTTGTGCAGATCCCAGTGGTGGCTGTCGGGCCAGATCCAGCGGGCGCGGCCGAAGATCTCGGCGGCGGAGGGAGCGAAAGCGGAAGAGGGATCCGGCGACATGGCGGCGGGTGGTGTCGGGCGCGGGCGAAGCGGTGCTGCGGGAGCGAGGCCGCGGGGGTGGGCTGCGGGGCGCGGCGGCGGGCGCGGAGATCAGTCCGCAGTCGAGATTTCGAGGACGCCCAGATACATGAAGCGGTTGGCGTTGGTGTTGGCGGCGCCGGGCGTGAGGGTGATGACGAGCGAGCCGTCGCGAGCGGGGGAGAGCGGGGTGGTCTTGATGGTGCGGTCGGTGTTGTTGGCGGCGTCGAGCTCGACGGCCTCGGTGGCGGCGCCCTCGATGGTGTAGCGCGTGGTGCGGTTGTCGGAGGAGCCCATGCGCGAGGCGAAAAAGGTGAGGACGTATTTCCTGCGGGGATCGAGGCCGCGGAGGCGGAGGACGGGGCGGAGGTTCTCGTGGCTGTTGAAGCGTTCGATGTTGGCGTAGAGCGAGTCGCCGGTGGCGGTGACGGGGAAGCCGCCCAGGCGCTCGGTCTTCACGCCGCCGGGGTTGGGGCCGCCGAAGGGGGAGAGGATGTCGAGGAGCACGCCGGTTTCTTTCGCCTGGGTGTCCACGAGGCTCATGCCCTCGAGCGCGCCTTGGTTGGTCTCGTCCACGTTGTTCCATGGCGAGTCGGGCGACTCCGTGCGGGTGGCGGAGGAGCCGAAATCGATGAGGATGGTGCCGGCGCTGGCCGTGGCCGTGGTGGCGGCGGCCGCGAGGAGCGCGGCGAGAAGCAGGGCGGGAGTTTTCACGGGAGGGAAAGGGAGATCAGCGGGCGGAGGCGGTTTCGTGCGCGATGCGGCGGAGGTCGGCGGCCTGCTCCGGCGTGAGGCCGTCGGGCGTGACGGCGAGCGGGCGGACATCGCTGCCGAAGAGGCCCTCGAAGAAGACGGCGCCGGCGAGGTAGCAACCGGCGCGGTTGGCGTGAAAGCCGTCGAGCTTGAGGACGGGTTTGCCGGAGGCGTCGCGCTCCCAGCGCCAGCCCAGGTGGAGCGCTCCGCTCTCGGAGGGCACGCGGCCGGCGGGAGGATTGGCGAAGTCGAAATCGGGATCGGTGCGCAGCGTCCAGGCCGTGGTCTGGCGGGCGGCGTGGAAGGCCTCGCCGACGAGGAGGAGGCGAAGGCCGTGCGAGGAGGCGAGCTGAGCGTAGGCCTCGCGGAGCTCGGCGTGCATCCGGGCCGGCGTATAGCCGGAACCGTTGCCAAACCACGGGTGATCGTCGCGGTAGGCCCAGGTCTGGTGGACGAGGATCTCCGCCTGCGGCGCGTATTTGCGGATGGCGGCGACGAGTTCGGTGGCGAAGGGCTCGTGGCTTTCCGGTTTGGTGCTGAGCGGGCTGGATTGCTGGATGGTGACGTGGGTCCACGCGTCGGCGGCGAGGGCCTCGGGCAGGCTGAAGTCACGCTTCTCGCCGGTCTTGGGATCGGGCCGCTGCGTGTAGGGGCGGGCGTTGGGGTCGTCGGGGTTGGCTTCGAAGGCGCGGAGGTGGGTGGCGTGGCGCTCGAGCGAGGCGCCGCCGAGATTGGCGTGGAAGATGTGGACGGTCTTGCCGGCGGCGCGGGCGAAGGCGGGGAGCTGCTCGGTGGCGTTGTAGGCGAAGCTGTTGCCCACCGTGAGCAGCTTCACGGTCTCGGGCGCGGCGGTGGCGGCGCCGGCGAGGACGAGCGCGGCGGAGAGGGCGAGCAGACGGAGGAAGGGGCGTCGGAGCATCGGGGAAGGGAAGGTCAGGGCGTGATGCGGAAGATGGCGCTGGTCCACTTGGCGAGGCCCACGGGGATGCCGTCGGCGGCGAGGCGCTCGGCGGAGCCGGTGAAGACGACGCGGCCGGCCTCGTCCACGAGCGAGCGGTCGCCGGTGTAGTAGAGCCTTGGATACACCCGGACGGGCCCGCGGTCGTGGCCGGAGCGGCGGTAAACGACGAGGTGGGCCCGTCCGGGGATGAGTTGGAAGTCGGCCGGCGTGCGGCGATCGACGGCGATGCCGGCCGACCCGAGGAAGGCGGCGAGGCGGTCACGGGTGAGCGAGGCGGCGTCGTCCACCACCAGGAGCGGCAGGCCGGCGGCGCGGACGAGGTCGAGGGCGCGCTGGTCGAGGTTGCGCGAGTCCACGACCACGGCGCGGTAGCCGAGGCCGGAGGCGACGCTCTCGACCTGCTCGAGGCCGGCGGAGATCTGCACGAGCCCGTTGGCGAGGAGCTGGGCGTCGCTCATGTAGTGGACGGGGAGGAGGTGAAGATCCAGCGCGAGGCGGGCGAAGGGCACGCAGGCGTGGTTGAGGCCGTTTTGCACGGGGACGGCGCCGGGGTTTTGCACGAAGAGGATTTTCGCCCGCGAGTAGTCCACGGGGCCGGCGGCGAAGACGGGGGCGTAGCGGCGGTAGTGCTTTTCCAATACTGGGCGGAGCGGGGCGTAGATCGTCTCGTGGCCGGTGAGCGTCCAGCCGAGGCTGCCGGCCATGCCGGCGCCGTAGGCCTGGGCGAGCTGCGTCTCGATCATCCAGGGGGCGGACTGCAGCTGCGCGAGGTCGGGGAAAAGCGACTCGAAACCGTGCTCGCCGGACTCGCCGTTCCAGACCGGGACGGGCGAGGCGCTGTGGGGGAGGGCGACGGCGGCGAAGCTGTGCTCGAAGGTGGCGGCGACGTCGCGGGCGAGCCAGGGCTCGGGGCGGGACTTGGCGTCGGGGCGGATGGCGACGGGACCGTTGCCGAGGTAGTAGTGCGGCGCGAAGCCGGCGAGGTCTTCGGGCGGGAGCCAGGTGTTGGACGGGAGCACGTTGCCGTGGCCCCAGGCGATCGACATGCCGAAGGCTAGGCGCTCGGGGTCTTCCGCGACGATGGGGTGGAGGGTGGCGGCGGTGATCGCGCGCCAGGCCATCTCGCTGGAGTCGGCGCGGGAGTGGGGCTCGTTGTAGGGCACCTCGAAGCCGAGTAGGTTGCCGTTGCCGCGGTAGCGGCGGGCGAGCCAGCGGTTGGTGTCGGCGATGGCGCGGACGATGCGGTGGTCGCCCCATTCGGCGCGTTCGGTGCCGGTGGGGTTGGAGAGCCAGGCGATGCCGCCGCCGGGCTCGCCGGTGCCGCGGAGCTGCTCGTTGCCGCCGATGAAGTAGCGGTAGGGATCGTTGGGCACCTCGTGCCACTCGAGCACGAGGCGGATGCCGTGGTGGCCGGCCCAGCCGATGAAGGAGTCGAGGAGGTTGAAGAACTCCGGGTCGAGGCGGTGGGCGCGCAGGATCTCGGCGTAGCGGGCGTCGTCGGGGAAAACGCCGGGCGCGGGCTGGATCGAGGCGAGGTTGAGCGGGATGCGGAGGACGTTGACGCCCCAGGAGGCGTAGGTGCGGAGGTCCTCGGCCGCCTCGCGGAAATCGGTGCGGATGGTGTAGCCGAGGTTGAAGCGCGTGTAGTTGAGGCCGGTGAAGCCCCAGGGCTTGCCGTCCACGGTGAGCTCGCGGCCCTCGCGCCGGACCATGGGCAGCGTGGCGCCGGGGCGAAGGAGCGGAAAGAGGTAGAGCGGGACGTCGAGCGCGGTGGCGACGGAGCCATCGGGCAACTTCACCGAGGCGCGCAGGCGGAGCGGGCCGACGGGGAGCTTGGCGCGGTCGAGCGCGAGGGCAAAGCGGCCGGAGGCGTCGGCGGTGGCGCGGAGGGTGGCGAGGACGCGCTCGCCTTCGTCGAGGACGGCGACGGAGACGGGCGCGCCGGGAGAGGTGAGACCGGAGACGGCGAGCGTGGGTGCCGCGCGGTTGGCGGGGGAGTCGGCGGGCGGCTGCAGCGAGATCGCCTCGTGCTCGCCCAGAGCCCAGGCGGTGACGGTGAGGTCGGAGAAATCTTCGTCGGCGCGCAGATGCACTCGAAGCGCCTCGAGCGCCTCGCCCCCGGCGGGGAGCGCGGGGAGGGGGAGGAGGAGTTCCGTGGGCCGACCGGCGGCGAGAGAAATGGTGGGACCGGCGATCGGCTCCGACCAGGTGTCGGCTGAGCGGACGAGGATCGAACTGCGGATCGTGGGGAGCGAGCGCGGCGCCTGCAGGACGAGGCGAACGCGCGCGGCGGGGCCGGACGGAAGCGCGCCGGCGGCGGGACGGGTGTGGCCCCAGAAGGTCCAGACGAGGTTGAGCTCGTTGGCGGGGGAGGCGGTTTCGGTGGAGACGGCGAGCGCGGTCTCGGCCTGTATCCATTTGGGCGCTACGCCGGCGTATTCGGAGGCCATGCCGAGCCCCGTGTCGGGCACGAGCAGGACGCGGGCGGAGAACACGGAGGCCTGCGCCGGCGTGGCGAGGAGAGCGAGGGCGAAGAGGGCGAGCGCGGAGACGGAGACGAGACGGTGAAACAGGCGAAGCATCGGGAAGTGTGGCGACGGGAATCCCAGCCTCCGCCTCGTGATCGAGGCGGAGCGGGCGGGAGGAACGGGGCGCGGGGGTGGTGGTGGCGGGACGCCGGCGCGGGCTTATCGGTTGGCGAAGAGCGCCTCGCGCTTTTCCCGCGTGTCGAGATCGGTCATCGGCACAGCGCGGGAGCTGCCGTCCACGAAGCCCATGAGGGCGGGGCCGCCGTTGCGACCGGAGACGGCGCCGTAGTTGCTCGGGCCGTTCTGCCAGTAGTGGTCGTTCAGATACCAGCAGCCGATGAACTTTCCGCCGGAGAGTTCCTGCGCGGTGGCGACGGCGACGAGACGGGAGGGGTTCTTGAAGCGGTAGAGGTTGAGCGGGCCGCCGGGGGAGGTGATGGGCGTGGCGATGACGTTGGTGTTGTTGCCGTAGTCACTCAGGCCGCTGTGGCTGTCGGCGTCGAGGAGCGGGTCGGTGAAGACCTCGTGGATCCTGACGGTGCCCCAGTTGGCGGGTTCGGGGCGGCCTTGGAGGTAGATGGAGACGATTTGCGGCCAGAGGGGCTGGGTGAATCCGCCGCCGAGGCCTTGGTAGGGCATGTTGCCCTTGTTGTCGTTGGCGTAGGTGAGAAGGCCCTGGACGATCTGCTTCACGTTGCTCAGCGACTGGGCCTGGCGGGCGCTTTGGCGGACTTTGCCGACGACGGGGATGATGATGGCGGCGAGGATGCCGATGATGGCGATGACGGTGAGCAGCTCGATGAGCGTGAAGGCACGCGCGGGGCGGCGGCGGGACATGGGGTGCATGGTTTCTCGGGGTGGGGACGATCGGGTCGGCGGGAGCCGGGGAACTGGTGCGATACTAGCGGATTTCAGTCGGACGCGGTTAGGCCAAAGAGGGCATTCCGCTAGGACGGATTCGACATTCGGGGGTGTGAGCGGGGCAGCGGAGCGGCGGCGACGAAGCCAAGGATGAAAACGAAGAACCCCGCTCGCGGGCGGGCGAGCGGGGCGATTACCGACAGCGTTTCCGCGTAGGCGGACGCTCAGGAACGACGGCGGCGCGTGGCGACGAAGCCGAGGGCGCCGAGGCCGGCGAGACCCGCGAAGGAGGCGGGCTCCGGCACAGGGCTGGTGGTGATCGTCATCGCGTTGAGGTAGGTGAAGCCGACGGTGTTGCCGGCGCCGCGGGTCAAGGTGAGGACGATCTGGCCTTCGGTGGAGGGCGTGAAGCTGGAGATGATCGAGGTGTTGCTGATGTTGTCGCCAGCATCGAGCGAGGTGAGGGCGGAGGCGGTGCGGCCGCCGTTGGTGAGGGTGTAGTCGGTGGTGCGGGTGCCGGGGCCGCCGGAGCGCGAGGCGAAGAACTCGAATGAATAGCTCCGGGACGGATCGAGGCCGGTGATTGTGAGGACGGTGCTGGTGTTGCTGCTGGCGAGGAAGTCGCCGACGGCGGTGGAGGGGAAAGCGCCGAAGGCGGTGGTGGTGGCGCTGGTCGTGCCCGCGTTGGTGAAGTGGTTGGGCGAGACGGAGGTGATGAGCTGCGCGGTGGTGGCGGAGCCGTCGCTAGCGACGAGGCTGATGCTGACGGAGGTGCTGGAAGCGCCGGTGAGGTTGTTCCAGCCGGTGGAGGTCGTGGCGTTGGGGCCGAAGTCGATGAGAAAGACCTGGGCGTGGGCGGCGGTGGCGAGGCCGAGGACGAGCGGCAGGAGGCGAAGCGGGGAGTTTTTCATGGGGTGGATTGACGGATGGAGAGGATATCTGGCGGGCGGCGGACGCGTTAGGCCGGATTAGGTTTTCCGATGGCACGGATTCGACATGCGGAGCGGCGCGGCTTACGGGCGAGTGATCCGCACGCGCAAAAAACGACGCGGGGCCGGCGCGGGATCGCTCACGGTGACGGTGTCGCCGGGCACGCCGGGGTCGGTGACGAGCGCCGTCCACGTGGCGAGATCGGACGTGGCCTGGACCTCGTAGCGCAGGTCGGAACGGACGCGGGTGAAGGTGACGGACAAGGCGCCGGTATCGGGCGAAACCGCGATCTCGGGCGGGGCGCTGCGCGAGAGGGGGTCGGTGTCGAAGGCGTATTCCAGCAAGTTGGGCAGCCCGTCGCCGTCGGGGTCGGCGGTGGCGGCGGAGAGCGCGGCGGGCAGGCCGTGCGTCGAGGTCCACACGGCGTAGGGGCTGGCGGCGGGCAGCGACTCCGTGAGCGAGAGCCAGTTGAGGTAGCCGTATTCCTGCAAGGCGCCGGCGGAGTCGTAGGGCTCGACCGCGAGTTCGAGCGTGCCATCGGCGGCGGGGGCGAGCGGGCCGAGGAGCGCGGTGCCGGAGACGTTGTCGGCGCATTGCAAAAAGGCGGTCGCGGCGGCGGCTCCGGAAAGGGTGAAGCGTGTGTAGCGCATGCTCACTCCGGTCCGCGAACCGTAGGCGGCGACGGTGTAGCGGGCGGAGGGCGAGAGGCCGGTGAAGCGCAGACGACCGCTGCGCTGGGTGCCGCTCGTGCCGGTGCCGGTGACGTAGAAGGAATCGCGCCGGGCCTCGGAGGGCTCGCTGGTGTTGCCCGTCGGGCCGGAAGTGTTGGGCCCGGAGAAGGAGGCGACGACGGAGAGCGCGGCG
>JAUWBD010000232.1 GCA_030605125.1 Verrucomicrobiota bacterium | reverse complement strand
GCTTCGCTCTCGGCGCGGCGGAGCACGGCGCCGGCGTCGAAGGCGGCGAGGAGGTTTTTGAGGTAGTGGTATTTGAGGTGGGTGACGATGCGGCCGGCGGCGCCATCGTATTGGGTGAGGCGGCTGCCGGTGTAGTCGTCGCGCGTGACGTCGGGGCTGTAGGAGAAGCCTTTGAAATAGATCCAGTGGGTGACGCCGTGGTTGATGTCGTTGAGGAAACGCGCGGCGAGGGTGGTGGCGCGGTCGGCGTCGGGGCCCTGCTCGTTGCCGTCTTCACTGGATTCGGACATCCAGTATTCCTTCCCTTCGGCGAGGCGCGCGGCTTCGTCGGTCGCGGCCATGTTGTAGGAGTGGCTGGATACGCCGTCGAGGGCGGCCCAGGCGCTCGGGTCGGCGCGGATGATCTCGAGCTGGCGGTAGAAGATGTCGTTAACGCTTGGGCTTTCCGGGGCGATGATGCGCACGCGGCGGAGCCCGAGGGCGTCGAGGTGGCTGCGAAGAAACTTGATCGTGTCGCGGAGTTGTTCGCCGCTCCAACCCTCGGGCTCATTGGCGACGCCGGTGACGTGGATCTCGATGTCGTGCTCCTTTTTCAGGTCGTGGATGAAGCGAGCGAGCTTGGCGGCGTAGGCGTCGAGGGAGTCGGCGGGGGCGTCCATGCCGCGGGCGGGGGCGAGGAGCAGGGTGTGGACGCCGCGGGTGGCGAGGAGGGGGATGACGCCGTTGTCGAGGTAGTCGGCGCCGAAGGCGGCCTTCATTTGCTCGAGGCTGTGCTCGGGGCCGGAGGCGAGCCAGAGGCGGAGGATCGTGGCCTTGAGGTCGCGGTAAACGAGGTCGGCCATCTCGCTCCGGTGCGGTTCGGGCGCGAAGTGGCCGAACTCCTTGGAGACTTGGCTGGCGCCGAAGCCGGCGAAGGTTTGCCGCGCGCCGGCCTGAACGGTGATCGGGTAGGGCTCGGCCGCACGGACTTCCGCCGGCCCGGCGTGCAGCGCGGACACGGCGGCTAGGAGGGCGGTGAGAGCGCGGAGGGGGTGCACGGCGGTTAGGTGTTGGGAAGCAGCGCTCCCCGGTGATCTGCCACGCGCCTTGGGTGCAAAGCGAGAGGGCGGGACGGACGGAGATTGTCACCCAATGGGTGACAATCTCCCGTGATGCGGAGGGCAGTGAAGGGTGTAACCTATTGGGTGACGCTTTCCGGAGTTGGTCAGGGGGCGTCCGAGTAGGTGAGCCAGACGTGAGTGGGCGGGGGCGCGCCGCCCATCTCGCGCAATTCCTCGGCCGTGTAGAAGTGGCGCATGCCGGAGGCGGAGTGGAAAAAGAGCCCGGTGACGCGGTGGTCGGGGCGCAGCACGGTGATGGAGTCGTTGATCAGCTGCCAGCCGGAGCCGGAGAGGGCGGCGATCTTGGTGAACACCCGGTTGCGGCGATCCGGTTGCGGGCGCACGACGGTGGTGCGGCCCGCCTCGAGCTGGATCTGGTGGGCGCCGAACTGCGCGGCAAGGGGGCCGGGGGCGCGGTTGATGACCCGCAGCGAGCCGGCGGGGTAGGCGGAGGGTGCGTCGTCGATGTATTCAACTTCCCACGACACCGGGGCGGGCGATCCCGGATCAGGGCGGCGCGGAGTGACGATGACGAGCGCCGCGCGGAGAGAGGCGGGCGGCGAGAGCGCGAGAATCTTTACCCGGACCGGCTGGCCGGTCTCGGGCGAGGGCAGGGGCGACACGCGGTAGAGCTCGAGCGGGCCTGGCGCGGGCGGAGTGACGACCGGGCTGATGGCGTAGGGCGTGGAGCTGACGGTGCGGTAGTGTTCGCCGACCTTGAGCGCGTAGCCGCCGGGGTTTTCGTCGATGAAGAGGAAACGGAGCTTGGCCGGCGGCGGGGGCGGCGGCGTTTGCGCGGCGGCCGGGGACGGGAGCGACGCGACCGCGGCGGCGAGAAAGCAGGCGACGCGGACCAGGAGCGGCAGCGGCCGCGAGAGGAGCGATGGCGTGAGGCGGGGCATGCGGAGCGGGGGCTAGATGTCGGCAGGCCCGAGCCAGCGGAAGGAGACGATCTGGTAGCGGCGACCGAAGAGGGCGTTGGTCGTGCCGGCGGCGGGCAGGGTGTCGGAGGCGTTGGCGGAGGGATCGACGTAGTCGGGCAGGCGTTGCACGACCGCCTCGCACCAGGCGTGGGCCTCGGCGGCGCCGGTCGTGGGATTGGTGGTGCCGCCGTAGGTGCGGATGACGAAGGTGTCGGAGCGGGCGGAGAGGGTGGGGCCGAGGGCGGAGAGGACGTCGCCTTGGAGCAGGTAGCCGGGGAAGCCCGAGATCAGATTGGGCGCGCGGTAGGCGAGGTCGGCGAGCGAGAGGTTGCCGGTCGAGGATCTCAAGTTCAGGGGTGCGGGCGCGTCGTTGGTGAGGTTGATGACCTTGTCGATCGCGGCTTGAAGCGCGCCGCTGACGCCGAGGTTGGTCTGATCGGAGCCAGAGGAGGCGAGGCGGCGGTTCACGAACTGGGAGAGCGAGAGGTAGGGGCCGCGGCGGCGGGCCTGGAGCGCCAGCTCATGGGCGATGTCGTTGACCTCATCACGGGTGAGGTTGCGGAAGCCGGTCCAGGCGTTCTCGGTGTTGCCGGCCTTGGCGCCGCTCGCGCCGCCGGTGGGCACAAGGGTGCGGGTGAAGGGCGCGGTGAGATTGGCGGCGGATGATTCGGAGCCGATGGGGACGCCACGCAGGCCGGAGAGGACGGCCTTCCAAGCCTCGACGGAGGTGGAGTTGATGTTGAAGGCGCCCTTGACGAGGAGGTTTTGGGCGGCGTTGAAGACACCGCGGTAGCGCGAGGGGTCGTTCCACGGAACCTCGGAGGCGGGCCGGAAGGGGCGGTAGCGGTGGTTGACGAGGCGATCCGAGGCGGAGCCGAAGTCGAAGGCGCCGGAGGTGGGGAAGGTGGAGAAGTAGAAACGGTCCCAGAGGATGTCGTTGAGCAGGTAGGTGCCGTCGTAGTGGTAGCCGAGGGCGCCGGTGGAGTTGAAGACCTGGTCGCGCGGCACGCGGCCGGTCGCGTAGGAGTTGGAGATCGGGTAGTTCGACTGCCAGGTGTGGACGCGGGTGGAATTGGCGTGGCTGGCGAGGCCGGTGAAGTGGCCGGCGAGGTTGAAGTGCTGCAGCTGCCCGAGGGAGGCGATCGGAGCGTCGGGTGCGGGCAGGTCGTAAAGGAGGTTGATGAAGCCCGCGTCGCCTGTGACGTGGGCGGGCGGCTGATTGAGGTAGAGGCCGATGCCGGTGTTGGCCAAGCCCCAGCGGACGCGGGCGGGATCACCGGGGCGGCGGAGGAGGTGGGCTTCGAGATACGGGTTGGGCGTGTCGGTGTCGCCGCCGGTCGCGCCCGTGCGGATGAAGGCCCGGCCCCACTCCAGCGGGTGGGTGTTGTTGCCGAGCGTGCCCACTGGCTGGACCAAGGGAGTGCGGTAGTTGAGCTGGAGAAAATTCGCCTGCTGCTGCTGCGTGGTGGCGCCGTCGGCGACGGTGAGGAAGACTCCGCCGCCCTGCCGACGGTTGTTGGAAAGCGGATAGACGAGAAACCCGTTGGCGGGGTTCTCGAGGTCCACCCCGGAGGGCCGCCGGCTTTGGATGAGCGCGATCTGGTTGGGCACCGAGACGGAGTCGAGGTAGAGGCCGATGTTCATCGCGCTGTTCGTCGTGTAGAGCGCGGCGTGGGTGTGCTCGGGAGGAATGCTCTGGCCGGTGGAGAAAGTGAGGCGGGTGTCGGGATCGAGCTCGTCGATGAGCACCGCGGTGGTCGCGGCTTGCGCGGCGGCCGTGGCGGGGATGGTGGCGTTTGTATCCAGCGAGAAGATACGGGCCTCGCCGGGAGCGAGGCCGTTCTCGTTTCGGAGCACGAGCCGGACCTCGCCGGTGTAGGCGCGGCCGAGGTTGGTGTAGCCGGGGGCGGGGACGAAGTTGTTGGGATCCGGCTCGCCCGCGGCGCTGTTCCAAGTGCCGAAACGGAGCTGGATGGCGGGGCTGTTGACCACGCGCAGGATGTAGTCGGCGGGAGCGAGCGGCGCGTTGTAGGGATTGGCGAGGACGACCACGGGCACCACCTCCACCTGGATGGTGCCGCCGCGGTTGACGCCATCGGCGTCGAGGACGGCCTCGGTGATGCGCAGGTTGTAGAAAAATTTGGCGTGGGTGAGGACCGGATACACGCCTTGGCGGGTGGCGGTGGACACGCGGGGAATCACGGCACCGCCGAGGTCGCGGGCGCCGGGAGGCGAGGAACCGTCGGGCCGGCCCATGTTGGCGAAGGACCAGAGCTGCTCCCAAGTGGCGGATTGGTTGAAGATGTCGGCGTAGGCGGGGCCGCCGCCCGGCGCGGGGAAGGCGGACGCGTAGCGGGTGCCCGCGCCGGAGATGAGGTTGTTGTGGGAGCCGGAGGGGGCGGGGTTGAAGCCGTGCGAGGTTTGGTTGAGAGCGGTGCGGAAGGCGGCCTCGGTGGGGCGCGAGAGGATGTGGGTGAGGTCTTGTTTCAGACCGCCGTGACGGGCGTTGGAGAGGACGCCGCGGGAATGGATGGTGATGTCGTGGTGGTGCTCGCGGACCCGGGTGCGGAGGTCGGGGTCGGCGGAGGCGAAGCCGAGCTGCTGGAGATCGAGCACGCGCTCGAGAATCGTGTCGTTGGCGGGGTAGAGGCCGACGAAGCCGTCGGTGCCGCTGGTCGTGATGGCCTCGATGACGGGGCGCTGGGCGGACTGGCGGCGGGCGCGGGTGGAGTCGGCGTCGCCGCCGGCGGAGGCGGCGGCGTGGCGGTCGATGACATCGGCGCGGGCTTTCACGCCTTCGTCGCCCACCCACCAGGCGTAGTGGCCGGTGACCACGGAGGTGGCGGGGTCGAAGCCGGGGACGTTGGTGGCGGAGATGGGGCGTTGGGGCGCGGTGACGAGGCGATCGAGGTCGGCGGCGGCGGAGACGGCCACGGTGCCGGGGCCGATGAGGAGACGGTGCGGCTCGCCGTTGGCGTCGTCGAAGGTGACGGTCGCGGCGTTTGCCGCCGTGGCGGCGGCGACGGTGAGGCCGGGGATGCGGGTTTCGGGGGAGAAAGAGGCGGCGGATTCGTTGCCGCTGACGAGCCAGGCCTGGAGATCGGGCGCGGGGTTGGAGGCGGCGGGGGTGTCGGCGTTGAAGGCGGCGGTGTTGCCGTCGAGCCAGGCGCCGGTCCAGCGGCGGTTGCGCTGGGCGCGCCAGTAGGTGTCGAGCTTGGCCTGGGCCTGCGCGCCGGTGTCGGCGTTGGCGACGTTGGCGCCGGAGGGAAGCAGGATGTCGGCGGTGGCGGTGACGCGCTGGTCGGGGCCGGTGTGGCGCTGGAGCTGGCCGAGGGCGAGGTTGAGCGCGAAGAGGGCGTTTTGGCGGGCCTGGGCCTGCGATTGCGTGTTGGTCGCGACCTGCGTCTCGACCCGCGTGAAGGTGGCGAGGCCGACGAGGATGAGGACCAGAAACGCCACCAGCACGATGGTGACGATGAGCGCGAAGCCGGCCGCGCGGGGACGCGACGCGGCGGGTGAAGCGGGACCCATGGAGTGTGCGAGAGGGCGGTGCATGGGCGTGAAGAGAGATGGCCGGCGGGGCGTGCCGGGGGGATCGTAAGGGGAGGCGGCGGTGGTGTGTATCCGTTTAACGGAGACGCGAGGGCGGGGGGAACCGCTTGCCGGAGAGGGCGTCCTTGGCGGGCTGGCCCCAGAAGGGCGTGGGGGTGTAGCGCCAGTCGGAGATCATCACGGGCGTGGCCCAGGCGTGGAAGGACCAGCCGGTCCAGTTGAGGCGGTGCTGCTGGATGAGGCCGA
>JAUWBD010000180.1 GCA_030605125.1 Verrucomicrobiota bacterium | reverse complement strand
ACCTCTCGCGCAAGATCACCGTCGAGGTGAAGGGCGAGATTCTCGAGCTCAAGAACACCATCAACACCATGGTGGACCAGCTCAACGGCTTCGCCGGCGAGGTCACGCGCGTCGCCCGCGAGGTCGGCACCGAGGGCAAGCTCGGCGGCCAGGCCGAGGTGCCCGGCGTCGCCGGCACTTGGAAGGACCTCACGGACAACGTGAACTCGATGGCGAACAACCTTACCTCGCAGGTGCGCAACATCGCCGACGTGACCACCGCCGTCGCCCGCGGCGACCTCTCGCGCAAGATCACCGTCGAGGTGAAGGGCGAGATCCTCGAGCTCAAGAACACCATCAACACCATGGTGGACCAGCTCAACGGCTTCGCCGGCGAGGTCTCGCGCGTCGCCCGCGAGGTCGGCACCGAGGGCAAGCTCGGCGGCCAGGCCGAGGTCTCCGGCGTCGGCGGCACCTGGAAGGACCTCACCGACAACGTAAACTCCATGGCGTCCAACCTCACCGCGCAGGTGCGCAACATCGCCGAGGTCACCATCGCCGTGGCCAACGGCGACCTCTCCAAAAAAATCACCGTCGATGTGCGCGGCGAGATCCTCCAGCTCAAGGAGACCATCAACACGATGGTCGAGCAGCTCCGCTCCTTCGCCTCCGAGGTGACGCGCGTGGCCCGCGAGGTCGGCACCGAGGGCCGCCTCGGCGTGCAGGCCGTCGTGCCCGGCGTCGGCGGCACCTGGAAGGACCTCACCGACTCGGTCAACACCATGGGCGCCAACCTCACCGCCCAGGTGCGCAACATCGCCGAGGTCACCACCGCCGTCGCCCGCGGCGACTTGAACCGCAAGATCACCGTCGAGGTGAAGGGCGAGATCCTCGAGCTGAAGAACACCATCAACACGATGGTGGACCAGCTCAACGGCTTCGCCTCCGAGGTCACGCGCGTCGCCCGCGAGGTCGGCACCGAGGGCAAGCTCGGCGGCCAGGCCGAGGTCTCCGGCGTCGGCGGCACCTGGAAGGACCTCACCGACAACGTGAACTTCATGGCCTCCAACCTCACCGAGCAGGTGCGCGGCATCGTGAAGGTCGTGACCGCCGTGGCCAACGGCAACCTCACCCAGCGCCTCACCGTGCAGGCCAAGGGCGAGGTCGCCGCGCTCGCCGACATGATCAACGACATGACCGACACGCTCGCGATCTTCGCCGACCAGGTGACCAACGTCGCCCGCGAGGTCGGTGTCGATGGCCGTCTCGGCGGCCAGGCCCACGTGCCCGGCGCCGCAGGCACCTGGAAGGACCTCACCGGCAACGTGAACCTCCTCGCCGCCAACCTCACCACGCAGGTCCGCGCCATCGCCGAGGTCGCCACCGCCGTGACCAAGGGCGACCTCACCCGCTCCATCCAGGTCGAGACGCGCGGCGAGGTCGCCGAGCTGAAGGACAACATCAACACGATGATCTCGAACCTGCGCGAGACCACGAAGCGCAACCGCGAGCAGGACTGGCTCAAGACCAACCTCGCCAAGTTCACCGGCATGCTCCAAGGCCAGCGCCAGCTCGACACCGTCGGCGAGATCCTCCTCTCCGAGCTCGCCCCGCTCGTGAAGGCCCACCAGGGCGCCATCTACCACCTCGGCGCGCACCACGGCGACACGCAGCTCCGCCTGCTCTCCACCTACGCCGCCTCGGCCGATATCCCGGCGCTCATCCCGCTCGGCCAGGGACTGATCGGCCAGTGCGCGCTCGACAAGAAGAGCGTGCACCTCGCCGATGTGCCCGCCGACTTCGTCGCCATCTCGTCCAGCCTCGGCGCCGCCGGCCGCGTCTCGATCGTCGTCCTGCCCGTGCTCTTCGAGGGCCAGACCAAGGCCGTCATCGAGCTCGCCTCGCTCGCCGCCTTCGACGAGGTCAACCTCACCTTCCTCGACCTGCTCACCCAGAGCATCGGCGCCGTGTTCAACACCATCGAGGCCACCATGCGCACCGAGGGCCTGCTCGCGAAGTCGCAGCAGCTCACCGTCGAGCTCCAGGCCCGCCAGCGCGAGCTCCAGCAGACCAACGAGGAGCTCGGCACCAAGGCCCGCCTGCTCGCCGAGCAAAACGCCGAGGTCGAGCGCAAGAACGCCGAGGTCGAGCACGCCCGCCACGCCCTCGAGGAAAAGGCCGCCGAGCTCGCCCTCACCTCGAAATACAAGTCCGAGTTTCTCGCCAACATGTCGCACGAGCTGCGCACCCCGCTCAACTCGATCCTCATCCTCAGCCAGCAGCTCGCGGAAAACGCCCCGCGCAATCTCACCGAGCGCCAGGTCGAGTTCTCGCGCAACATCAACTCCTCCGGCACCGACCTGCTCCACCTCATCAACGACATCCTCGACCTCTCCAAGATCGAGTCCGGCACCGTCAGCGTGGACATCGAGGACATCCCCTTCGACGGCCTGCGCGACAACCTCGAACGAAACTTCCGTCACGTCGCCGAGGCCAAGAACCTCCCGCTCCACGTGCGCTTCTCCGAAAACCTGCCCGGCTTCATGGGCAGCGACCCCAAGCGCCTCCAGCAGATCCTCAAGAACCTGCTGTCCAACGCCGTGAAGTTCACCGCCTCCGGCAAGGTCGAGGTGCGGGTGGACTTCGCCGCCCAGGGCTGGAGCCCCGACCACCCCGTGCTCGGCAAGGCCGCCCACGTCGTCGCCTTCGCCGTCGAGGACACCGGCATCGGCATCCCGCCCGAGAAGCAGCGCCTCATCTTCGAGGCCTTCCAGCAGGCCGACGCCGGCACGGCCCGCAAATACGGCGGCACCGGCCTCGGCCTCGCCATCAGCCGCGAGCTCGCCGCCCTCCTCGGCGGCGAGATCAAGCTCAGCAGCGTGCACGGCGAGGGCAGCACCTTCACCCTGTATCTGCCGCTCCACTACGCCGGCTCCGCCGGTCTGCACGGCCAGGCCTCGCCCGCCGCGCCCGCCGCCGCCGCCCCCGAGCGCCTCTCCATCCTGCCCGGCCTCGGCCACCGGCCGATCTTGCCCAACGGCGTCCGCGAGGAGCCCATCGACGACGACCGCCACATGATCGAGCCCGGCGACCCCGTGCTGCTCGTCATCGAGGACGACCCGCACTTCGCGCGCATCCTCCTCGGCCTCGCCCGCGCCCGCGGCTTCCGCGGCATCGTCGCCGCCAAGGGCGCCATCGGGCTCTCCCTCGCCCGCCAGTTCCGCCCCGCCGCCATCACCCTCGATATCTTCCTGCCCGACATGCTCGGCTGGACGGTTCTCAACCAGCTCAAGCTCGATCCCGCCACGCGCCACATCCCCGTGCAGATCGTCACCCTCGAGGAGGAGCGCCAGCACGGCCTCGCCCACGGCGCCTTCGCCTACCTCGTCAAATCGCCCACCACCGACGGCCTCGAGGCCGCCTTCGACCGCATCAAGGACTTCGCCGCCCCGCGCACCAAGCGCCTGCTCATCGTCGAGGACAACGACATCGAGCGCCAGTCCATCGCCGCCCTCCTCGGCCACGACGACATCGAGCTCAGCAGCGTCGGCACCGGCCGCGAAGCCATCGCCGCCATGCTCGACCGCCCCTGCGACTGCGTGGTGCTCGACCTCCGCCTGCCCGACATGAGCGGCTTCGACCTGCTGGAGCAGATCCACTCCGAACCCGCCCTCGCCCAGGTGCCCGTGGTCGTCTTCACCGGCAAGGAGCTCGACGCCGACGAGCAGGCCCGCCTGCGCCGCTTCGCGAAGAGCATCGTGCTCAAGGACGTCCGCTCGCCCGAGCGCCTGCTCGACGAGACCGCGCTCTTCCTCCACCGCGTCGTCACCGAGCTGCCGCCGGAAAAACAGGCCATGCTCCAGCGCCTGCACCACTCCCGCGAGGTCCTGCTCGGCCGCAAGGTCCTGGTGGTGGACGACGACGCACGTAATATTTTCGCGCTCACCTCCGTGCTCGAAAACCAGGGCATGAACGTCCTCAGCACCACCAACGGCCGCGCCGCCATCGAGCTCATCCGCACCACGCCGGGCCTCGACCTGGTGTTGATGGACATCATGATGCCCGAGATGGACGGCTACGAGACCATGCGGGAGATCCGCCGCGCGCCCGAGTTTCGCACCCTGCCGATCCTCGCCCTCACCGCGAAGGCGATGAAGGGCGACCGCGAGAAATGCCTCGACGCCGGCGCCAGCGACTACATCGCCAAGCCCGTCAACACCGACCAACTCCTCTCCCTGATGCGCGTCTGGCTCTACCGCTGAGCGCGCCCGCCCACCCTCGCCCGCCTCCCGTCCCGCCGCCCACCTTCGCATGTCCGCCGAAGCCCCCATCAACATCCTGATCGTGGACGACGAGCCCCGGAACCTCACCGTCCTGGAACTCGTCCTCAACGATCCCGGCTACCGCCTCGTGCGCGCCGCGTCCGCCGACGAGGCCCTGCTGGCCCTCGTCGCCGAGGAGTTCGCCCTCCTCATCCTCGACGTCCGCATGCCCGGCATGACCGGCTTCGAGCTCGCGCAGATGATCAAGGACCGGAAGAAAACCGCGCACATTCCGATCATCTTCCTCACCGCCTTCTACAACGAGGACCAGCACGTGCTCGAGGGCTACGGCTCCGGCGCGGTGGACTACCTGCACAAGCCGATCAACCCAGCCATCCTCCGCTCCAAGGTCGCGGTCTTCGCGCAGCTCCACCGCATGCACCGCGAAAACGCCGAGGCCAACCGCGCCCTCGTCGCCGAGATCGCCGAGCGCGCCCGCGCCGAGGACCGCCTGCGCGAGACCGTGCAGGAGCTCGAGGCCTTTTCCTACAGCATCGCGCACGACATGCGCGCCCCGCTCCGCTCCATGCAGGGCTTCTCCGAGATCCTCGAGAGCGAGCACGCCGCGCAGCTCAACTCGGAAGGCCGCGAATTCCTGCGCCGCATCTCCTCCGCCGCGCAGCGGATGGACGCGCTCATCCTCGACATCCTCAACTACAGCAAGGCCGGCAACGGCGACCTGGAGCTTCGCTCCGTGGACGTCGGCCGCATGATCCGCGAGATCGCCTCCACCTACCCCACCCTTCAGCCCGAGCGGGCCGACATCCTCGTGCCGCCCGATCTGCCGCCGGTCCTGGCCAACGAGGCCGCGCTCACCCAGATCGTTTCCAACCTCCTGGGCAACGCCGTCAAATTTGTCGCCCCCGGCGTGCGTCCCAGCGTGCGGGTGCGGGCCGAGGCGATCAACGGCGCCCACGTGCGCCTCTGGTTCGAGGACAACGGCATCGGCATCCCCGAGCGTTTCCAGCCGCGCCTCTTCAAGATCTTCTCCCGCCTGCAACGCCGCGAGGACTACGAGGGCACCGGCATCGGCCTCGCCATCGTGCGCAAGGCGGCGGAGCGCATGAACGGCACCGTCGGCGTCGAATCCGCCGAGGGCGTCGGCAGCCGCTTCTGGGTGCAGCTCCCGCGCGCCACGTAGGATCGGCCTCCCCCCCGCCCTACCCCTCGACGTTCACCTCAAACGGCTGGAACCACTCCCGCCCGCCGACGCTGAACTGCGCCCACACGACATAGCGCCCGGCGCGCGGGATCATCACGTCGAAGGCGAAATTCGGCCGCTTGAAATCGGGCGAAGCCGAGGCCCCCGCCTCCTCCGCCCGCGGGTGCAGGTGCGCGAAACCGCTCCGCGCCTCGTCAAACGCCGTCGTGTGCACGTAGGCGCCCATCACCGGCTCCATCGGCACCGGCGCGCCGTCCTTCGCGCGAATCGAAAAAGCCAGGCTGCCCGGCGCGCCCGCCTTTAGCGCGCCCTTTTCCGAATCCAGCCGCAGCACGTGGCCCGCGCGCTCCACGTCCTCGCCGAGCGCCGGGGCCCGCCATTGCCCGCCCTCCTCGCCGGCCGCGGTATATTCCGCAAACGAATACAGCCCGCGCGCCGTCGCCGCCGGCGTGAAATCGGCAAACACCCGATACACGCCGCCCAGCTCCGGCGTGTGCGAGAAAACCCACTCGCCCGGGCGCTCGCCCGGCTCGGGGTGGAGGTGCTGGTAGTCGCGCAGCGTCGGGTCCACCAGCATGAGGTGGAGCTTGCGGGTGTGCACCGTGAGCAGGTCCACCGGGCCGATGGGCTTGCCGCCCGAGGTCGCGAGCGTGAGCACCCAGCGTGTCTCCCGGCCCGCGCTCGGCTCCGCGCCGCCTTGCGGCCGCAGCTCCATGCGCACGGGCGAGCGCACCGCCACCACCGGGATAAACTGCGGGTTCGCCGGATCGCACATCTCCAGCGCGTTCGCCCCCGAGACCTGGAAGTCCATGTGATGCAGATTGGTGCCGGTCGGCATCGTGCGAAACCCGACATACAGCGCCAGCGCCGCGACCGTGATCCAAGCCACGCTCCCCCAGCGCACCCCCGCCCGCGTCATCTTCTGCTCATCCGTGCCCATCCGTGAAATCCGTGGTTAGAGGTTCTGCTCTCACCGTTTCATCTTACCCACGAACTCCGCCGGCGACCAATTCGAGCCGTCCGCGCGCCAGGCGATCTTGCCCGTCTCGTCGATCAGCAAAGTCGTCAGCGTGTGCCGGATCAGCGGGCTGCCCTTCGGCCCGTCGAGCTCCGATAAGACGCCGAATTGCTTCAACAAGTCGCGGATCGCGCTCTCGGGCCCGGTGAGAAAGGTGAAGTTGCTCGTGTCGATGCCACGGGCCTCGGCGTATTCGCGCAGCACGCCGGGCGTGTCGTATTCCGGATCGAGCGTGATCGAGACCAATTCGAGGTTGGGCACGCCGGCCTCGCGCGCCTTTTCCTGCGCCTCCATCATCTTGGAGGTGGCGAGCGGGCACATCGTGGCGATCGGGCAGCGCGTGTAGATGAAGTTGAGCAGGATCTGCTTGCCGCGCCAGCGGGCCGCCTGCGCCACCTCACCGTTGTGCGTGTAGAGGGCAAAGTCCGGCAGGTTCTCGCCGACCTCGCGATAGGCCGAGCGGCCACGCAGCTGGGTGTCCTCGCGCAGGCGCTCCGCCGCCTGGCGCACGGTGCTGTCGGCCACGGCATCCTGCCACCAGATGCCTTCGAGCCGGAAGATGCCGTTTTCGGCCTCGATCAGCCGCGCGCGCAGCTCCGCGCCCTCCTTGGCGATGGCAAGGTCGCCCTGTCCGACGTGGAACTCCATCGTCATGCGCGGCATGTAGCCCGGGATCTCGTCGTGGTCCACCAGCAGGGTGCCACGCTCCGCCATCACCGCCACCACGCGCCCGGTGACGGGATGGCCCCGCGTCGCTTCCTCGGCCGCGGCATTGCCGCGCGCCGCCCCGCCCGGGCGGCAGCCCGTGCCGACCAGCGCCAAGGCGCCCAGCGCGGTCACCGCCATTGTCATGCGAATCATGGAGCCACTCATGCGCCCACCATTCCGCCCCGGGGAAACATTTGTCAAAGGCGTTGCGCCTCCTAGCGTCTCCGCTTCTTTCCGCGCTTCGCAAAACTCATGGCCTCGTCCGCGACCACCACCTCCGCCCCACCCGCTCCGCCACCCGGTTCCCCCGCAGCGGTCGCCTACCGTCCGGCGCTCGCCTGGTTTGCCGCCCTTGCCGCCGCCTGGGTGTTCGTCGTCGTCACGATGGGCGCCTTCACCACCAGCATCGGCGCCGGCATGGCCTTCCCCGACTGGCCGCTCTCCAACGGCTCGATCAACCCCGAGGGCTGGCTGCGCGACATCTACATGTTCGCCGAGCACTCGCACCGGCTCTTCGGCATGGTGATGGGTTTCCTCGCCATCGGCACCGCCGTGTGGCTGCACCGCCGCGAGCCGCGCGCCTGGGTGCGCCGCCTCGGCTGGAGCGCCCTCGCCATCGTGGTCATCCAGGGCGTCATCGGCGGCAAACGCGTGCTGCTCGACTCCATCGAGGTGCCGGGCTTCGAGCTCACGCTCGGGCAAATGCTCACCATCCCGCACGGCGTGCTCGCGCAGGTTTACGTCTGCGTGCTCTTCGCCATCGCCGCCGCGCTTTCCCGCCCCTGGCTCGCCGGGGCCGAGCGCCGCGCCCCCGCCGCGCTGCGCGCCGGCGCCTGGGCCCTCGTCGTGCTCGTGCTCGCCCAGCTCGTGATCGCGGCCGTCATGCGGCACAACATGGCCGGGCTCGCCATCCCCAACTTCCCGCACAGCACCGCCGACGGCGCGTGGTTGCCGGCGAACTGGAACTTCCGCGTCACGATCCACTTCGTCCACCGCGTGATGGCGCTCGTGCTCACCGGCGCGATCCTCGCCCTCGCGGTCGCCATCTGGCGCAGCGCCGCCGTCTCCGCCGGCCTGCGCCGCCTCGCCACCGCGCTCGTGATCCTCCTCGTCGTGCAGATCGCGCTCGGCGCCGCCACCGTGCTCAGCCTCCGCGACCCCTACTTCACCACCGGACACGTGATCGTGGGCGCCGGCCTGCTCGCCGTGTCCTTCCTGCTCGCCCTCTGGATGCACCGCCCCCTCCGCACCACGGCCGTCCAGCCCGCGCCCGCCGCATGAGCGCCGAGTTGCCCGACGCCGCGCGTCCCTCCGTCTTCCGCGACCTGCTCGAGCTTACGAAGCCGCGGCTCAGCCTGCTCTCGGTCCTCACCACGCTGGTCGGCTACGCCGCCGCCAAGCCCGGCTGGCACCCGAGCGAGTTCTTCTTCCTCTGCCTCGGCACCAGCGCCTGCGCCGGCGGCGTCGCCGCGCTCAACCAGTGGATGGAGCAGGATACCGACGCGCGCATGGCCCGCACCGCCGACCGTCCGCTCCCCGCGGGCCGGCTCGCGCCGGGCAACGCCTTCGTGCTCGGCTGGGCGCTTTGCGCCCTCGGCCTCGGCAGTCTCTTCGCCAAGGTCACCGGGCTCGCGGCCTTCTTCGCGCTCGCCACCATCGTGAGCTACCTCGCGGTTTACACGCCGGCCAAGCGCGGCTCGCGCTGGTCCACCGAGCTCGGCGCGATCGCCGGCGCCTTCCCCCCGCTGATCGGCTGGGCCGCGGCCGAGGGCGGACGCGTCCACGTGGGCGCGCTCGGTTGGATTCTCTTCGGCATCCTGCTCACCTGGCAAATCCCGCACTTCATGGCCGTCGCCTGGACCTACCGGCACGACTACGCGCGGGTGAACTTCCCCATGCTCACCACCCGCGATCCCGACGGCGCGGCCGTGGCGCGCTGGTCCTTGATCAACACCGTCGCGGTCGTCGCCCTGGCCATCCTGCCGACTTTCCTCGGCCTCACCACGGTCGGCTACGCGGTGGTGAGCGCCGTTCTCGGCGCCTGGTTCATCGCCCGCGCTGTCGCCTTCACCCGCCCGGCGACGCGCGACGCCATGGCGAAAAAGCTCTTCCTCTGCTCCATCGCCTGGCTCCCGCTCCAACTCGGCGCGCTGGTGATCGACCGCGTGTGGTTCATCGCGCCGTAAACGGGGTCACGGAGAACACGGAGCGCAGCCCACGGAGAACACGGAGTCCCAATCCCGCAATTCCCGCCCGCCTTCTGTCCTCTGTTCTTCAACCGATCTGTCGATCTGTCCTCTGTCGCTCTGCAACTCCGACCTCCGTGCCCTCCGTGTCCGCGCTCCGTGCCCTCCGTGACAAAATAATCGCCGCCTTCCGACTCTCCGCCAAATGACCCTCGACGACATCCCCGCGCTCAACGCCGGCCTGAACGCCCTCGCCACGGCCCTGATGACCGTCGGCTTCATTTTCATTCGCCAGAAAAACGAACGCGCCCACCGCACCTGCATGATCTCGGCCGGCGTGGTTTCGGCCGTGTTTCTGATTGGCTACCTCTCCCACAAAGCCCTGAAAGGCGCCGCCGCCGGCGCGGGCGAGGCCATCCACACCCAGTTCGGCGGCGAGGGCGCGATCAGGATCGTTTACTACGTGATGCT
>JAUWBD010000094.1 GCA_030605125.1 Verrucomicrobiota bacterium | reverse complement strand
GGACCTGCGTGGCGAAACGCAGGATGCGCTCGGCGACGTGGAGGCGCATCCAGATTTCCTGCGTGACGAGCGGCTTGCGGAGAAAGTCGTCCACGCCGGCCTCGATCGCCTCGCGCTGGTTGTCCTCCGAGGGGAGCTGGCCGGTGAGCAGGATGAAGTAAACGTAGTCGGTGCCGAGCCGCGCGCGCACCCGGCGGCAAAGCTCGAGCCCGTCCATCTGGGGCATCAGCCAGTCGCTCACGATCACCCGCACCGGATCGGTGGCGAGCAGGTCGAGGGCGGCGAGCCCGTTGGATACGGTCAACACCTCGTGCCCCAACTTGCGCAAGGTGCGGACAAGCACCGCCCGGGCGACGGGATCATCTTCGACGGCGAGCACCTTCATGTGGGGGCGGAGCACCCCGGTCGGGGGCGCCTGGAAGGAGCAGGGACGGAAAGCGGGGGCGGGTCAAACACCGCCCCTCGCGGGCATTACGGAGGAAAATCGCGCAGCGGACTCACTTACGCACGCCGAGCGAGCGGGTGATCCGGCGCCGCACCCACTCGCCGAGCAGGTCGAGCAGGGTGACCAGCGCGAGGATGAAGATCAGCACGGTCGCGACCTTGTCCCACGCGAAATACTCGTAGTAGGCCGCGAGCTGGGCGCCGAGGCCGCCCGCGCCGACGTAGCCGATGATCGAGGCGGCGCGCAGGTTGTATTCGAGCATCCACAACACGTGGCTCGCGATGAGCGGCTTGGCGTGCGGCCAGAGCCCGTATTGGAAGGCCTGCACGCGACCGGCGCCGAGGGCGGAGAGGCCACGCGCCACCTCGGCGTCCACCGACTCGAAGGCGTCGCTGAAGAACTTCCCGAGGTAGCCGAGCGAGTAGAGGGTGAGCGCGACCACGCCCGCGAGCGGGTTGGCGCCGACGATGGCCACGCCGAAGAGCGCCCACACGAGGCTGGGCACGGTGCGCGCGAAGTTCATCAGCAGGCGCGCCGGCGCCACGATCCAGGTGGGCGCGAGCGTGCGGGCGCCGAGGGCGGCGAGCGGGAGCGAAAGGATCGTGGCGAAGACGGTGGCGAGAATCGCGATCTGGAAGGTCTCGCCGAGGGCGTGGAGCGTCTCGCGCCAGACCGACCAGTCGGGCGGGAAAAAGTGGCCGACGAAGCGGGCGAGGTTGCCCCAGGTGTCGAGGTCGCGGCCGGAGCCGCGCAGCGCGGGCCAGGAGGCGATGGCGGCGAGCGCGAAGGCCGCGATCGTGACGGTGAAGACGTTGATGCGCGGCGGCGGCGGGGGCTGGGCCGGAGGCGCGGGCGGGCCGGGCGGGAGCGAGGCGGGGCCGGGCGCGGAGGGCGGCGCCTCGGGGGCCGGGGAGGGCGCGGGCGCGGCGCTCATCGACGCACCTCACGGACTTTCCAGTTGGCGGCGTCGCCGGGATCAAAGCTGAGCACGAGGTCGGCGAAGCGGTCCACCAGCTCGGGGTTGTGCAGCACGCAGAGCACGGTGCGGGCGTGTTCGCGGGCCTCCTGGCGGAGCAGGCCGAGCACGCGGCCGGTCAGGTAGGCGTCGAGCGCGGAGACGGGCTCGTCGGCGAGGTAGAGGTCGGGCTCCTGCAAGAGCGCGCGGGCGATGGCGGTGCGCTGCTGCTCGCCGCCGGAGGTCTGGCAGCTCCAGCGGTGCACGTGCGCGCCGAGCCCGAGGTCGCAGAGGATGCGGTAGGCGGCCTCGCGGTCGGAGCGCGGGAAACCGAAGAGCGTGCGCCAGGCGGAGTGGCGCCCGAGGCGGCCGGCGAGGGTGTTGGTGAGCACGCTGGCGTTGGGCGTGAGCAGGTTTTGTTGGAAGATGATCCCGGTGCGGCATTGCAGCTCCGGCTCGGCGGGATGGTGCGCGTGGCCGTGCGGGCAGCGACAGACGATCTCGCCTTCGGTGGGCGCGAGCAGGCCGGCGAGCGCGGCGAGGAAGGACGATTTGCCCACGCCGGAGGGGCCCACCACCGCCACGAAGGCGCCGCGCGGGATCACGAGATCGAGCCCGCGCACGAGCCAGCGCTCGCCGCGGCGCAGGCCGAGGCCGCGCAGTTCGAGATGCGGCTCGCCGCGGAGGCCGACCACCGAGGCGGGGGTGGAGGCGGGTCGCGGCGCGGGAGGAGGCGCGGCGAGGAGGCTCACTGCCGGAGCGCCCGGCGGGCGAGAGCGAGCGCCTCGGCGAGGGAGGCGACGTGGGCCTGGCCGTCGGCCGGGACGAGTTTGGTGGTGAAGAGGCGGTCGCGCAGCGCGGTGTGCCCGGGCTCGTTGAGCGCGAGGAGCGCGGTGCGGAGCGCCTCGGCGTCGGCCGGCGCGAGGGTGGTGCGCACGGCGAGCACGTGGCTGGGCACGGGGCCCTGCTTTTGGAGCATGCGCAGGCGGCCGCGTTGTTCGGGCGTGAGGTGCTTGTCCTCGTCGAGCACGTAGTAGCTCACCGCGGCGGCCTCGGCCTCGCCGGCGAGCAGGCGCTCGATGGCGGAGACATAGCCCACGCCGAAGAACATGTTGCCGGCGCCGAAGAAGCCGGCGGGGTCGGCGTCGGGCCCGAGGAGGCCGCGTTGCTGGAGGTCGAAGAGGGGAACGACAAAGCCGCTCGTGCTCGTGCGGCTGGCGAAGGCCACGCGGCGTCCGCGGAGATCCTCGATCGACTGGTAGGGCGCGTCGGCGCGGACGACCCAGTAGCTGTCGTAGGCGGTGCGGCCGTCGGCAAACTCGCCCGCGAGCAGCAGGTCGGCGACGCGGCGGGAGCGGGCGTTGACCAGATCGGTGGCCGAGAGGTAGCCGAGGTCGATGGTGCCGTTGGCGTAGCCCTCGAGAATGACGGTCGCGGAGAGCGGGATGATCACCTCGACCGGCCGGCCGACACGCGCGGCGAGAAAGGCCTCCAACTGCCCCTTCTCGGCGCGGAGAATCTCGGGGTTTTTGTCGGGCTTGAGCGCCACGACGAACTTGCTCACCGGACGATTCTGCGCGTGCAGGCCGCCGGCGGCAAAGGCGAGCACGCCGAGGGCGGCCATGCCGAAGACACAAAGGGAACGAAGGAGGCGCATGAGGCCGATACCGTTATTGAGACTCAGGATCAAATCAAGCCTCGGGCTGTTTCGAGAGCCGGTTTTGTAAGCCCGGGCGCGGTCGGCGGCTAGGGGCCTACGAGGCGAGGGCGGCGCGTAGCTCGGCCGGCGTATGAACGGGTGGCTGGCAGGCGAAATCGCGGCAGAGGTAGGCGGTGGGGCGGCCGCCGAGCGGTCGCATCCCGGCCGCCCAAGCGGCGCAGGCCGGGGTGAGGAGCTGCACGGGGGCGTTGAGCGGCGGCGCGCCGTGGAGGGTGTCGGCCAGCGCGGCAAACGCGGGGTCGCGCGGATCGCCGGCGAGCACCACGTGCACCGGCTCGGAGAGGAGGTCGGCGAGGCCGCAGAGGAGCACCGGCATGGCGTGCGGCGCGCCGGACCACTGGGAACGGAAGGCCTCGGCGAGGCGGCGGGCGCGGGCGCGGAGCGGCCCGTCGCCGTTTTCGCCGGCGAGCACGGAGAGGCGCACGAGGTTGCCCATCGCGACGGAGGAGGCGGCGGGCTCGGCCCCGTCGTAGTCGTCCTTCAGGCGCAGCACGAGCTCGGTGTCGGCGGGCGCCGCGAAGTAGCCGCCCTCGGCCTCGTCCCAGAAGAGGCGGTCCATCGTGGCCTGGAGCCGCTCGGCGAGGCGCAGCCAATGCGGGTCGAGCGCGGCCTGGTGAAGGTCGAGCAGGCCGGCGATCACGCAGGCGTAGTCCTCGGCGAAGGCGTCGCCGGAGACGCGCCCCTCCAGCCAGGAACGACGCAACACGCCGCGGGCGGAGTCGATGAGCTCCAGCTCGATGAAGCGCGCGCAGCGGAGCGCGGCGTCGAGGTAGAAGGGGCGTTTGTCGGCGAGGCAGCCGGCGGGGTGCACGGCGGCGCGCGCGAAGGCGGAGAGCGCGAGGCCGTTCCACGCGGCGACGATCTTTTCGTCGCGATGCGGGCGGGGGCGCGCGGCGCGCACCGCGCGGAGACGATCGAGCGAGGAGGCCAGGCGGTCGGCGGCGCCGGCGACGTCGTCGTGGCCGAGGGCGGCGGCGGTCTCGGCGAAGGGGCGCCGCTGCTTGAGGATGTTGCGCCCGCTGAAGTGGCCCTGCGGATCGAGCTCGGCGGGCACGTTGCCGGCGGCCTCGACGCCGAAGTGCGCGCAGACGAGCGCGGCGTCGGCGGGCGGGAGGGCGGCGTCGATCTCGGCGCGCGTCCAGACGTAGAAGGCGCCCTCGGCGTGGCCGCCTCCCTGCGCTTCCGGGCGATCGCTGTCGGCGTCCTCGGCGGAAAAAAAGGCGCCGGCCGGATGGGAGAGATCGCGTAGCAGGTAATCGAATACGCCGCGCGCGGCCCAGGCGAGGCGCTCGTCGCCGGTGGCGCGGGCGCAGTCGAGCAGGTTGCGCGCGATCTGGGCCTGGTCGTAGAGCATCTTTTCGAAGTGCGGCACGAACCAGGCGTCGTCGGTCGAGTAGCGGTGGAAGCCGCCGCCGAGGTGGTCGTGGAGGCCGCCTTCGCACATGCGGCGCAGGGTGTGCGCGGTCATCTTGAGCGCCTCGCGCCCGGCCTCGCTGGTGTCGCCGCCCTGGAGCGCGGCGACGCGGAGGAGAAAGTCGAGGTTGCCGGCGCGGGGAAACTTCGGGGCGCCGCCGAAGCCGCCGTGCCCGGCGTCGAAGCTTTCGTAGAGGTGCATGAAGCCGCGCTCGTAGGCGTCGCCCGCGGCGTCGTGCAGCGGCACGGGGGCGGCGGCGGAGCCGGTCCCGGGGGCGGTCTCGGGGGCGCCGCCCGGGCCGCCGGAGTCGGCGACGGCGGCGGCGCGGTTTTTGTAGTGGTTTTCCAAGGACGCCAGCACGCGGTCGGCCTCGGCGACGAGCTCGGCGCGTTTTTCCCGCCAGGCCTGGGCGACGGCGGCGAGCAGCGAGGGGAAGCCGCGGCGCTCGCCGGCATCGGCGGGCGGGAAGTAGGTGCCGCCGTAGAAGGGCTTGAGGTCGGGCGTGAGGAAGACGTTGAGCGGCCAGCCTCCGTGCCCGCTGCGGGCCTGCACGTAGGTCATGTAAACGCGATCCACGTCGGGCCGCTCCTCGCGGTCGAGCTTCACGGGGATGAAGTCGCGGTTGAGCTGCGCGGCGACGGCCTCGTTTTCAAAGGATTCGCGCGCCATGACGTGGCACCAGTGGCAGGTGGAGTAGCCGATGGAGAGCAGGATGGGCTTGTCCTCGGCGCGGGCGCGGGCGAAGGCGGCCTCGCCCCATTCGAGCCAGGCGACGGGATTGTCCGCGTGCTGGCGGAGATAGGGCGAGGTGGCGGCGGCGAGGGCGTTGGGCATCGGCGGGAAGAGTGCGGGAAGCTCGATGCAAAGCCGGCGCGGAGCAACGAGGGCAAAGAAAAAGCCCGAGCTCGCCACGGGCGGCTCGGGCTGCGGAAAGGCGGGCGCGGGGCGCTCACGCCGCCGGCGTGTCGGCGGCGGCCTTGCGGGCGGCGGCCATGCGCTCGGCGACGGCGCCGGAGAACTCGATGGTCTGCGTGGGGAAGGCGAAGCTCAGGCCGCGCGCCTGCACGAGGCGCATGAGGGCGAGGTTGATCTTCTCGCGCAGCGCGAAGGTCTTTCGCATGTCGGGATCGGCGGCGAAGTAGATGATCTGGATGTCGAGCGAGAAGGCGCCGTAGTTGACGAAGTTGACCGCGAGGAAGTCCTGGTGGATCAGCGGCTCGTTCTTGAGCAGGGCGCGGATGTCCTCGAGCAGGCCCTCGATCTGCTCGGGCTTGGACGAGTAGGTGACGCCGATGGTCTGGTCCACGCGGCGCTGGGGCATGCGGCCGAAGTTGTTGATGGCCTCGGCGGCGACGGTCTTGTTGGGGATCGCGATCAGGGTGCGCTGCGGGGTGCGGAGCTTGGTGGAGCGCAGGCCGATGTCCTCGACCGTGCCCATGTGCGAGCCGATCTGCACATACTCGCCGATGCGGAAGGGCTGGTCCACCGCGACGACGACCGAGCCGAAGACGTTGGCCAGGGTGTCCTGCGCGGCGAGGGCGAAGGCGAGACCGCCGATGCCAAGGCCGGCGAGGAAGGCCTTCACGTCGGCGCCGAGGGCCTGGGCCGCGATCAAGACGCCGAAGATCAGGATGAGGGTGATGACGGTCTTCTTGATCCAGGGCATGAAGGCCGCCACCGCGGCGCCTCTCGCCTTGGCCGTGCTCTGGAGGTGGTCGAGGACGCAGGAGATCGTGCTGATGAAGAACCAGAGCGCGACGACGGAGAGCGCGATGGTCTTGAAGTAGTGGAAGGCCTCCTCCGCCTCGGGCGTGAGCTTGAGGACCTTGATCGCGACGATGGCGCCGAGCACGGCGATGAAGGCCGAGACGGATTTCTGCCAGGCGCCGATCAACTCGTCGTCGAGGGTGGTCTGGGTGCGGGCGGTGAAGCGCTTGACGAGGGCGAAGAACCCGCGCGCCACGACCTTGCGCAGCACGTAGAAGACCAGGGTGATGAGCGCGGCGATGCTCCAGTGATACCAGGTGTTGCCGGAGGCCTCGACGCCGAAGAGGCCCAGCACCAGATCCACCAGGTATTCGACGAAGTCGGGCGTCTTGGTCTCGACCGCGCCGCTGCCCACGGCGGCCACGGCCTGCGTGGCCATGTCGGCGGAGGCGGCCGCGGCCGCCTCCTGCGCGCGCAGGCCGACGGCGAGCGAGGCGAAGAGGAATGGGATCCGGGAAAGGCGAGCGATGCTCATGAGGGTGAAAAGCCC
Organism: Verrucomicrobiota bacterium; assembly: GCA_030605125.1. Taxonomy (GTDB): domain Bacteria; phylum Verrucomicrobiota; class Verrucomicrobiia; order Opitutales; family Opitutaceae; genus IMCC26134_A. The sequence goes on along the minus strand of JAUWBD010000094.1, from coordinate 11,908 downwards.
GGAGAGCTATCGGGGGGGCGCCCCAAGTCAACCGGCCCGCCCGCCGGCCCCGCGGGGCAAAACACGGTAGGCGAAAAAAACGCGCGCCCCGGAACCATCCGGGGCGCGCGGCGGGTGTGGCGCGGGTTTTCGCGGGGACGCGGCGTCAGGCGACGCTGATCTTGCGGGGCTTGAGCGCCTCGGCCTTCGGCAGCGAGACGCGGAGCAGGCCGTCGCGCAGCTCGGCGTGGACCTTGTCGGCGTCGATCGCGCGCTCGTGCCCGAGCACGAGCTCGAAGGTGGCGTCGCGCGACTCGCGGTGGAGGGCGTGCCAGCCCTCGGGCTTTTGCCAGGAGCGGCGGGCGAAGACGCGGATCTGCTCGTGGTCCACGCTCAGCTCGAGGCCGTCCTTGGCCACGCCGGGCAGCTCGACGACGAGGCCGTAGGCCTCGGGCGTCTCGGTGACCTCGTAGCGCGGGGCGCGGGTCGGCTCCTCGGCGCCGCGGGCGGCGGGAGCGGAGGCGCGGGCCACCGGGGCGCTGGCAAAGCCGGGGATGAGGGAAGAGATGAGTGACATGGCGGGATCTCCTTTCGAATGGTTAACGTGTAGTGGTTTTCCGGTTACGGTTATGGCTCAGGCAACGGCGACGCTGATCTTGCGCGGCCGGGCCTCCTCGCGCTTCGGCAGCGTGACGGTGAGCACGCCGTTCTCGAAGGCGGCGGCGATCTTGTCGGCGGCCACGGCGCCCTCGGGCACGGTGAGCGCGCGGCTGAACTCGACGGTCTCCTCGCGCTCGCCCGTCTTGCGGGTGCGCTTGGCGGAGATCTGCAGGGTGCCGTCGGCGAGCTCGACGTGGATGTCGGAGCGGTTCACGCCCGGCAGCTCGGCGCGCACGTAGGTGGCGGTGTTGTCCTCATAGAGGTCCACCGGGAAGCCCGCGGCGGCGCTTCCGCCGGCGGTCTCGCCCAAGGCGGCCTCGAAAAACCGGTCCATCTGCTCCTCCAACCCGGCCCACGGACTGCGGGCAAAGGCCGGATGATAAGCGCGGGGGGACGGTGTGGTGTAGCGAATGAGTCTCATGGCGATGTCTCCTGTCCTTTGTGTTGTGGGTTTACGATAAGGGTTCGTCCCCGTTTACGCATACGGGATGCCGGGCGCCGCTAAGGATGTTATTATTTGCAGCATAAATTGTTGCATTATCATGCGGGATCCGTGGCGGGAAAAAATGTCCGCCGGCGTGTCACGGCACCGCGCAAGCTCGTCACAGAAAACGCGTGCCGTGCGCGGGGCGCTTCCTCACGGTGCCGGGCTCGTCATGAGCCTTGATTTCACCTCCGTCCCCGCGCGCGCCGGCACCGACTCCCAGAAGTGGAAAAAGTATGCTGGCAAAGACATCCTCCCCATGTGGGTGGCGGACATGGATTTTCGCTCCTCGCCCGCGATTCTTACCGCGCTGCACGAGCGCGTGGAGCACGGCGTCTTCGGCTACGCCCGCCCCACGCAGGCCACGGTGGACGCGGTGGTAAACGCCTGCGCCGCCCGCTACGGCTGGCAAATCCAGGAGGACTGGCTGGTCTGGCTGCCCGGCCTCGTGTGCGGCCTCAACGTCACCGCGCAGGCCTTCGCGCAGCCCGGCGAGGAGGTGCTCTGCCTCACGCCGGTGTATCCGCCCTTCATGACGGCGCCGAAAAACTCCGGGCGCGTGTCGGTGCCCGTGCCGCTCGCGCTGCGCGCGGGGGCGACCGGCCGCGGCGACGGCGTCTGGGAAATCGACTGGGAGGCGCTGGAGCGCGCCGTCACCCCGCGCACGAAGCTCTTTTTCCTCTGCAACCCGCACAACCCGGTGGCGCGCGTCTTTCGTCGCGATGAGCTCGCGCGCCTCGCCGAGTTTTGCGCGCGGCACGATCTCATCCTCTGCTCCGACGAGATCCACTGCGACCTCATCCTCGACCCCTCGCTGCCCCACCTGCCCACCGCGCTGGTCGCGCCGGAGCACGCGGCGCGCACCCTCACGCTCATGGCGCCGAGCAAGACCTACAACGTCCCCGGTCTCGGCACCTCCTTCGCCATCATCCCCGACCCCGCGCTGCGCCAGCGCTTCGTGCGCGCCACCTGGGGCATCGTGGCCGAGGTCACCTGTCTCGGCTACTCCGCCTGCGAGGCCGCCTACCGCGACAGCGAGGAGTGGCGCCAAGGCCTGCTGGCCACGCTGCGTTCGCACGCCGCGCACCTCCAGGCGACCTTTGGCACGGGCGTCTTCAAGGACGTGCGGCTCGAGGCCCCGCTCGAGGCGACCTACCTCGCCTGGCTCAACGTGTCCGCGCTCGGGCTCGAGGATCCCATCGCGCACTTCGAGGCGCATGGCGTCGGCTTGAGCGAGGGGCGCAACTTCGGCGCGCCGCCCGGCCACTACGTGCGGATCAACTTCGGCTGCCCCCGCGCCACGCTCGACGAAGGCCTGCGCCGCATGGCCGCCGCCATCGCCGCGCTCCCGGTCCGGGCCTGATCGGCGCAAGCCTGCGGGTCGGCCGGCTTTAGTCCTCGACCAAGAAGCGCGTCTCCCAACGCGGATCCGGCAGCGGCGAGGGCTCATAGGCGCCGAAGAGCGCGTAGCGGGTGCGCGCGACGAGCTTGTAGCCGAGATTCCGCAGCGGGCCCGGCACGATCCAGAGCATCCACGCGAGCAGGCGCCACACGCCGCCGAGCACATCGAGCACGCCGACCACGCCGCGTGTGCGCAGGTGGCGTCGATTTCCGTCGAGGTCGTGCAGGAAGAGCAGGCTGTCAAAACCCTCCGCGGGCAGGCCGAAGCGTTTCAAGGTGCGCTGGCCGGTGCGTCCCTGCAACGGAGCGAAACGCAACACGCCACGATCATCCTCGCGCAGCAGGAAGCGCACGACCGCGTTGCAAAGACCGCACTCGCCGTCGAAGAACAGCACCGGATGCCGGCCCGGCCGCGCGCGCGGCGGCAGCCAGTCGGGATCGAAGGTGAAGGCGTGCAGCATCAGCATCCCCGCCACGAAGTCCGTGTGCGTGAACAAAAGCAGAAAGCAGAGGTGGACGACGAGCATCGCGGTCCAGGCCCAGGCGCGACCCCGCCGCGTGAAGCACAGGGGCAGGAACACGATCTCGGCCGCGAGCATGGCCCAGGTTGACGCCACCCGCGCCCAGTCGGGCCAGGCCAGGAGCGTGTCGCGCAGCGCGCCGGGTCGCGCCAAGGGATCGTGCAGCAGGTGGGTGAGCGCCTCGCCCGCGAGCCAGCTCGGGCTTTGCAGCTTGGCCAGTCCGCCGAAGGCGTAGCCGAGCGCCATCGCGGCCCAGGCCGCGAAAAACACGCCTGCTGGCATGCCCCAATCGCGCGGCGCCCGCGGCCGTCCCCGCCATCGCCACGGCTCGCCGTCCGGCACCAGCGCGCTCAGGAGCAGCAGCAGACCGACGTAGGGCGTCGCGGTCCCGGCCGCGAACACGTTGCGCCCGGCCAGGGTCGCCCAGACAAACCAGAGCGCGAGCGCGACCGGCACGCGCCGCCAGCCCGCCGCGAAGAGCAGGGCAAGCGCGGCGCCGAGCAGGCACCACGCGACGGAGAACCACGGCGCGCCCAGCCAGGCGAGCGGGTTGGGCAGCACGCCGTGGGCCGGGTTGAGGGCCGGATCCGGCACCATGCCCTCGGCGGAGAACAGCTCCGCGGCCCAGGGCGCGAGCGTGGCGCAGTGCCACGCCAGCCACAGGCCGAAGAGCATCCGAAACAGCGCGAACTGGCCCGGGGAGGCGCGCTTTACCGCGTGCAGGAAGGAGAAAGCAGCCATGAGTCGTCGCGTCCGTGGGTGCGCGTGTGGATCCGTATCGAGAGGGCCCGCGCGTCGGGCGGCACCCCGAGCGGGTGTCGCAGCGCCCCGTTGCTCTCGCCCAGGCCCCGGCACCAGGCCGCGGTCCACAGCGGCTCGGGCAGGCGCGGGGCGTGGAGAAGCGCGGTCGCATACGCCGCGCGAAACCGGGAGGGGCCCGCGACATGCGCATAGAGCCCGGGTGTGATTTCGAACTCAAAAGGCCGGTCTTGCCGGTCGAGCCCGCTCAAGGTCAGCGCGGCCGCGAAGGGCTCGTGACGCCCGAGATCGGAAAAGTGCAGGGGCAGCGGCGCCGCCGCGCTCGCCGCGCCGACCCGACGCAGGGCGGGCGCGTCCGCCAGATGGCCGGCCATCTGAAAACACGCGAAAACGAAGAGGGCGACCGCGAGAAGGTTGCGCCAGACCATGGGCGCATCCATCGGGCGGCCGCCCGATCTCGGCAACCTCGGATCGCGATGCGCGCGGTTTTGCCGATTTGCTGACGATCCCGCGCGGGCGCGGTCGTCGCAAGCGACGGCCCTACGGCAGGCTGGTCGCGCCCATCAGATAGCGGTCGCACTCGCGGGCGGCGGCGCGGCCTTCGTTGATCGCCCAGACCACCAAGCTCTGGCCGCGGCGGCAGTCGCCGGCGGCGAACACGCCCGGGACGCTTGTCGCGTGGACGTTGTGCTCGGCCTTGATGTTTGAGCGCGCGTCGGTTTCGAGGCCGAGCGCCTGGATGGGAGCCTGCTCGGGCCCGAGGAAACCCATCGCGAGCAAGACGAGTTGCGCGGGGCGGGTCTTTTCGGTGCCGGGCTGTTCGACGGGCACGAAGGCGCCCTGCGCGTTGCGCTCCCACTTCACCTCGACCGTGACGAGCGACTCGACGCGGCCGGTGGCGTCGGCGTTAAATTTTTTCACCGTCGTCAGGTAAACGCGCGGATCGGCGCCGTAGCGGGCGGCGGCCTCTTCCTGGCCGTAATCGATCTTGAGCGTCTTGGGCCACTCGGGCCAGGGGTTGTTGGCGGCGCGCTCAAGGGGCGGCTTGGCCATGATTTCGATCTGCGTGACGGAACGGCAGCCCTGGCGGAGGGAGGTGCCGACGCAGTCCGTGCCGGTGTCGCCGCCGCCGATGACGACGACGTCCTTGTCCTTGGCGTTGATCGGGCTGGCGCAGCCGTCGCCTTGGTCGAGCACGGCCTTGGTCGAGGCGGTGAGGAACTCCATCGCGAGGTGGATGCCGGCGGCCTCGCGGCCGGGGGCCTTGAGGTCGCGGCCGAGGGTGGCGCCGGTGCAGAGGACGATGGCGTCGAAGTCGCGGCGGAGGTCGGCGACGGAGTGCGTGACGCCGATGTTCGCGTTGCAGACAAACTTCACGCCTTCCTGCTCGAGGAGCTGTATCCGGCGGAGGACTACGGCCTTCTTGTCCAACTTCATGTTGGGGATGCCATACATGAGCAGGCCGCCGGGGCGGTCGGCGCGCTCGAAGACGGTTACGGCGTGGCCGGCGGCGTTGAGCTGCGCGGCGGCGGAGAGGCCGGCGGGGCCGGAGCCGACGACGGCGACTTTTTTGCCGGTGCGGGTGGCGGGGGCGTTGGGGACCACCCAACCCTCTTCCCAGCCCTTCTCGATGATCGAATACTCGATGTTCTTGATCGTGACGGGCGGGTTGTTGATGCCGAGCACGCAGGAGCCCTCGCAGGGGGCGGGGCAGACGCGGCCGGTGAACTCGGGGAAGTTATTCGTCTTGTGCAGGCGTTCGAGCGCCTCGCGCCAGAGTCCGCGGAAGACGAGGTCGTTGAACTCCGGGATGAGGTTGTTGATCGGGCAGCCGGAGGCCATGCCGCCGATGAGCTTGCCGGTGTGGCAGAAGGGGACGCCGCAATCCATGCAGCGCGCGCCCTGGTTGCGGAGTTTCTTCTCCTCCATGTGGAGGTGAAACTCGTTCCAGTCGCGCACGCGCTCGAGCGGCGCGCGGTCGGCGGGAACTTCGCGGAGGTATTCGAGAAAGCCGGTGGGTTTACCCATGGGAGGAAGAGGGACGGAAGTTTGAGAACCGCTAAATTTCGCTAAAGACCGCTAAAGTCGGAGACGGCAGAGAGGGCTCCTTTTTAGCGAGATTTAGCGGCCATTAGCGGTTTCTAAGGTTTGTGGATCGGGGGTTAGTTTCCGCCGACGCGGCTGGTGTCGCGGGCGTTTTCTTCGAAGGCGGCCATGATGGCTTCGTCGCCGGAGAGGCCCTGGGACTTCGCCTTCTCGATGCAGGCGAGCATGCGCTTGTAGTCCTTGGGCATTACCTTGACGAACTTGGACGCGAGAGCGTCCCAGTTGGCCAAGACCTCGGCGGCGCGGGCGCTGCCGGTGTAGTCGAGGTGGCGCTGGATGAGGGCGCGCAGCTCGGCGAGCTCGGAGGGCGTCTCGGGTTTTTCGAGCGCGACCATCGAGAGGTTCACGTTGCCCTTGAGCGCGGCGGTTTCGTCGAGGACGTAGGCGACGCCACCCGACATGCCGGCGGCGAAGTTACGTCCGGTGGGGCCGAGCACCGCCACCTTGCCACCGGTCATGTATTCGAGGCCGTGGTCGCCCACGCCCTCGACGACCGCGGTGACGCCGGAGTTGCGCACGCCGAAACGTTCGCCGGCGCGGCCGCCGACGTAGAGCTCGCCGCTCGTGGCACCGTAGAGGGCGACGTTGCCGACGATGATGTTTTCGGAGGGCTTGAAGCCGGCGTCGGCGGGGGCGCGGACGATGAGCTTGCCGCCGCTGAGGCCCTTGCCGACGTAGTCGTTGGCGTCGCCGGTGAGGCGGAAGGTCATGCCGCGCGGGAGGAAGGCGCCGAAGGACTGGCCGGCGGAGCCGCTGAAGCGGATGTCGATGGTGTCCTCGGGCAAGCCGGCGGCGCCGTATTTGCGCGTCACTTCGCTGCCGGTGATGGTGCCGACGACGCGGTGAATGTTCTTCACCGGGAGCTCGGCGATGACCTTCTCGCCGCGCTCGATGGCGGGCGCGCAGCGCTCGAGGAGCACGGTGAGGTCGAGCGAGCGGTCGAGGCCGTGGTCCTGCGGGATCTGGCAATAGCGGCCGACCTCGGGGCCGGTGTCGGGCGAATAGAGCAGGTTGGAGAAATCCATGCCCTTGGCCTTCCAGTGGGTGATGGCCTTGCGCGGTTCGAGGCGGTCGGTGCGGCCGACCATCTCGGCGATGCTGCGGAAGCCGAGCTGGGCCATGAGCTCGCGGACCTCCTGCGCGACGAAGGTCATGAAGTTCACGACGTCCTCGGGGCGGCCCTTGAACTTCTCGCGGAGGCGAGGGTCCTGCGTGGCGACGCCGGCCGGGCAGGTATTCAAATGGCAAACACGCATCATGATGCAGCCGGTGGCGACGAGCGGGGCGGTGGCGAAGCCGAACTCCTCGGCGCCGAGGAGCGCGGCCATGATGACGTCGCGGCCGGTCTTGAGCTGGCCGTCGGTCTCGACCGCGATGCGCGAACGGAGGTTGTTGAGGACGAGGGTCTGGTGGGTCTCGGCGAGGCCGAGTTCCCAAGGCAGGCCGGCGTGCCAGATGGAGTTTTGCGGCGAGGCACCGGTGCCGCCGTCGTGGCCGGAGATGAGGACGACATCGGCGTGGGCCTTGGCGACGCCGGCGGCGATGGTGCCGACGCCGACCTCGGCGACGAGCTTCACCGAGACGCGGGCGCGGCGGTTGGCGTTTTTGAGGTCGTGGATCAGCTCGGCGAGGTCCTCGATCGAGTAGATGTCGTGGTGGGGCGGCGGTGAGATGAGGCCGACGCCGGCGGTGGTGTGGCGGGTCTTGGCGACCCACGGGTAAACCTTGGTGCCGGGGAGCTGGCCGCCCTCGCCGGGCTTCGCGCCCTGGGCCATCTTGATTTGGATTTCGCGGGCGTTGACGAGGTAGTTGCTCGTCACGCCGAAGCGGCCGGAGGCGACCTGCTTGATGGCGGAGTTTTTCGAGTCGCCGCGCTCGTTGGTCCAGGTGAAGCGCTCGGGGTCTTCGCCACCTTCGCCGGTGTTGGATTTGCCGCCGATGCGGTTCATCGCGATGGCGAGCGTCTCGTGCGCCTCCTGCGAGATGGAGCCGTAGGACATGGCGCCGGTCTTGAAGCGCTTGAGGATGGCTTCGACGGGCTCGACCTCCTCGATGGGGATGGCGTCGGAGGGCTTGAAGTCGAGCAGACCGCGGAGCGTGCAGAGGTTCTTCGACTGGTCGTTGATGAGCGCCGAGAATTGTTTGAACACTCCATAGTCGCCAGTGCGCACGGCCTTTTGCAGGGCGTGGATGGACTCGGGGTTGAAGAGGTGGTATTCGCCGTCGGCGCGATACTTCATCTGGCCGCCGGCGGGGAGGGCGTGGTCGGCGACCTTGCGCTCGGCGAAGGCGACGCGGTGGCGCAGGAGAACCTCCTGCGCGATGACGTCGAGCCCGATGCCGCCGACGCGCGAGGGCGTCCAGGTGAAGTAGTGGTCGATGACGTCCTGGCGGAGGCCGACGGCCTCGAAGACCTGGGCGCCGCGGTAGGACTGGATGGCGGAGATGCCCATCTTGGACATCACCTTCACGACGCCTTTGGCGAGGGCTTTGACGAGGTTCTTGCAGGCGGTCTTGTGATCGACGTTGGGCAGGAGTCCGTCATGGATCAGTTCGTCGATGGTCTCGAAGGCGAGGTAGGGGTTCACGGCGCTGACGCCGTATCCAATCAGCAAGGACACGTGGTGGACCTGGCGGGCCTCGCCGGTCTCGATCACGAGCGAGACCTGGGTGCGGAGGCCTTCGCGGATGAGGTAGTGGTGCAGGCCGGCGACGGCGAGGAGCGCGGGGATGGGCGCGTGGTCCTTGGTGACGCCGCGGTCGGAGAGGATGAGGACGTTGACCTCGTGCTCCTCGATGGCGCGGCGGGCGAGGACGCAGAGCTCCTCCATGGCCTTGGCGAGACCCTGCTGGCCGCGGGTGACGCGGAAGAGGATGGGCAGCGTCTCGACCCGCAGGCCGGGGAGCTGCATGCGGCGGATCTTGGCGAACTCCTCGTTGGTGAGGACGGGCCAGTCGAGCTCGACGCGGCGGCAGGCGGTGGCGCCGGGCTGGAGGAGGTTGCCCTCGGAGCCGAGGCGGGTCTCGGCGGAGGTGATGATCTCCTCGCGGATGCAGTCGATGGGCGGGTTGGTGACCTGGGCGAAGAGCTGCTTGAAGTAGTCGTAGAGCAGGCGCGGCTGGTTGGAGAGGACGGCGAGCGGGGTGTCGTTGCCCATCGAGCCGACGCCCTCGACGCCGTCGCGGGCCATGGGGGTGAGGATGGCGCGCTCGTCCTCGTGGGTGTAGCCGAAGGCGAGCTGGCGCTGCTGGAGCGTGTCGCGGTCGGGCACGGGCAAATCGGGCGCGGCGGGCAGGTCCTCGAGGTGGACGAGGTGCTGGTTGATCCACTCGCGGTAGGGGAACTCGGCGGCGAGCTGACGCTTGATCTCCTCGTCGGGGACGATGCGGCCCTGCCGCGTATCCACGAGGAACATACGTCCGGGCTGGAGGCGGCCCTTCTCGACGATCTCGGAGGCGGGGAACTCGAGCACGCCGGCCTCGGAGGCGAGGACGACGAGGCCGTCGCGGGTGACGTAGTAGCGGGCGGGGCGGAGGCCGTTGCGGTCGAGGACGGCGCCGATCACGTGGCCGTCGGTGAAGGTCATGGCCGCGGGGCCGTCCCACGGCTCCATGAGGCAGGCGTGGTATTGGTAGAAGGCGCGGCGGGCGTCGTCCATGGTCTCGTGGTTGGACCAGGGCTCGGGGATCATCATCATGACCGCGTGCGGCAGGGAGCGGCCGGCGAGGTGGAGGAGCTCGAGCGTGTTGTCGAACATCGCCGAGTCGGAGCCGTTGGGGTTGATGACGGGGAGGATCTTTTTGATGTCGTCGCCGAAGGCGTCGGAGACGAAGTGCGCCTGGCGGGCGTGCATCCAGTTGATGTTGCCACGGAGCGTGTTGATCTCGCCGTTGTGCGCGACGTAGCGGTAGGGGTGCGCGCGGTCCCAGGACGGGAAGGTGTTGGTCGAGAAGCGCGAGTGCACCAGCGCGATGGCGGTGCTCATCGCGGGGTTTTGCAGGTCGGGGAAATACTTCGCGAGCTGCGTGGTGAGCAGCATGCCTTTGTAAACGAAGGTGCGCGCGGACAGGCTCGGGAAGTAAACCATGTCGGCGCCGAGGAGACCCTCGCTGCGGACCTCGGCGCCGGCGCGCTTGCGGACGACGTAGAGCTTGCGCTCGAAGGCGAGTTCGCTGGCGAGCTCGGCGGGGCGGCCGATGAAGATCTGGCGGATGGCGGGCTCGCTGGCCTTGGCGGTTTCGCCGAGGTCGGAATTGTCGGTGGGCACGGTGCGCCAGCCGAGGAACTCGAGGCCCTCGCTCTGCACCACGGCGGCGATCTTCTCCTCGACCTTGCGGCGCTGGGTGGCGTTTTTCGGGAGGAAGACGAGGCCGGTGCCGTAGTGGCCGGCGGCGGGGAGCGTGATGCGGGCTTTTTTGGCGGCCTCGACGCAGAAGGCGTGCGGCACCTGCATGAGGATGCCGGCGCCGTCGCCGGTGTTGGGCTCGCTGCCGGCGGCGCCGCGGTGGTCGAGGTTTTCGAGGATCTGGATGCCCTTGCGCACGAGGTCGTGCGAGGCGCGGCCGTGGAGATCGGCGATGAAGCCGACGCCGCAGGCATCGTGCTCGAACCAAGGATCGTAGAGGCCCTGCTTGGCGGGGCGGCCGGGGCGGCGAGCGGTAGCGGGCGCGAGGGAGGCGGGACGAGCTGGAGGCACGGCGGAAGACATCGTGGATACGAGGGGGGAAGCTGGGTGGGGGCAGGGGCGCTTGCTAGAGCGAGCTTTGCGCAGAATTTGGCAAATTTTCCGCCGGGGCGATCCAGGGGTGATCGAACAGGAAGATCCCCGGGCGACGAGGCACAAAAAAACGCCCCGACCAGGAGCGGCGGGGCGATATGGAAAAGGGCGAGGATGCCGGGCGATTTTTAGAAGAACCGGATGGTCTTGGTGGCCATCTTGGCGTGCTCCTCATCGGAGCAGCCGGCGTTGGTCGGGGCGTCGGCGGGCTTGTCCACCGGCTTGATCAAGTCGTTCGCGAGCAGGTAGTTCTCGACCTCCTCGCCGGAGACGTCGGCGAGCATGACGCCGTCGATTTCGACGCAGGGGGAAAGGGGCTGACCGGACTTGGCGACCATCTCGGCGTAGTTGTCGCGGTTGTTGATGATGTCGATGTCCTCGAAGGCGAGGCCGTGCTTGCGCATGATGGCGCGGACACCGTTGGACCAGCCGCAATGGGGTTTCAGATACGCTTTGATATTCATGTTGGACACCGAAATCAGGACAGGAGCGGGCGCAAGGTAGGGAATGACGGAGGCGGCGCGAAAGGAAAATCTATGGCGCTGCCGGGCATGGATCGGCCCATCCCCGCCACGGGCGTCGCGTTTTTCGTGGTGCGCGACGGGCGAATTTCCGCCCCACTGGCCGGCTCCGCCATGCTGACTTCCGCCGAGATCGCCGCCTCACTGCCCGCCCAAGCCCGCACCTCCATCGAGGGCCTGCCCTTTCCGAAGATCGCCTCCGGCAAGGTGCGCGAGATCTTCGACCTCGGCGACGCGCTCCTGCTGGTCGCGACCGACCGCCTCTCGGCCTTCGACGTCATCCTGCCCGACGGCATCCCGGGCAAAGGCATCCTGCTCACGCAGATGAGCCACTGGTGGTTCGCGCGCACGGCCGGGCTCATCGAAAACCACCTGTTGCCCGACCAAGAGGGCGAATTCGCCCGGCGCGGCATCACCGACCGCGACCTGCAACTGCGCTCCATGATCGTGCGGAAACTCCAGCCCCTCGCGATCGAGTGCGTGGTGCGCGGCTACCTCGTCGGCAGCGGCTGGTCGTCCTACCAGAAGACCGGTGTCGTGTGCGGGCATCGCCTGCCCGCCGGCCTCCGCCAGGCCGACCGCCTGCCCGCGCCGCTCTTCACGCCGACGACCAAGGCGCCCAAGGGCCAGCACGACGAGCCGATCGACGACGCGCAGGGCGCGGCCATCGTCGGCGCCTCGCTCTACGAGCAGGTGAAG
>JAUWBD010000251.1 GCA_030605125.1 Verrucomicrobiota bacterium | reverse complement strand
GGCGTAGCGGACGTAGAGCGTGCCGACGGCGCCGGGGGCGCGCGGCGGGCGGCCGGCGGCGTGGAGGACGTAGAGATTTTTCCAGGCGCGGCGGCCGTCGGCGGCGACGGTGGCGCGGGTGAGGGTGAAGGCGTTTTTGGGAGCGGAGGTGTCGGCCTGGCGGCGCTCCTCGCCTTGGTCCACGAGGTCGAGGCCGGTCTGGCCGAGCACGATGGCGGCGCGGCCCTGGTTCTGTTTGGGATCGAGGACCTCAAACTCGACGCCGTGGGCCGAGAGGCGGCCGGGGCGGAGCGAGGCGATGTCGTTGTCGGGGCCTTGGTCGGTCCAGCCTCCCTTGCCGTCGCCGGGAACCTCGTCCTTGAAGCCGCGGTTGGCGGCTTCGCGGAGCGAGAGCGGGTTGGCGGAGGCGGGAACGACGAGCGGGGGGAGCGCGCAGAGCAGGCCGGCGAGCGCGAGCAGGCCGAAAAAGCGCGAGGGGAGGGAGCGGGGGGACGACATCAGGGGAAGGGGGCGGGAGCCGCGAAGGGGCGGTGAGGGGCGAAGGGACGGCGTGGAGACGGGAGACGGAGGGGCGATGAGGGCTCGGAGGCGCTCAGGGGATGGAGGTCGAGATGATGACATTGTCGATATAGACCCGGCGATCATGGGTGCCGGTGAATTCGACGAGGAAACCGACGCCGGTGATGGTGCGGCCGAGCGGCTGGGCGACGAGCGCCGCGGCGCGATCGATGGGCTGATGATCGCCGAAGCTGATGGGGAACCAGCGGGTGGAGCCGAGGCCTTCGGCGCCGGCGAGATCGAGCGAGAAGATCTCGGCGTTGGTGACCACGGTGACGCCGCTGACGGCGGGATTTTTGAAGCTGCGGGCGGAGGCATACCACTTGTCGTTGGCGCGCACGAGGAGGCGCACGGCGCCGTCGGGGCTGGTGGTGGCTTGCGACCAGCTCACGGTGCCGAGGCGGTCGTCGCTAAGCGAAAGCTTTTGGAACGCGACAGTGGCGACGAAGCGGTTCTTCGCGACCTCGCCCGAGCCGGAGCTGGCGGCGAGCACGGTGGTGCCGTCCACGCCCTTGATGTTTTTGATGCGGCCGAGGCGGGGCTGGGTGCTGTGGAAGGAGAGGGTGCCGGAGTAGTTGACCGCGGCCTCGTTGCCGAGGGCGCCCCAGCCGGACCAGCCGAAGCTGGCGAGCGTGCCGGCGCCGGGCGTGTCGAAGGTCCATTCCTGGAGGGGGGCCTGCGCGTGGAGCGCGGAGGCGAGGCAGAGCGGCGCCGCCGCGAGGGCGAGCCGGCGAAGCGAGGAGCGGAGCGAAAGGGCGAGGGAGCGCATGGCGGGGACAGGGGACGAGACAGGGAAGGCGATCGCGGGTGGCGCGACCGGGAACAGGCGGACAAAAAGCGGAAATCTGAGCAGTAAACGGCCGCGCTCCCCGGGGGGATGCGCGGCCGGTTTTATGACGGACAAAGCTTAGCGACGGCGACGGCGGGCGGCGACACAGCCGAGGGCGCCGAGGCCGAGGAGCGCCGCGGCGGAGGCGGGCTCGGGGATGGGGGAGGTGGTGTAGCCGAGGTCGTCGAGGGCCAGTTGGGCGTCGCCACCGGAAGCCCACGTGGTGAAGGAGATGGTGACCCGCGCGATGTCGTTGGCGACCAAGCCGGTGGTGTTCTGCCAGCTGACAAAGGCCCAGCGATCAGCGGTGCCGACGGTGGTCGAGCCCGGATTGCCATCGACGTTGGCGTTAAGCACCTGACTGCTGAGCAGCGCGGAGCTGTTCGAGTAGAAGTTGACGGTGGCGGTGGCGTCCACCAAGCGGGCGTAGTTGCCGGTCAGGGTGAAGCCGACGGCTCGGGCTCCATTGGTCTGGTCGAGAATGTTTTGGGTGGCGTTATTTGGATCCAAACCAAGTTCACCGAAGTTCAGGGTCAGCGTGAAGGTCGTGGCTACGGGAACTTGAATCCGGATGGCGTTGCCTGTCGAGGTGACGTAGGTGGCGGCTGTTGCCACCGATGTGCCGGTGCCATGGCTTGAGGAGAACACGATGTCTCGGGAACCCGCGCCGGTGAAGTCGAGAGCTTTGGCGGTGTTGAGGCTGTGAAGAGGGGTGGGAAAGGTCTGGATCGTCCGGTAGCCCGCCAATCCCTCAAATGTAGAGATGTTGTTGTAGCCGTAGAAAAAACCAGGGCCCGACTTGGCGGTGGGATTGATCGTTCCGGTGCCGGAAACGGTCACAAACTGGCTTGTGCTTGGGGACGAGGCTACTTCGGCGTAGGTGCGACTGGTGGTCACTATGACCTGCGCCTCTGCGCTCGAGGCGAAGCCGAGGCCGGTGGTCAAAACGGCGGCGCCGGCGAGGAGCCGGGCGGAGTGGGGGAACGTGGTGGTTTTTTGCATGGTGAGACAGTCTTGCGTTGAAGCGGACGGGGTTCGGGTTGGATCGGGGAGCACAGGGGAACGCGGGGAGGGCCTCGCGCGAAAGCGACCCTGCCGGATCGGCCGCGGCGCGGACAGGCGCGGAATATCTTACATAAGCATCCGAGGGGCCTTGACCGGCTGTAGTGACTACGCGCATACAAACGCCGCCCCATGAAAAAGCCCGTCGGCCTGAAGGAGATCGCGGAGAAAGTCGGCGTTTCGCGCATGACCGTCTCGTGCGCGCTGCGCAATTCCCCGCGCGTGAACAAGGAGACCGCCGCGCGCATCCGCGCAGTCGCGAAGAAGCTCGGCTACGCGCCCGATCCCAAGCTCGCGGCCACGATGGCGGGCATCCGCAACACCAAGAAAAAAGCGCTCGAGCCGATCGCCTGGCTCAACGCCAACCAGAACGCGCGCGCCTACCACGACTACCCCTGGCTGACGCCCTACCGCGAGGGCGCGAAGGAGCGCTGCGCGGAGCTCGGCTACAAGCTCGACGAGTTTTGGCTGCGCGAGCCCGGCATGAGCGACCGGCGCATGTCGTCGATCCTCTCCAGCCGCGGCATCCGCGGCGTGGTGGTGTGCCCGGCGGTGTTGCCGGAGATCACGCACCTGCGGCTCGACTGGCGGCACTTCGCGGCGATGTCGTTCGAGACGGCGGTGTTGCTGCCGCGCCTGCACCGCGTGGCGCCCGACTACTACTACAACATCCTCCTCGCGCTAAAGATGCTGCGGCGGCTCGGCTACCGGCGCATCGGCATGTTCCTGCATCGGCAGGAGGAGCGGCGCTCGCACCACACCTACCTGGCGGGCTTCCGGTATTTTCAATCGGGCATCCCGGTGGAGGAACACACGCCGCCGCTGATCTACGATCCCTTCGACGAGGCGGCGCTGCGACGCTGGCTGGACGAGGCGCGGCCCGACGTGGTGATCGGCCACCACAGCAAGCTGGTGGACTGGGTGAAGGCGGCAGGCTATCGTGTGCCGCACGATATCGGCGTGGCCCACCTCTCGCTCGACGGCGACTGCGAGGACTGGGGCGGCATCTGGCAGCACAAGCGCCGCATCGGCGCGCAGACCGCGGAGCAGTTGATCTCGATGATCCAGAACAACCGCATCGGCCTGCCCGACATCGCCTACGAGACGCTCGTGCCGGGCGAGTGGCGCTTCGGCAAGACGCTGCGCAAGCAGCGCTAGTCTCGCCGGGGCGCCTTCGCGCACGCCGGCTCAGAACTCCGGCGGCGGCGTATCGTGCGTCAGCCAGCGGGCGGAGTCGCTGGACCGGGTGGGGATGGGCGGGACGCCGAGCGTGCGCACGTGACCGTCGAGAAAGAGCACGTTGCACTTGTTGCCGTGACGGAGCGCCACGTTGGAATTGCCGGCGGTGGCGTTGAAGTAGAACTCGGTCGTATGCAGAAGCGCGGCGTTTTTGCTGTTGTCGATGATGTAAACCTTGCGCGATGGCGTCGCGAAATCAGTCAAGAGGCGCCCGATGCCGTTGCCGTTTTCGCCCGGCTGGAGCAAGGTCGCGCCCGACATCGCGTAGTCGCGTTTGTTGACGTCCGAGGTCAGCGTGCGATCGGAATCCTGCACGCTGGGGCAGACCCAGATCGTCTGGTGGTTCCGCGACGTGGAGGGTGAGATGTAAGGCGCGAAGCGGTTATACCACCAATTTCCCACGCCGTAGCTCGTCTGGTAATTGAGGCGCCCTTGGTGGTCGTTCGCGTAAAGCGCCGAGGCCAGGCCGAACTGCCGCAGGTTGCTCTTGCACGCCGAGGAACGCGCGGACTCGCGCACGCGGCCCACGGTAGGGATGAGGATCGCCGCCAAGACGCCGATGATGGCGATCACGGTCAGCAGTTCGATCAGCGTGAAGCCCGTCCGCCGGGCGAATGAATGGCGGGATTGCATGGGGTGGCGGCAGGAGGGGCGACTTGAATGACGGATGAAACGGCGGTTTTCCGCGCTGAACGAGTGGCACGGGCTGCGGCGAGAGAAAACAGGCTTTTTTGCTTACATAAGATCCGTGCCGTGCACGGGCCGTTATGTAAGAGTTCCTGGCTCTGGCACGGTGGGCTCCGGGCAGGGTAGGGGCGTCGCGTCACGAGATGCTTTTCCCCCGCCGGTCGGCGCGATCAGCCCGCCGGACCCTTTCTCGCCCCACCATGGTCCTCCTTCCCCTGAAAACGGTTTTTCGCCTCGCGCGGCCCCTTTGCTCCGCCGTGCTTTTGCTCGGCCTCGTTTGCGCCCCGACTCGCGCCGAGCTGATCGCGTGGGACGACTTCGAGGGCTACGCCGCCGGCGTCGGCATCAACGACCGCGCCGCCGGCCACGG
>JAUWBD010000108.1 GCA_030605125.1 Verrucomicrobiota bacterium | reverse complement strand
CCAACAACTCCTGCCTCCGGGCAGCACTTGGTCAATCGAAGCCGCTTCCGTGGCGGAGGACCCGGACCAGCAAACGCTGCTCTTTCGGTATCCCAGTGTCTTTCCCGCGCCATCGCCGTATCTCCGTCCCGTGGTGAAAATGGAAATGGGCGCTCGCTCGCAAACCGAGCCATCGGCGTCGGCCACGATCCAATCTTACGTCGCGGAGGTCATCCCGGAAGCGGTGCCGGACGGAACGTTCGCCATCCGCACGGTCGCCGCACGCCGGACGTTTATCGAAAAGGTGCTGCTACTCCACGAGGAGACCTACCGGGAGCCCACGCCCGAGAAGCCACTTGTTCGGAAGACCGGTTTGGCGCGCCACTACTACGATGTCTGGCGACTGATCGAAAGCGGGGTCGCCGACGAAGCACTCGCCGACGAAGGTCTCTTTACCCAGGTGGTTGAGCATCGGCAGGTGTTTTTCGCGTATCGCTGGATGGACTACGCGACCATGCGCCCCGGCTCACTCCGACTGGTGCCGCTCGATCACCAACTCGATGCCTGGCGACAGGACTACGCGGCCATGCGTGCCGAAATGTTTTTCGGCGAGGCACCGGAGTTCGATGTGATCTTGAAAACCATCGCCGACTTCGTGCGACGCTTCAACGCGACGAGCTAAACGGGGATTTTGTCAGGTAAGAGCGACGCGAGCAGTCGGATTCGCACGGAGTCGAAGGGCATGTTTGAGATGCTCGCTGCGCTCGATTTCTTCTAGCGGGGGCCGCTCCGGAGGAATGCCAAGGCTAGCACCTGCGACGGCTGGCGGGCTTCGCGCTGCGCACTCCGCCCGTCCGCGCCTCAAGGAGTTCTCGGGCTGCGCCCTGCGCTCCTCCTTGCGCTGCCGGTGCTTGCCGGAGGCATCCCTCCGGGACGGCCTTTTTTAAGGTTTGGCCTGACAGGGACCGCGCGGCGCGGTTCGCCGCTCCCCCCGCGCCCTCGTTGGGGCGCACGACTCCCAAATCCCATGCGTGACTTATCCCGCGATCCGATTCCTCAACCCGGCGACGTTATCCACCAACCCGGCCACCCGTTCGATGGGTTCGTGGTCGTTTCCGCTTACACCCGTGCGCAAGCCATCGCCGACGGCGTCATTGTTGACGCGACCGGCGGCGACCTGGCCGCGATCTCCGCCCAGCACTTCCCCGGCGTGCATGTCGCCATGACGGCGGCGGTGGCGGCACTCATCCAAAAGGCCGTTGACCATCCCGACCATGGCAACGACTGGAAAGGCGTCTGGCACGATGTCCTTTGGATGTCCCGTGTTGCCCCCGTGAAGTCCTTTCCGGGCGGGCGCCTGTTCAAGGTTGTTGTCACCGGCACCGGTCGGAAACGCCTGCACACGCTCAAGCTCCAGATTCACCCCGGCGACAAGGGCGAGCCCTGCGCAGCGGTAATGCTCCCGGACGAAGATTGACCGGCAAGGACGCGGGGCGCTATTCCCCACGGGGAACGCATCCCGCATTTTTCGTCGTTCAGGTTGCCCAAAGGTTGCCCAAAATTTTGTTTTTGGCTTCACTTCACGGCACTTTCCTGCATCCTAAATCACGATTTAAACCATTAACAATCAACTAAGTCCGTGTAAATCCACGATTTAGCCCTGAGATCGGAACGAGTTTCGAATCCCCGTGGGGACGCCAATTTAAAGCCCCGCATTCGAAGAGAATGCGGGGCTTTTTGCGTGCGGGGGCGGGGGGTGTTTAGTCCTGCGGCTCGGCGCGGTGGGCGTCGGTCGCGAGGGCGGGCTCGAGCGCCACGCCTTTTACGCGCACGCCGGCCATTTTAGCCACGATGCGCTCGGCCTCTTCCGAGCGGACGTCCACCAAGGTGTGGCGTTGATGGATGTCCATCGCGCCCACCACGGCGGCGGGCAGGCGGGTGACGCCGGCGATCTTGCCGACCACGTCGCCGGGGGTGATGAGCTGTTTGCGACCCACGTTGAGGTAGAGCGTCGTGTAGCCCGGCTCGCGACCGGTGCGGGCGGGGCGCTCGAATTTTTGTTTGCCGGGACGCGCGGGGCGCTCGGGCCGTTCGGCGCGGCCGGCGCCGCCGAAGTAGTCCTCGGTCTCGTCGCGCGGGGGCGCCTCGAATTTCGGCGCGGGCTTGTGTTTCGCCGCCTTGGCGGGCGCGGGCGTCGGCACCGGGATCGGCGGGCGGCTCTCGTCGTCGTAGGGGCGGGAGTGCTTCGGCTGCGCGACCATGGGCGCGCTCTCGTCGCCTTCGCCGCCCTCGGCGCCGGGGGTGCCGGGCTGGCCGCCCTGCATGAGGTGGATGAGCGCCGCGACGATGTCGGTGCTGTTGTAGCCCTGCTCGAGCAGGCGGTCAACCATGCGGTCCTGGGCGCGGAACTGCTTGGCGTCGAGGGTGGCGCGCAGGCGTTCGAAGAACACGTTTTCGCGCGCCTCCTCCACCTGGTCGAGCGAGGGGACGCGTTCGCGGCGCAGGGGCAGGCGCGCGTAGCGGATCATGTTTTGCAGGCCGTAGATCTCGCGGCCGCTCACGAAGGTGAAGGCGCGGCCGGTGCGGCCGGCGCGGCCGGTGCGGCCGACGCGGTGGGTGTAGTCCTCGGCGTCGTTGGGCAGGTCGTAGTTGAAGACCACCTCGAGGTCGTCCACGTCGAGGCCGCGCGCGGCGACATCGGTGGCGATGAGGAACTCGAAGCCGCGGCGGCGGAATTTATCCATCACCTTGTTGCGCTGCATCTGCGAGATGTCGCCGTGCAGGCGGTCCACGGCGTAGCCGCGGGAGCCCATGATCTCGGCGAGCTCGTCCACCATGTTCTTGGTGGCGCAGAAAACGATGCCGTAGCGGAAGTCGTGGAGGTCGATGAGGCGGGTGAGCGCCTCGACCTTGGAGCGGCGGTCCACCTCGAGGTAAACCTGGTCCACCTTGGGGGCGTTTTGCGCCTGGGCCTCGATCTTCACCCACTCGGGCTTGTTCGTGTAGCGCTGGATGAGCTGCTTGATCGGCGGCGGCATGGTGGCCGAGAAGAAGAGCGACTGGCGGCCCTCCTGCGGCGTGGCGGAGAGGATGCGCTCGATGTCGTCGCGAAAGCCCATGTCGAGCATGCGGTCGCACTCGTCGAGCGCGACGAGCTTGAGGTGGTCGAGCGAGAGCGTGCCGCGCTCCATGTGGTCCATGATGCGGCCGGGCGTGCCGATCACGATCTGCGCGCCGGCGTCGAGCGCGCGGAACTGGCGCTCGTAGCTCTGCCCGCCGTAGATCGGCACCTCGCGCACGCCGCGTTTGAAGAAGGCGAGCTTGGCGATCTCCTCCGCGACCTGGACGGCGAGCTCGCGCGTGGGGCAGAGGATCAGCGCCTGCGGTTTCTTCAGCGCGGGGTCGATGCGCTCCACGGCCGGGATGCCGAAGGCGGCGGTCTTTCCCGAGCCCGTGGCCGACTGGCCCACGACGTCGCGCCCGGCGAGCAAGAGCGGGATGACGGCGGTCTGGATGGGCGAGGCTTCCTCGAAGCCCATCTTGTCAACGGCTTTGAGGACTTCGGGCGAGAGGCCGAGTTCGGTGAACGGACGTTTTTCCATGATGCGCGCGATGCTGCCCGCGCCGCGCGCCGAATGAGAGAAGAAAAAACGCGATCCCTCGGCGGTCCCGGAAACGCGAGGGGGCTGCGTTAGCTCCCGGCGCTGGCGAGGTAGGGCTCGATCGCGCGGAAGCCGGGCCGCGAGCAGAGGCGGTCCCGGTCGGCGGCCGAGGCGCAGAGATAGACCGCGTAGCCGCCGTGCCCGCCGCCGCAGTATTTCCACGCGAGCGGGCGCACGTCGCCGAGGAGCGCCGCGCCCTCCGCGCCCGCGGCCTCGTTGCCGGGAAGGGGCTTCATGCCCTCGCCGAGCTGCATGGCGTAGGAGACGCGCACGCACTCGGCGAGCAGCGAGAGGTCGTTTTTCCAGACCGCGTCGCGGCCGATTTTGCCCGCGCGCTCGATGGCGTCGTAGTCGCGGGAGTTGTCCGCGTTGGCCGGCGTGTCGTGATGCGCGCCGGTCCAGTAGATCGCCATGCGCCCGCGGAGCATCTCGCCGGAGGTTTTCACCTCAAGCTCGGGCCGGGGGCCGCTGCGCCACACGCAGAGGCCGGTCTCGGCGATCACCGCGGGGTCCTGCCAGCCGACGCCGAGATCGAGCTCGGCGCTCACGCCGCTCTTGCCGTTGAGGAGGGCCCAGGCGCCGCTGCCGCCGAGGCCGGCGTTGCGTTCGTAGCCCCAGTCGCGCAGCGAGACGGTGGGCGAGATGGCGCAGTTGACCACGAAGGCGCCGGGGCGGGCGTGGCGCGGCACGTCGAGCCAGCCGCCGCCGAAGTCCACGCGCAGCGGCGCCTCCTGCGGGGCCTTGATCCAGCGCACGATCTCGGTGGTCGAGATCGGGGCGAACTGCGGCGGAGTCTTCGGCAGCCTGACGTATTTCGCGCCGACCTCGGCGCAGAGCGCTTTTTTGAGCTCGGTGTATTTGTCGTCCTCGGTGACGGCGAGGATGTGCGGCCGGATGCGCAAAAAGTCCTCGCGAAAGTCGATGCCCTCCTCGTGGCCGCGGCCGATCACCACGTCGTCCACGCAGCCGAGGGCCTGGATGAGCGCCTGCTTGTGCTCGTCGGGCAGGGAGCTGCGGCGCTGCTTGTGGATCCAGAGCACTTCGCTGGAGGCGAAGCTGACGGTCAGGTGGTCGCCGAGGGCGCGCGCCTCGCGGAAAAACTGCACATGCCCAGCGTGGATGATGTCGTAGCAGCCGGAGACGAAGACGCGAATCATGCGGAAACGCTTCGTGGGCAATCGGCCGGCGTCGAGCCCGTTCCCTGTTCTCCGGGACACCCGCAAACGCTTCGCTCCTTTCCTCCGGGCCCGCGGTCCGTGGCGTCCCCGGGCCGGACCGCGGTGGTGGCGGAGGGCGCAGGTTGTTGTTGAGCGGGCGGGGCGGGGCGGCAGGAATCCGCGACTTATGCGAATCAGCGGTGGAGCAGCGCGCGGGGCGGTGTTGACGGTGCCGAAGGGCGACGCGGTGCGCCCGGCGACGGACGGCATGCGCCAGGCGGTGTTTTCCTCGCTCGCTCCGCGCCTGGGCGGGGCGCGTTTCGCCGATCTTTTCGCCGGGAGTGGCGGCTATGGGCTCGAGGCCTGGAGCCGGGGCGCGGCAGGCGGCGTGTTCGTGGAGCAAAACGGCAAGGCCGTGGCCTGCCTGCGGCGCAACATCGAGGTGGTGGCCAAGAGCGCGCGGCGCGAGGCCGGCGAGCTGCGGGTGCTGGCGGGCGACGCGCTGGCGTGGCGGCCGGCGGCGGGCGAGGCGGCGCCGGACCTGGTGTTTGTCGATCCTCCGTATCCGATCATCCAAGACATCGCGCCGCGGCTCTTCGCGGGCCTGCTCGAGGCGACGGCGGGGGCGGACGATCCGCTCGTGGTCTTCGAGCATCCGGGCGAGATCGAGCTGGCGCCGGAAGGGTGGAGCCTGGTCAAGCGCATCGGGCGCGGAGCGCGGCAGCCGACGGTCGGCTTTTTCCGGCGGGCGTAGGGATTTGGGGCGGCTTCGACCAACCACGGAACTTGGTCCGCTTAGATTTTGGACCACGGATGGCACGGATCGTCACGGATACGAACCGATCGATCCGTGCTCATCCGCGACATCAGCGAAATCCGCGGCTTGGTCTGCGTCCCTATCGCGCGGGCGCTTTCGGCTGGCGGGAGGGGCGGCGGGCGCTTGGCATGGGGCCATGCGTGAAGCGCGCGGCGAGCTCCCGGACCAGACGCCGCCGGCCCTGGCGGAGCCGGCCGCGGCGGAGGCGCGGCGCTTTTTCCGGGCCGGCGGGCGGCGCGGCGCGGGCGCGAGCTGGCGGGTGGTCGGCGGCGGCCGGGAGGCGCTGGCGGCGGGGAGCTACGCGCAGCGGCGGGATTTTTCGTATTGGGAAATCGAATACATCGACGGCGGCCGGGGGCAGGCGGAGATTGGCGGGCGCCGGGAGGCGCTGGCGGCGGGCGCGGTCTATGTGGCGGGACCGGAGACGCGGCGCGGCCGCCGCAGCGACGTGCGCCGGCCCTTGCGGCGCTACTACCTCTGGCTGGAGGGCGCGGGGGCGGAGGCGGCGCTGCGCTCGGCGGGCCTGGCGGAGGGGCGCATGCGCCGGGTGGACGCGCCGGGCGAGGTGCGCGAGGTGTTCGAGTGGTTGCTGCGCGAGGGCGCTCGGCCTGGGGCGACCGCGGAGGCGGTGGTGGGGCATCTGGCGCGGGTGCTCCTGCTCAAGCTCGCGGCCTCGCGCGAGGCGGGCGCGAGCACGGCGGCGGGGCCGGGCGGGGCCGAGGCGGGCGACGACTCGGCGAGGGCGAGCTTCGAGCGCTGCCGGGCGCTGGTGGACGCCGAGGCCGCGCGCCTGAAAAGCACGGCGGAGATCGCGGCGGCGGCGGGGCTGCGCACCGAGACGGTGTGTCGGCTCTTCAAGCGCTTTCTCGACACCACGCCGGGCGACTACCTGCGCGGTCGCCGGGTGCGGCTGGCGGCGGAGAGGCTGCGCGAGCCGGGCGCGCGGGTGAAGGAGGTGGCGGCATCCCTCGGCTTTGCCGACGCGTTTCATTTCTCGCGGGTGTTTCGCGCGGAGACGGGCGTCTCGCCGCGCGCGTGGCGCGCGGCGCGAAATGACCCAAGACCAATTACCCTGCGCGGGCACAAGCACGGAACCGCTTTTGGGGAAAGGGCGCGGGGCTTTGGGGTTGGCGGGCGGGGCGGGGCGGCTTTTGGGTGGCGGCACTATGGCAAACACGTCCTCGAAGGGTATTGCGGCATTGGTCACGGGCGCTTCGCGCGGCATCGGGCGCGGCATCGCGGTGGAACTCGCCAAGGCGGGTGCGCGCGTGGCGATCAACTACGCGGGCAACGCCGAGGCCGCGGCCGAGGCGCTGGCGCTGGTGAAGGCCGCCGGCGGCGACGGGTTTGTCGTGCAAGGCGACGTCGCCGTGGCCGCGGATCGTGAGCGCATGGTAGCGGAGACGGTGAAGCAGTTCGGCCGGATTGATGTCTTGGTGAACAACGCCGGCGTGGCGCCGAAGGTGCGCGCGGACCTGCTCGACGCGGGCGAGGAGAGCTTTGACCGGCTCTTCGACATCAACCTGAAGGGGCCGTTTTTCCTCACCCAGCTCGTCGCGAAGCAGATGCTCGGGCAGGCGCCGGACGCGGAGGGCTTTCGCGGCCGCATCGTCAACATCACCTCGATCTCGGTCTATACCGCGTCGATCAACCGCGGCGACTACTGCATGGTGAAGGCCGGGCTGGCGATGATGACGAAGCTCTTCGCCGACCGCCTCGCGAACGACGGCATCAACGTCTATGAAGTCCGCCCGGGCGTGATCGCGACCGACATGACCGGCGGCGTGAAGGAGAAATACGACAAGCTCATCATCCACGACGAGCGCGGCATCACGCCGATCCGCCGCTGGGGCAAGCCCGAGGACATCGGCCGAGCGGTGCGGGCGATCGCGGAGGACCGTTTCCCGTTCTCGACCGGCGCCTGCTTCGATGTGGACGGCGGCTTTCACCTGCAGCGGCTTTAAGTCGTCCCGGGCGGGGGGGGGAGGGCGCCTACACCGCGTCGTGGAAGGGGGCGTGCTTCGCGAGCTCGTCGGCTACGTGGCGGTCGCCGCGGCAGCGGGGCATGGTGTGTTGGCCGCCCCATTTTCCGTGGACGCGTCGCCACTGTTCGAAGACGCCGGGCATGACGAGGCGGACGGTCGGCGGGAGGAGCATGCCCTCGCGGCGGCGTGCGTCGTAGTCGTGGCAGAGGCGGCGGAGCTCGTTGTCGAGCAGCGGCGCGATGACGGGGCCGGTGGGGTTGACCTCGCTGCCCGCGAGCAGCTCGAGCCACCATTCGTGGCCGCCGCTTTTGCGGCCGGTGAGGGAGTTGTTCGGCAAGGGGGCGACGTGGAAATCCACCGCCTGCCAGCCCTGGCGGGCGCAGACGGCGGCGAGCGCGTCGGTGAGTTCCTTCTCGAGCACGTGTTCGCCGAAGGCGTCGAGGCGCAGGCGGGTGCGGCCGGTGTGAAGGAGGCGCGCGGGCTCGGTGGAGACGAAGCGCACGATGTCGCCGTTGACGTGGCGGGCGAGGCCGCCGGGGGTGCTCATCACCAGCACGTAGTCCACGCCGGGACGCACGGCCTGGAGGGGGAGGGCGCGCGGGCCGAGCCAGGCGAGGCGGCGCGCGTCGTAGTCGGCAAGCGGGAGAAACTCGTAGTGGATGCCGGCGTCGGCCAGGAGGCGGAGGCCGGCTTCGGGCTCGGCGTCCTGCGCGGCGATGAAGCCTTCCGCGGCGGGGTAGATCTCGTGGAAGTTGACCCCCAGGCCGCAGAGGGCGCGGAGGCGGGCGGCGAAGGGAGCGAGGGGGGTGCCGCCGTGCACCACGCATTCCAGGCCCGGCCAGACTTCGCGCAGCGTGGCGGGGCGTTTGCCGGTGCGGCGGGCCTGCTCCTCGAAAAGGGCGGCGGCGATGTGTGGCAGCCAGTGGGGAAGGCCGGCGACGAGGCGCACGTCGAGGCCGGCGCAGTGGCGCGCGATGGCCTCGATCTTCGCGGTCCAGTCGCTCATCTGCGCGATATCCTGGCCCGGCTCCCAACGGGCCTCGGCCCACGCGGGGCGGGCGAGCGCGGCGATGGCGCCGAGTTCGCCTGAAAAGGCGGAGTGCGTGCGCGAGTCGAGCAAGGGGGAGAGGCCGGGAGTGCCGCCGAGGCACAAGTGGCGCCCTTGCAGGACGGAGGCGCCGTGGCGCGCGATGTAGAAGAACAGCGAGTCGAGGCCGGCGCGCCGGAAGTGGCGGAGCATGCCGTCGGTGACCGGGAGTTGCTTGGGAGCGCCCTCGGTGGTGCCGGTCGAGTTGACGAAGAAGCTGCACTGTCCGGGCCAGAGCACGTCGGCCTCGCCCCGGCGCATGCGCGCGAGGTGGGGCGAGAGCGACTCGTAGGTGGAGAGCGGCACGCGTTCGCGCCAAGCCTTGTCGTCCATGCCCGGCTCGACCCCGTGCATGCGCCCGTAGGCGGTCTTGGCGAACTGGCGGCGGAGCGCGGCGGCGTGGCGTTTCTGGGCGCTCGCGGCCCAGCCGCGGGCACGCATCCGCCGGCTGCGATGCGCGGCGAGGAAGCGTGCGCCTAGAGCGACCAGGATGTTGGGCGGATGCAGCATCTGCTTCGACTTGCCTGCCGGTGGCGTCAGCAAGGACCGGCTCAGAGGTGCGGCAAGCGAATTTCGCCGTGTCGCAATGCCTTGCGGCAGACCGTCCGGACCGGGGGGGCTTGTCAGCGGGCGCGTTGGATGAGCTCAACCTCGTAGCCCTCGGGGGCGTCGATGAAGGCGATCACGGAGCCGCTGCCGGTCTTGGTGGGGCCGTCGCTCAGCGGGTAGCCCTTGGCGGCGGCCTCGGCGGCGAATTTTTCCAGGTCCTCGACCTCGAAGGCGAGGTGGGTGAGGTCGGGCTGCACTTTCACGGGCTCGGCGCCGGCGGGCATCTGGCAGAGCTCGATCTCCTCTGCGCTGCCGGGGGTGGCGAGAAACACGAGCTGGGCGCCGCGCGGCGAGGTGTGCTGGCGTGAGACCTTGAGGCCGAGGCATTCGGTGTAGAATTTCACCGAGGCGGCGAGGTCGTTGACGCGGTAGCGGGTGTGGAGGAGGCGGGTGACGGTGGGCATGGTGGCGGCCAAAATAGGCCGGTGCGCAGGCTTGTCGAATCCCGCCGCGGGCGGCCTGATGGCGGGTCCATGTTGCCGGGATATTGGACGCTGCTCGCGTTGGTGATGCCGGTCTTTGCCGTAATCGCGGCGGGGGCCGGGGCGCGGCGCGTGGGCTGGCTGAAGCCGGAGGCGGACGAGAGCCTGCTCAAGCTGGTGGTCAACTTCCTCTATCCCTGCCTCATCTTCGACAACGCGCTGGGCAACGAGGCGCTGCGCACGCCGGGCAATCTGCTGGCCGCGCCCTTGCTGGGCTTCGCGACGATGGGCGGCGGCATCCTGCTGGCCTACGCGGTGGCGAAGCGCGCGGGCTTCGCGCTGGGCGGCGGGCTGCGGACCTTCGCCTTCAGCGTGGGGATTTTCAACTACGGCTACATGGCGATCCCGCTCGTGGAGGCGCTCTTCGGGCGGGAGACGCTCGGGGTGCTCTTCGTCTTCAACGTCGGTTGCGAGGCGGCGATCTGGACGGTGGGCATCCTCATGCTGGCGGGCATCTCGCTGCGCGGCGGCGGCTGGAAGCGCGTGCTCAACCCTCCGGTCTATGCGCTCGTGCTCGCGGTGGCGCTCAACCTGCTCGGCGGCGACCAGTGGCTGCCTGTGATCCTGCGCCAGGCGATCCGGCTGGTGGCGGCCTGCGCGGTGCCGCTCGGCCTGCTGGTGATCGGCGCGACGCTGGTGGAGTATCTGGCGCGGCCGCGCACGCTGCTGGACGCGCGGGTGACCTCGCTGTCCTGCGCGCTGCGCCTCGGGCTGATCCCGCTCGGCATGCTCGGGTTGGCGGTGGCGCTGCCGATCCCGCCGGAGCTGAAGGGCGTGCTGGTGGTGCAGGCGGCGATGCCGGCGGGCATCCTGCCGATCGTGATCGCCAAGCACCACGGCGGGCAGCCGCTCGTGGCGGTGCAAGTGGTGCTGGGGACCACGGCGCTGGGGCTCTTCGCGGTGCCGCTGTGGTTGCGCGTAGGGCTATCGTGGATACAGTGATGCCGCGCGGAGCGCGGAATGACCAATGACCAATGACGAATGGCCAATGACTGGCCGGCGGGGGGGGGGCTGGCGACGCGGGGCGCTGACGTGGGCGATGACGGACGCCGGGGACGGCGTCCCTCCAGAACATTACGCGGCGGGGGGGGCGGCGGGGCCGCGGCGGGCGTCCACGGCCCAGCCGTAGAGCTCGGCGTATTGGCGGGCGCTGACGTGCCAGGAAAAATCCTGCGCCATGCCGCGGAGGCGGAGGTTGAGGAGCTCGTCGGGGCGGTCGTAGTAGGTGGCGCAGGCCCAGCCGACGGTGTTGTAGAGCGCGGGGGCGGTGGCGTCGGTGAAGCGGAAGCCGGTGCCGCTGTGCTCGCCTTCGGAGAACTGCGCGACGGTGTCGATCAGGCCGCCGGTGGAGCGCACGATGGGCGGCGTGCCGTAGCGCATGGCATACATCTGGGTGAGGCCGCAGGGCTCGGCGCGGCTGGGCATGACGAAGAAGTCGGAGCCGCCCTGGATGAGGTGCGAGAGGGCGTTGTCGTAGCCGACGTGCACGCCGACGCGGCCAGGATAGGCCTCGGCGGCCCAGCGGAAGCTTTGCTCGAGGCCGGGATCGCCGGCGCCGAGGAGGGCGAACTGCACGTGCATGCGGTCGAGGATGTGCGGCAGCGCCTCGGCGAGGAGGTCGAGGCCCTTCTGGTGGGCGAAGCGGGAGACGACGCCGAAGACGGCGATGTGCGGATCCACGTCGAGCCCGAGGCGTTGTTGCAGGGCGGCCTTGGAGGCGGCCTTGCCGACCTCGAGCGAGCGCTGGTCGTAGGGGCGGGGGAGATGCTTGTCCATCGCCGGGTTCCACGCGGCGGTGTCGATGCCGTTGAGGATGCCGACGAGGTCGCCGGCGCGGAAGCGGAGCACGTGGTCGAGGCCGAAGCCGCCGGCGGGCGTCTTGATCTCCTCGGCGTAGGTGGGGCTCACGGTGCTGAGCTTGGTGGCGTGGTAGAGGCCGGCCTTGAGCATGTTGACGGCACCGACGCTCTCGGTGCTGTCGGGCCGGAACTCGGAGGGCGGCAGGTGGGCGAAGTCGATGACGCGGCGGTGCGAGTAGCCCTGGTGCTCGAGGTTGTGGATGGTGAAGACGGAGGCGGTGCGGCCAAGCGGGGTGTTGCGCAGGGTGGTGTTGAGCAACACGGGGAGCAGGCCGGTGGTCCAGTCGTGGGCGTGGGCGACGTCGGGGATCCAGCCGAGCTGGAGGCAGAGGTTGAGCGCGCCGCGGCAGAGGAAGGCGAAGCGGAGGTCGTTGTCGGCGAAGTTGCCCCAAGGGCCGGCATAGACCTCGGGGCGGGCGAAGAACTCCTCGTGCTCGAGGGCGTAAACGGGGACCTTGGAGCCGGGGAGAACGCTTTCCCAGGTGCGGGCCCAGCGGGCCTCGGGGCCGACATCCACGCCGAGCGGCTCGGAGCGGGCGCGCCAGGAGGAGTCGAGGCGGAGGCTGCCGTAGGCGGGGAACACGACGCGGACGTCGTGCCCGAGCGCCGCGAGGGCCTTGGGGAGCGAGCCGACCATGTCGGCCAGGCCGCCGACTTTGACGAAAGGTTCTACTTCGGGCGAAACGAAGAGGATTTTGAGCGGGACCACGGGGCTCGAACAAATCGCGGGGGGGAGGGGTGCCGAGAAAAAAGCGGCGCGGCGGGGAACTTCGCGGTGGGACCGGTGGCATGGCGGGTGGCGCGGCCGGGGAATCTCCGGGGCGGATTCCGGAAGAAGTCGCGGAGCGGCAGTCGAGACTCGCGCGGAGGCGGCGGGCGGTTTCGGCTCTGCGCGTCATGCTTCCGCCGATTGTTTACGAGGACGACGCGCTCATCGCTTTCGACAAGCCGAGCGGCCTGCTCATCGCGCCCGACCGCTGGGACAAGGCGCGCGCCAACCTCATGAAGATGGTGCACGCCAAGCTCGGCGAGCACGTGGCCAACGTGCACCGGCTCGACGCCGACACCTCGGGCGTGGTGCTCTGCACGAAGGACAAGGCCTCGCTCGATTTCGTGTCGGGGCAATTCCAGGGCAAGACCGCGCGAAAGACCTACCACGCGCTGTGCTACGTGCCGCCGGCGGACGAGGCGATGAAGGTGGGCCGCGTGCAGCGCGACGAGGCGGGGCTGTTGCCGGCGGAGTTCACCGTCGAGCTCGCGCTGGGCGAGGACGAGGCGCAGCCGGGGCGCATGCGCGTCTTCAAGCGCCGCGGCGGCAAGCCCTCGACGACGGTGTGCCGCGCGCTCGAGCGTTTCGTGGATCGTCGCGGGCGCCGCGTCGCGTGGGTGGAGTGCGCGCCGCTCACTGGGCGCACGCACCAGATCCGGGTGCACCTGGCGGCCACGGGCGCGCCGATCCTGGGCGACGTGTTTTACGGCGTGCCGGACGTTTCGCTAAAACTTTCCGACCTAAAACGCGGCTACAAGGGGCGCGAGGAGGAGCGGCCCTTGATCGACCGCCTGGCGCTGCACGCGAGCGAGCTCACGATCACGCACCCGCGCACGCGCGAGCCGGTGACGATCACGGCGCCGCTGCCCAAGGAGTTCGAGGTGGCGCTGAAGTATCTGCGGAAGTTTGGCGCGCCGGGCGGGGGTGCGTAAACCGCCGGGGCGAATCCCGTGCGGGTGTGCCGCGGCGCGGGCGGGGCCTGGCGCCGCGGCGGTGGCCGGTCAGGGCGAGGGCGCGGCGGTGACGGTGAGCTTGACGGTGCGCGAGGAGGCGCGGTTGGTCTGCTCGCCGGTGCCGGCGCCGTTGACGGTGACGTTGGTCGCGACGACGGAGTAGTCGCCGGCGTCGGCCGCGGAGACCGAGTCGATGGTGAACTCGGTGCCGGTGGCGCCATCGATGGGCTCGGCGGTGCGGCCGGAGCCGCGATACCACTGGAGCGTCGGCGCGGGGTTGCCGGCGACCTCGACGGTAAAGGTGGCCGTGCCGCCGGCGGGGACGGAGCGTTTCACGGGCTGGAGGGTGAAGCGCGGCAGCTCGTGCACGGTGAGCGTCACGGGCGTGGAGGTCACGGAGCCGCGCGAGTTGGTGACGGAGACCTTGTAGGCGCCGGCGCGGGCGGGCGAGGCGGCGACGGAGTAGGCGGCCTTGGTGGCCTTGTTGATCGGAGCGTCGTCGAGGAACCACTGGTAGCTCGGGGCGGGCACGGCGGCGGCGGCGACGGTGAAGCGGGCGGAGCGCTTGGCGAGGCGCGTGAGGGCGACCGGCGGCGTGACGATCTCGGGCGGATAGGTGACGACGAGCCTGGCGGGCTTGGACGTGACGGTGGCGGCGACGGGGCCTTTTTTCCCGGGAACGGTGTTGGTGACGCGCACGGTGTAGGTGCCGGCGTCGGTGCGGTGGGCGGGGGCGAGGGTGAGGACCGGGAGCGTGGCGCCCTCGACCGGGACGGCGTTTTTGCCGGAGCCGCGATACCATTGGTAGGTGGGCGCCGGATACGACTCGGCGACGATGCGGAGGACGGCGGAGGCGCCTTCCTCGACGGTGGTGGAGGCGGCGGGCTGGGAGAAGACGCGGGGCTTGGCGAAGAGGGCGAGGATGTCGTCGTCGGAGAGGCCGCGCTCGGCGAGGTAGTTTTCCCACCAGGCGGTGCCGACGTCGGTGAGGAGGCCGCTGGTGAGGAGGTTGACGGAGCTGCCGGGCACGATGAGGCCGCTGCCCGGGGAGAGGGCGGGGGCGAGGGCGCGGAGGTTGAGGGGCTTGGGGCCGAAGAGGGGGGAGAGGTTGACGGCGGCGTCGGGCGGGAGCGTGGGATCGGCGGCGAGTTTGTCGGAGAGATCGGCAAGGGGCACGGGGCCGTGGAGCGCGGCGCGAAACTGGGCGAGCGCGGTGTCGAGCCGGAGCGCCTCCTCGGCGGTGTCGGGGTCCTCTTGGTCAACGGTGAAGAGGTAGTGGCCGGAGAGGGGCGCGGGGCGGGTCCAGAGGCCGGCGTCGCCGGCGGCGAAATAGTGGTCCACGGCCTGGCCGAAGAGCGTGCGGGAGGCGGCGAGGTCGGCGGCGAAGTTGCCCTTGCGGAGGGTGAGGAAGGCGCGGTTGGAGATGAGTTGCGCGAGCGTCTGGCTGTCGAAGAAGGCCGGGGTGAGCTTGTGCGCGACGTTGTAGGGGATGAGCAGGCGGCGGAAGGCCTGGGTGAACTTGAGCTCGGCGAGGAGCAGCTGGATGTCGGGGTAGGCGAGGATGACGTCCACGGGGTGGCCGGTCTCGCCGGGCAGGAGCGTGAGGCTGAAGGCGGGGCCGGCGACGGAGAGGTCGGCGATGGCGGGGGCGAGGGCCTTGGCGTCGAGATCGGCGGCGAAGGGGACGGCGTCGGAGAGGTTGGCCTTGGCGGGGAAGCGCTCCTGGGTGATGGCGGTGGCGCGGCCGTTCGAGACCAGGATTGTGGAGGGGAGCGGCGAGAGGGGCGTGAAGCGGGCGCCGCCGGGGCTGTTGACCATGCCGATGGTGAAGGCGCTGCCGGGGCGGAGCGTGACGGTGACGGTATCGGTGTCGGAATCGACGCTCAGGCCGGGCCGGCCGGCGAAGACCTCGAGCTCGGGGTAGGCGGGAGGGTAGGCGTTGACGAAGCCGAAGATGCGGCCCTCGAGGTAAAAGGTGGTGTCGAGATCGGGCGCGCCGTCGGCGCCGCGCGTGACGCGAAAGGCGAGGACCTCGGGCACGGAGCCCTTGTTCTCGAAGCTGATGCTCGGCTGCGCGCCTCCGGTGTCGTAGAGATTGATGGCCGGGGTGTATTCGTAGTAGGACCCCGCGACGGTGAAGCCGGGCACGTTGAAGTAGGCGACGGGCCGGGGGAGCGCGAAGGTGTATTGGCCGGTGAATACATCCAGTGTGGCTTCTCGCGCGCCCATTTTGTTTTTAAGAAAATCGGGCAGGTCGGTCTCGGCGGCGGAGGCGAGGATGGCGAGGGCGCGGAGCACGCGGGCCTGCGCGTCGGCGGGGTTGGCGGCGATGTGCGGATCGAGCGCGGACCGCATGCCGGCGAAGTCGCCGGCGGCGAGCGCGGCGCGGGCGTCGGAGACGGCGTCGCCACGGAGGGTGGGGGAGAGGAGCGCGAGGCCGAGCGAGACGGCGGCGAGGAGCGGGCGGAGGGCGGATGTGGTCATTGAGCGGAAGGGACGGGGGCGGTGGTGGCGGCGACGGGCGTGAGGTGGAGGACGAGGCGCTCGGCGCCATCGTGCCGGATGCGAAGGAGGCGGGTGGCGGACGAGGCGGGGGCGCTCCCGTCGTCGTCCTCGGGGTCGGGTGCGGAGAGCGGATACACGAGGCCGGAGAGGATGCCGTGGGCGGTGGTCGGCGCGTCGAGGAAGGCGAAGACGCGGCCGTCCGGCGCGACGAGGTGCAGGCGGGCTTTGGCCGGCAGGGCGCGCCAGGCAGCGAATTCGGTCAAAAAGCGCGACCAGTCCTCGGCGGTGCAGGGCTCGTCGTGGAGCGAGAGGACGGGCGCCTCGATCACGAGGCCGGGCGCGGGGATGCGGAAGGGGCCGTGGCGGGCGAAACGCGGCGAGACGGCGTCGGCGGAGAGGCGGGCGAGCGCTTGTTCGCTGAGGCTGGAGAAGAAGGTGAGTTCGGGCCGCTTGGCGAGGGCGGCGGGCGCGGCCGGAAGGAGCGCGGCGCCAAGCCAGGCGTAGAGGAGAAGGGTGAGCGATAGGCGGCGGCGTGCCATGGGAGCGAACATCTAAGGCAAGCCCGGGGGATTGCCGGTGTCAGGGGACAAGTTCGCTTGAAGCGGGCCACGGTGGCGGTTCGTCAGCAAATTCATGCTGTTCGTCCGTAAAGGGTCAGTGAAAGCGCGGCGGTGACGGCGGTTTCGAGGCGGAGAACGCGCGAGCCGAGGGAGCAAAGCGTGAAGCCGGCGGCGCGGAGGGCGGCGCGGTCGGCCGGGCCCCAGCCGCGCTCGGGGCCGAAGGCGAGGGCAAGCGGCGCGGGCGGGGCGGGGAGGGCCGAGGACAGGGGCGCGGCGGCCTCGTAGTTGTCGAGCGCGAGGCGGGCGGCGGCCGCGGGCGGGGGGAGCGCGGCGAGCGCGGAGGC
The DNA here is from genome assembly GCA_030605125.1 of Verrucomicrobiota bacterium. Classification (GTDB taxonomy): domain Bacteria; phylum Verrucomicrobiota; class Verrucomicrobiia; order Opitutales; family Opitutaceae; genus IMCC26134_A. The sequence goes on along the minus strand of JAUWBD010000108.1, from coordinate 183 downwards.
GAGCGTGTGCGTCCAGACGACCTCCGGCAGGCGGGTGTCGCAGGCCTGGGCGGCGCCGGCGAGCAGGTGTCGGCGCCACTCGCCGGAGGTCCAGAGCGTGGAGGCGGCGTAGTTGGGGTCGGCGCGCTCGGTAGCGATAAAATGGATACGCGAGACGCCGAGCGTGGTGGCGTCGCGCAGGAG
>JAUWBD010000201.1 GCA_030605125.1 Verrucomicrobiota bacterium | reverse complement strand
CGCCTGCCTCGCCGTCTGCACGCTCATCTCCGCCCTCACCAAGAACCAGGTGATCGCCTTCGTGCTCGGCGTCATCGCCCTGCTCGTCCTGCTCTTCCTCGGCTGGAGCGTCTTCAACCAGCTCCTCTCCGGCTTCCTGCCTGTCGCCGCCGTGGATTTCATCGCGAATCTCGGCTTCATCCCCCACTTCGAAGCCATCGCCAAGGGCATCCTCGACGCCCGCGACCTCGCCTACTTCGGCTCCGTGATCGCCCTCGCCCTCGCCCTCAACGTCGCCGTCCTCGACCGCTAAACCGCCACCCGCTTCTCCACTCTTCTTCGCGTCTCTTCGCGCCCTTCGCGGTTAAACAATAACCTTCCGACTCCCGCCGCCCCATGAAACCCGGCCTCGCCAAGACCCTCGCCATCGTCCTGCTCGCCGTCGCCCTGGTGTTGATCAACTTCCTCGCCGCGCGCGTCCCCGCCCGCGGCGACCTCACCGCCGGCCGGATCTACACCCTTTCGCCCGGCACCCGCGCCCTCCTTTCCAAGATCGAGGAGCCCGTCACGCTCCAGCTCTACGCCAGCCGCGACACCGCCGGCCTGCCCACCCAATACAAAAACTTCGTCGCCCGCGTGGAGGAGATGCTTCGCGCCTACGTCCGCGCCTCCAAGGGCCGGCTCAGTCTCGAGGTGATCTCGCCCGCGCCCGACACCCCCGAGGAGGAGCGCGCCCAACAGGCCGGCCTCCAGGCCCAGCAAGCCCCCGGCACCGGCGAGCCCTTCTACCTCGGCCTCGTCGCCATCCAGGCCGACCAGCAAAAGACCATCCCGGTCTTCAGCCCGCAGCGCGAGGAGTTCATCGAATACGACGTCTCCGCTCTCCTCCACTCCGTCCAGCAAATCGCCAAGCCCCGCCTCGGCGTCCTCACCAAGCTCCCTCTCGCCGGCCAGCCTTTCAACATGATGAACCCCCGCCCGCAGCGCGGGCAGCTCATCCGCGACGAGTGGGCGCGCTCCTTCGAGATCGTCACCATCGAGCCCGGCTTCACCGCCCTGCCCGATAATCTCAACGCCCTCGCCGTCCTCCACCCCGCCGGCCTCACCCCCGCGCAGGAATTCGCCCTCGACCAGTTCATCCTCTCCGGCAAGCCCACGCTCCTCGCCGTGGACCCCTCCTCCACCTGGTTCAAGCGCCAGGCCGGGCAGCAACAGATGATGTTCGGCGGCCCCCCGCCCGACGTTTCCTCCAACCTGCCCCGTCTCCTCCCCGCCTACGGCATCCGCTACGACGCCCAGCAAGTCGTCGGCGACCTCTCCCTCGCCACGCCGGTCAACGCCGGCAACGGCCAGATCGCCCGCATGCCCGTCTGGCTCTCCCTCACCGACAAGAACCTCAACTCCGCCTCCCCGGCCACCGCCCAGCTGGGCTCCCTCCTCCTCGTTGAAGCCGGTAGTTTCTCCGTGGATACGCGCGACGGCCGCGAGATCGTCCCCCTCCTCGAGACCTCCGCCGAGGCCGGCCAGCTCCCCGTCTTCACCCTCCAGTTCGCCCAGCCCGACGAGGTCGCCCGCACCCTCGTGCCCGGCACCGAGAAAAAGACCCTCGCCGCCCTCGTGCGCGGCCCCCTCCAGACCGCCTTCCCCGAGGGCGTCCCCGCCGCCAACGGCGAGTCCGCCGAGCCCGCCGCCGCCGGCTCCGCCCGCAAGGAGGGCGTCGCCACCCTCGTCCTCATCGCCGACACTGACTGGCTGCTGGACGATTTCTCCGTCAGCCGCCGCAACTTCTTCGGCCAGGAGATGATCCAGCCCCTCAACGACAACCTCTTCCTCGGCTCCAACCTCGTCGAGTTCCTCGCCGGCTCGCCCGATCTCATCGCCCTGCGCGGCAAACGCTCCGCCCAGCGCCCCTTCACCGTCGTCGCCGAGATGGAGGCCGCCGCGCAAAAGCGCTACAACGCCCAGCTCTCCGCCCTCGAGACTCGCATCTCCGAGGTCCAGTCGCGCCTCTCCGAGCTCCAGGGCAAGTCCCCCGAGGGCGGCCGCCTCGTCGCCACGCCCGAGATCCTCGCCGAGATCGAGAAATTCCAGGCCGAGGAGCTGCAAATGCGTCGCGAGCGCCGCGAGATCCGCCGCGCCCTGCGCGAGGACATCGACCGCCTCGAGACGCGCCTGCTCGTCATCAACCTGCTCGCCACCCCGGTCCTGCTCGGCGTCTTCGGCCTCTGGTTCGCCCGCCACCGCCGTGTCTCGGCCTGACAAACCAGAGCGACAGAAGGACAGCGCAGCAGAACAACAGACTATCTGCTTTAGCTCCTCCCACCTCTGTCGCTCCGGTGTGCTGAAACACTTGTCATTCATCCTCCCCTAACCTGTCGCTCTGCCCTCTGTCGCTCTGTCGTTCTGAAGCTTATGCGCCTCCGCCCTCTTCTCCTCACCGTCGCCGTCCTCGTCCCCATCTCCGGCCTCGTCTGGTGGCTCGGCCGCCCCGCCCCCGCCGCCAACGGCACCGATCCGCGCGTCGGCCAACGCGTCGCCGATCCCGCCGCCCTCGCCTCCGCCGCCCGCGTCACCATCCGGTCCTCGGAAAAGACGCTCGAGCTCGCCCTCGCCGACGGCGGGCGCTGGACCGTATCCGGCGAGCCCGTGCTCCCCGCCGACGCCTCCCGCCTCGCGCGCCTCACCGGCGACCTCGTGACACCCAAGATCGAGCGGCTCGTCTCCACCAACCCCGAACGCCTCGCCGGCTTCGAGCTCGGCTCCGCCGGCCTCGCCTACGCCGACGCCGAGGGCAAGACCCTCCTCGCCCTCGATCTCGGCAAGACCCTCGAGGGCGGCGCGCGCCTCCTCCGCTACGGCGACGAGCCAAAAGCCTACGCCGCCCGCCTCAACCTCTGGCTCGACGCCGAGCCCGCCTCCTGGCGCGACACCGCCCTCGTCGCCGGTCTCCAGGCCTCCGACATCGCCTCGATCAGTATCAGCTTTCCCGATACCGACGGCGCCGCCTCGCCCGTGGTCGTCTCCCGCGCCTCCGCCACCGAGCCCTGGACCAGCCCGTCCACGCCCGCCGGTCAGCAGGTGAAAAGCTCCGTCGTCTCCACCCAGACGAGCAACCTCTCCTCGCTCCGCTACACCCAGGTCACGCCGGCCGGCTCCGAAACCGTCGCCGCGGCCCGTCCGCATGCCCGCGAACTCTCCCTCACCACCTTCGCCGGCCGCTCGATCAAGTTCACCTTCTTCCGCGCCCCCGAGCCTCCCGCCCCGCCCGCCCCCGAGGTCGCCGAGGGCGAGGAGCCGCCTCCCCCGCCGCCGGCCGCGCCCCGTCCGGTGTTCGTCGAGGTCGTCGATTCCCAGCCCGACGCCATCCTCGCCGCCGCCGCCCAGACCCACGCTTTCGAGATCTCCGAATGGCTCTTCACCGGCCTCCCCGCCGCGCCCGAGGCCCTTTTCGAACCGGTGCCCGCCCCTCCTTCGGCCACCACGCCCGCCGAGCCCGCTCCCGCGCAGTCCGGCGTCTCCGTGACCACGCCGCCGCTCACCGTCGAGCTGCCCGAGGCCACGCCCGAAGAGCCCGCGCCTTGAGCGCGCGCCCCGCCGCGCCCACGGCTCAACACCGCACCGGCATCACCAACGTCGTGCCGCGCAGCCAGCTCATCCACGCCGGCGCGCTGACCACCAGCACATATACGCCGAGGCTCGGTCCCGGCCCCACGAACAGGTAGCCGAGGAACGCGGTGAAAACCGCGGCCGCCCAGTAGCCGATGGAGTAACGATGCAAGGCCACTGCGGTCGCGGCGCCCACCACGATCGCGCCCAGCCACACATCGAAAGGCATCAGCGCGACCATCAGCCCCGCCATGAAGCCCGACGGTGACAGCGATTCGCGCTCCCGCGTCCGCCCCTGCGTCTGCACGAACAGCACGGCCAACAAGGCCGCCAACAGCGCGACCGCAGGCAGAAAAACGGGCAAGAACCCCGCCGCGGTCCCCCGAGGCGGTTGAAACGCCTGCTCCAGCATCGAGGCCACGACATAGCCGCGCACCGGGTCGATCCAGACCAAGGGCAACTTCCACCAGCGTCGTCGCTTTTGTCCATGATGGGAACGCCGAACGACCCGGCGCCAAAATTCATCAAAGGGCAGGTAGCGGCACTCCGAGTTTAGCAACAGCCGCACGGGCACGATCCCCAAGCCCAGCCCCAGCAGAAAGGGCACCCAATTGACCACCATAAACACGTGAATCGAACTCGGCCGCGGCGGTCTACTTCTTCATCGAGCCCAGATGCCGGCCCGCCAGCACCGACACCAGAACCGGGCTGCACAGGGCGATGCCCACCAGCAACGATTGCCGCCAGTCCTGTTGCTCCACCGCCAGCCCCACCGCGGCCAAGCCCCCGCCGGCGGCGAGGAAGCCGCCGGCCCAGGCGCGCAGCGCCAGCGCTCCGCCCAAGGCGAGCGGCAGGCTGATCGCCAGCACGATGGGATGCGCCACCACCGCCGCGATACCCAGCCCGTAAAACACCGGCGCCAAAGCGAAATCGTCATCCCGCCACGACAAGACCTGCACCACCAGACCCGCCAGGACGGCGAGCGCGAGCATCGACGCGTTTTGCCAATGTGCCAGCCACTCGATCCTCTGCAAATCGGGCAGGTGCCGGATCAACAACCCGGCGCCGACCGCCGCGCGCAATACGTCGGCGATGGTGAGCGCCACGTTGCGGACGCCGGACGGCCAGGTCCTTTGCTCAAAACCGACCAAGCGCGAGTTCCGGCCCCTCAGCAACCACAGCGGGAACAAAAGCAACCCCAAGCCGAGAGCGATGGACACGTTAGGCGTCATGAGAACCGCGGATTCACCGTCCGTGAGGTAGGCAACGCGAGCGCAATCGCAAAGGCCACGCCTTTTCGCCGCTTTCCCCCCGATGGGTTCGGGAGCGGAAACGCGGTGCCCCGACCCGCCCTCATTTTTCTTCAAGGAGAAGCTTGACGCCGCCCGTCGCCTGCCAATCGTCCGCCTTCCTTTATTTCGCCCCTATCGTCTATCGGTTAGGACGGAAGATTCTCATTCTTCAAAGCGGGGTTCGATTCCCCGTGGGGGCGCCACTTTACTCCTTCTCACCCAAGGAGCTTGTTCTGGAATCGAGTTGCCAACGCCGTCGGCAACTTTCGCGGGGTCTCATCGAGGAGCGTCGCGCCTCGGGAAGAGGCGGCGGGCGAGAAGTCGATGCTTGAATTCAAACAGCCCCGGGCTTCCGTCTAGCGGCACAACACGTCGCACCATTCATACACGGATCTCGCAAAAAGACGTCGCCAAGGCAGCCGGGGTTCATCCGACCACCGTGTCGCTGGCCTTGCGCAACAGCCCCCGCCTCCCCGCCGAGACACGTGAGCGCATTCTCGCGATTGCCGAAAAGCTCGGTTACGCGCCTGACCCGCTGCTCGATGCGCTCAACGCCTACCGCCTCGCCGGCCGCGAGCGCCGCTTCCAAGGCGTCATCGCCTGGCTCAACTGCTGGCATGACCATCCCGGCATGTTCCGCACCGGCGTCCTCGCCCAGACCTACAAGACCGCCAAGACGCATTGCGAAGCCAACGGCTTCAACCTGGAGGAGTTCGCCCTCGGCCCCGGCGGCTACACCTGGCAGCGCCTCGGCACCATCCTTCGCGAGCGCGGCGTGCAGGGCGTCATCGTGCCGCCCGTCCCCGGCGGCCGCGCCCATCTCCGCTTCCGCTGGGAATGGTTTTCCAATCTCGCCCTTGGCTACTCCCTGGCCCGTCCCGAACTGCACCGCGCCGCGCATGACAACTACTCCAACATGCGCCTGCTCATCCGCGGTGTGCGCCTCTCCGGCCGCCGCCGCATCGGGCTCGTGATGCTCCGCCACGAACACCTTCGCACCGACACGCTTCGCTACGCCGCCTACCGCACGCTCCTCCACTCCTCCGAGGGCGACACCGAGGCCGAGACCGTGCCCACCCTCTGGGTGGACGACATGGAGCGCGCGGACGTGCTCGGCTGGTTCAAGGAACACCGCCCCGAAGCCATCCTCGTTCACAATGCCGCCGCCGCCATCGCCCAGCTTCGCGCCGGCGGAGTGCGCGTGCCCGAGGATGTGCTCGTCGCCACCTGCGGCGCCCACGAATACCCGGGCATCCCCGGCGTGATCGAGGACAACGACAATCTCCTCCGCGTCGCGGTCGAGCACCTCGCCGCCATGATCCGCCGCGGCGAACGCGGCCTGCCCGAGAAACCCCTCCGCCTCGTCGTGAGCGGCGAGTGGTCCCCCGGCAGCGGTGAATTCGCCGTCAAGCCGCTCGCGCCGGCCCGCCGCGCCTCCCGCCCGGGCGCTTAAACCTTTTCGGCCGCCGCGCCCCCGGTCGCACGCCCGGCGGCCGGGCTTTGGGAACGCGCGCGGTTCTTCGGAATGAACGTGCGATCGCTTGCGCCGGCCCGCTTTCAGCCGGTCGTCTCGCCACGCCCTCTTTTCCCAACTCGCCCCCGTTCGCCCAAATGTTCCCCTCGTTTCGCCGCACCCTCGCCGCTCCCGTCCTCGCCCTCGTCGCCGGTCTCGCCTCGCTCGCCGCCGCCCCGGCCGTCACCGAGTCCTTTCTCCACACCTCGTGGCGCGAGAACCGCGTGCAGATCGATCTTCAAGGCACCGCCACCCCCGGCGCCGCCCTCCGTGTCGAGGCCCGTCTCGTCGAGGGCATCGCCCCGCCCGCCGCCGACGCTCCCGCCGCGCGCACCTTCCCCGCCACCGACATCCAGGCCTCCGCCGACGGCACCTGGAACCTCTCCCTCGCCACTCCGCTCGTAGGCCTGAAAACCTGGAACCGCGAGTCGCCCGTGCTCCACCACTACGAGGTCCGCCTCACTGAGGCCGGCGGCCAAACCGTCGCCGCGCCCGCCCGCCGCGTCGGCCTCCGCGAGGTCTGGATCGAGGACGGCCAGTTCATGCTCAACGGCCACCCCGTCACCATCCGCGACGACGTGTGGGCCATGTATGGGATTCCCAAGGACGACCACGCCGGCGCCGTCCTCGCCATGCAGCAGGTCAAGCGCATGGGCTTCTCCGGCGCCCGCCTCACCCGCTCCGAACACCTCCGCGCCGCCGACGAGACCGGCATCCTCTCCATCACCAACGTCGGCAGCTTCGTCCGCATCAACATCTGGGACCCGCGCTCCGGCCTCACCCGCATGGATGGCGACGAGCGCCGCGAACAAGTCGCGCAACGCATCCGCGATCTTCGCGAGCACCCCTCCGTCATCGCCTGGTCCTCCAATGCGCCCTACAGCCTCGCCGCCATGCACCCGGAGTTCTCCGGGCAATACTTCCGCTCCTGGGAGCACTTCCCGCTCAACCGCTTCTCCGGTCCGCCGCGCCAAGGAGTGGAGATCTTCCGCGAGCTCGTCGAGATGGCGCGCGAGATCGATCCCACCCGCGCCGTCGCCAACCACAACGGCCTCCACTCGCCCATCCAGGTCTCCACGCTCTACCTCTGCGACAACCTCGATCTCCAGGAACGCGAGGAGTTTTGGGACTACTGGTTCCGCTCCGGCCCTGACCGCAAGGTCGTCTGGCCCTCCGAGGTCGGCGTGCCCTTCGCCGGCCACCAATTCATCCGCTACATCGCGCACCAGATGCCCCAAGGCGGCCTCTGGCCCAAGATCCACCTCGAAAACCTCGCCCGCCTCGTCGGCCCGGAGGCCTACCACATGGAGGAGGACGCCGGCTTCTCCCGCTGGGGCCGCCACACCTTCTACCAGCTCATGGAGTGGCCCGCCACCCAGCGCCTCTACTCGATCAACATCGAGAACATCCTGCGCTCCTACCGCAGCTACGGGGTGAACTTCTCCACCCACCACGTCTTCCGCGAAAACGCCTACAACATCCAGGGCAAGAAGGCGCAGCCCGAGCGCCGCGGCCTCACCACCGGCTTCCCCAACCCCGAGTTCGACCCGCCCCCGCCCGCCGCCCAGGCCTACCTCCGCGCCAACACTCCCGTGCTCGGCTACATCGGCGGCCCCGACACGCGGTTCACCCAGAAGGACCACCTCTACTTCGCCGGCGCCCCCGTCCGCAAAGCCTTCATCGTGCTCAACGACTCCGACAAGGCCGTCGCCATCGACGCCCTCTGGCGCCTGCGCGACGTCTCCGGCCGCGTCGCCACCGAAGGCCGCCTCCGCGGCGAGGTCGCCCCCGGCCGCCGCGCCCTGACCGAGTTCCCCATCGAGTTCCCCGCGCCCGCCGTCACCGAGCGCACCCGCTACACCCTCGAGGTCGCGCCCGCCCCCGGCGCGGGGGGGGGGGGGGGCGCGGGCCCCCGGGGGGGGGGGGGCCCCCCACCCAGACCCCCGCCCCCCCCCCCCCCCCCC
>JAUWBD010000236.1 GCA_030605125.1 Verrucomicrobiota bacterium | reverse complement strand
CACCGCCGACGGCGCGCCCGGCGTCGGCCACTGGAACTTCGCCGCCGCGCACCGCGAGGACGTGATCGAGCTGCACGGCGAGGCGGGCCGCATCCGCTTCGCCTGTTTCGCCGAGGAGCCCGTGCGCCTGCTCCGCGCCGGAGCCGCGGAGGAGGAGGCCTTCGCGATCCCGCACCCGCCGCACGTGCAGCAGCCGCTCATCCAGACCGTCGTGGACGCCCTCCGCGCCGGCGACGCGTCGCTTTGCCCGAGCACCGGCGCGAGCGCCCGCCGCACCTCCGCCGTGATGGACGCCGCGCTTGAGCGCTTCTACGGCGGCCGCGCCGACGCCTTTTGGCTGCGGCGGGCGGCGACCGCCGCAGGCTGAGGCGAAGCAGTCAGCGCGTGGCCGACAAACGCATGAAGCGCCTGCTCGCCTCGGTGAGCGGAGTGTTGTCCCGGGCGTGGAAAACGTCGGGGGCGTCCGCGATCACCGTCGTATGCGCGTGGCCGGAAAACCAGCTCTGCAAGTCGTCCGAAACCTCCGCAAACAAGCGCACCTCACGCGCCGCAGGATCTCGCCGCGCCAGCAAGGAGAGATAGCGCTCCGGCGCCTCCACGGCCTGGCTCCACAATCCGAGCCGCGGGCCGCGCACCGTGGAGTCCGCGATCAGCGGCGCTCCGCCCAACGCGTATTCCAATAGGTTTGCCAAACCATCGCCGTCGGGATCGGCGTCGGGCGCGGCCAGTTCACCACGAAGCCCCTGGCTCCGCGTCCAGGCGGCGAAGCCCGTGCCGTTGACCGTCACATCCACCCGGCGCACGTATTCCGGTGTCCCGTCCCAACCATTCGAGATGCGAAAGTCGGCCGAGTAGTTCTGGGCGTTGACGAAGTGAGCGTCGCTCAGGCTCAGCGTAACCGTCCGCCAAGCTTGGGTGTTGGTCTTGGTGATGTTGATCGCCTTGTAGGCGTTTCCGACCGCGGCGTAGTGCAGCGCCAGCTTGTCGGTGCCTAGGTCCCAGAATGTAATGGCCACGTCGATACTGGTGTCCCCGGCCCGCGCGAGAGCGTCACTGACACGGAAGTAGAAATAGCGATTGTTCGCCGTGATTGATCGGCACTCCACACCGCCCATCGTGGCCACGGGATTGTGCGCCTCGCCGGAGCCGGCGACGACGTAGTCGATCAGTTTGAAGACCGGTGTCGCCTTGAGCACGACGGAGGCCGGGTTGAAGCGTTTCCGCACCGCCACCTTGCGCACGGTGAGCGAGGTGGAGCCTCCGGCGTAGAGGCGGAAGTCGGCGGCGTTGTTCTGGCGGTTGGCGAACTTCACGTCGTTCAAGGCCAGCGTCACCTTCCTCCACTGACCGGTGTTGGTGCGCGCGACGGAGACGCTCTGATAGGCGCTCGCGGCGGAGTCGTATTGCAGGGCGAAGTTTCCCGTGCCCGCGTCGAGGAAGGTCACGTCCACCTCCAGGGCGGTGTCGATGCCGCCGTTGCCATCGTGGAGCCAGGCGTCGGCGACACGGAAATACATGTAGCGCGTGGCCGGGATCAGGCGGTCGTCGCCGAGCGCGGTCACATGGCTGCCGTCGCCTCCCGAGGCCGGGAAATAATAGAGCGCGCGCACCGTCGGCGTGAGCGCCGGGTAGGCGGCCTGGAGCGCGAAATCGGTCTCGGCGGCGCCGAGGGCTTGGTAGTGGTGAAAGGCCTTGAGCGGCGTGAGCGTGGCGGTGGTGAGACCGAAGTTTTCCTCCAGCGGATTTGGAGGCGACATCACCGGGTTGCTATAGCAGTGCCAGAAGTAGCGCTCGACGTTTTCCCACCTCAGGTTGCCGAGGTGGATCTGGTCCACCATGTCGGCCTTCATCGGCTCCCTTGAGGGATCGCCTTCGGTCGAATAGCCCGTCTCGGTGATCCAGATCGGCTTCGCCTGGATGGCGTGCTTGTTGATCACGTCCATCATGCCCCGATAGAGGGCCAGGTGGCGGGCGTAGTTTCCGTAGGCGTGATAGTTCACCAAGTCGAAGTGCGCACCGGCTCCCATGTCCATGAGCTGGTCGAAGAAGGTTCCGAGCCCGTAGGAGGTGGTCGTGCCGGTGGTCATCGCCAGCCCGCCGAGCAGGACGACGTTGAACGGGTTCACGGCCTTGATCCGCGCGTGCGCGGTCTCCAGGAGCGCGTGGTAATCGGCGACGCTGCTTTTCCAGAACCCGAGGTGATCGGGCTCGTTCCACACCTCCCAGTGCGAGATTTTGCCGTCGTAGCGCGAGACGATGAAGGTGACGTAGTCGCCCCAGTCGCTCCAACTCGCGGGCTTGTGCCGGGTGACATCCGGCCAGGGCAGGCCCGGCTGCGAGGAGGCCCAGGGCGCGGTGTAGCAGAGTATCCACAGAATGTTTACGCCTTCACCGGTCAGCCGGTTCACGATGTTGTCGAGCTTGGCGAGGTAGGTCGCGTTATAGACGCCTTTGGCGGTCTCGATCGAACCCCACTCGGGCGCGAGGCGGATCCATTTCACACCGCTCGCGATCACGTGGTCGCAGTAGGCGTCGGGGTCGGAATAACTCTGGGGCTTCGCCGCGATGCCAAATTCACTCATTGACGCGACGTCGCCGCGAGCGGGAGCGAACGCCAAAAAGAGTCCGGCGAACAAGAGGCCGAGACGCACGAAGCCGGAGGTCGATCGCAGCGACCTCGATTGGAGACGAGATTTCATGGGGGTAGGGGTTGGGTTGTTGCTCGCGGCCACCCCGGCGCGACGCGCCGAAAACAGGAGCCGCTGCTGGCCCAGCAGGTCGTTCTCACCCTCCGTCCGGCAACGCCGCCGGCTCCGGACACGTCAGGTCTGGCCGTCGCCGCGTGCGACTTCGGCGCGTCGCGGCGCGGTGGCCCCGTCCATCCACACTCCCTCGATCATCGTCACCTTCGGCACCGCGGGCACGCCGATCTCGTTGCGAAAAAGCTGACCGGCCAGCACGTCCATCGCCGCCATGCCGACGTTGCGGTTGTCCTGCACGATGCCGGCGATCTCGCCGACCGCGGCGTCGCCGATGTCGAGGCTGGCAAAGGCCACCTCGCGCGGCACGTCCACCCCCGCCTCGCGCAGCCACGTGAGCGGCAGGTGTCTCCAGATGCCGATGATGGCGTCCGGCCTGGCCCGTCGATACCACGCTAGGAAGGGTTTGGGGTTGGAAAAGTCGGAGAAGAGACAGGGCGCCAGCCGCTCGCCGCCATGAACGCGCTGGCTGCCCAGATAGCCCGAGATCCAAAAATTGTGCACGCGGGCGTCGTCCGCCTCGTGCATCGCCAAGCCGATGCGCTCGTAGCCGAGCCGGCGGAGGCTGCCGTAGCAGGCGAAGGCGGCGTTCATGTTGTGGTGCACCGCGCGGTGAAGCGCCACTTGGCGAAAGGAGTAGCCGATCGCGACGGTGGTGTGGTCGTTCCACGCGAGCTCGAGCGTGTGGTGATCGATCGCGAGCGGGGCCAGGATGGAGCCGCGGATGCCGCGGGCCGCGAGCACGCGCGCGATGTGCGCGGACTGCACCCCGCGCGTTCCCATCCACATGATCTCAACCTTGAAACCGAGCTCGGCGGCGCGTTCGCGCGCGCCCTCGTATTGCGCGACGACCGAGGGGATGGCCTTCCAGTCGTTCTCCCGCTCGTAGGCCGTGAGATAGGTCACCACCTCGCCCGTCGGCTTCAGGCGCTGGCCCTGGCGCACCTGCGCCATCAGCGCGTTGACGAGCGCGTTCGAGCGGTAGCCCGCGCGGTGCGCGACGTCGAGGATGCGCCGTCGCGTGTCGGGCGCGACACAGGGGTCGTTGCGCAGGGCGAGCGACACCGTGGTGCGGCTCACGCCCAGCTTGGCGGCGAGCTCGCGAATCGAGGGCGGGGCGGAAGATCGGGGCGCGGGCATCTGACGTGTCAGACGTCGGTGCGATTGAGGCCGGGGGTCAATCCTCATCTGCTCGAACCAGGCCCGAGAACGTCTCCGGCCCGATCCAACAACCCCGCGACCTCATGTCCTCCTTCCTCACGCCAGCCTTCGTTTCGCTTCGCTCCGCCCTCGCCGCGAGCGCCGCCCTCGCCGCCTCGTCCGTGTTCGCCCAAACCTCGATCAACCTCACGCAGGACGCGACCGTCCGCCAGGCGGGCACCTACACCTACTACGCGCGCGGCAACGCCGCCGGCGAGACGATCACCCCGTTCACCACGATGTTCTATCCGGGCGGCGAGCTGCACACCTATGCCGGCGCCACCACGCTCGGCCTCGACGGCACCCTGGTGGACAACGGCTCCAACGGCGCCCCGATCTCCTTCGGCGTCGGCGAACTGACCGACAACAGCAACGCGAGCGAGGTGCGCGGCTGGATCAACGTCGAGCAAGTGAGTGCTGGCACCCATTCGGCCAGCCCCCACGGGGGCCAATTCGACATCGTGTTCGATCTGGGGGCGAATTACGTGATCACTTCGGTCGTGGTTACCTACACGGACGCAGCCGGCTGGCGTTTCCGAAAGACCGTGGCGAACACGCAGCAGGTGTTCACCTCCACGGGCAATCCCTCGCTGGTGGGCGACGCCGGCCTGACTTTGTTCGACACCGCCACGGCCGTGGGCGGCGCCACGTTGGGCCAGCTCACTTTCTCGGGCACGTCGGTCGGCGCGCAGTATGTGATTTTCCGGCCTGAAATGGACCTGGCGACGAACATCGGAGGCAATTCCTACGGCGGCTACATCTACGAGGTCGCGATCAATGGTTACGCCATCCCCGAGCCCTCCTCCGCCGCGGCCCTCGCCGGCGTCGTCGCGCTCGGCGGCGTGGTGCTGCGTCGCCAACGCCGCTCCGGCTCCGTCCGCTGAGGACCACGCGATGCACTCGCGCACGCCCCATGCGCCCCGGGTCCGGTCTCGAGGCTTCACGCTGATCGAGCTGCTCACCGTGATCGCCGTCATCGGCGTGCTTTCCGCGATCATCATGGCGACGGTGGGGCGCGCGCGCTCCGCCGCCCGTCGGACGGAGTGCCTCTCCAACCTGCGGCAGACCTCGCTCGCGATCCTGCTCTTCGCCAACGACCACAAGGGCGCCGCACCGGCCCTGTTCGTGAGCAGCTCGCAAGGCGGCCTCGGCGTCTGGTCGAAACAGCTCGTCGACAGCGGCGTGCTCTCCGCCCCGCCCAAGCTGTTCACCTGTCCCGACGATACCCGGGCCCGCGCGATCAACGACTCCGCCGGCGCCGCCGGAAGCGACTACGAACGCCGCAACGCCGGCCGCAGCTACGCCTACGCCTACCCGGCCATGCAGCCGGTCCTCGGCTCCGAAAATCGCAACATCCCCCGGCGCCTGAACTCCGTCGGCGCCCCGTCGCAGGCCCTGATGTTGGTCGAATTCCACGCCGGCC
>JAUWBD010000246.1 GCA_030605125.1 Verrucomicrobiota bacterium | reverse complement strand
GGCCGGCGTGGTTTCGGCCGTGTTTCTGATTGGCTACCTCTCCCACAAAGCCCTGAAAGGCGCCGCCGCCGGCGCGGGCGAGGCCATCCACACCCAGTTCGGCGGCGAGGGCGCGATCAGGATCGTTTACTACGTGATGCTCATCACCCACGTGATCCTCGCGATGGCCATCGCCTACCTCGTGCCGCGCACCTTCTACCTCGCCTTCAAGGGCCGCTACGAGGACCACAAACGCTGGGCGCGTTTTACGTATCCGATCTGGTATTACGTGAGCGTCACCGGCGTGCTCGTTTACTTTTTCCTCTACCGCTGGTGGCCCGCCGCCGCCTGAACGCCATGGACCAGTCCGCCCGCGATCCCCTGCACGGCAAGACGCTCGAGCACATCGTCACGACGCTCGTCGAGCGCCTCGGCTGGGCCCGCCTCGGCGAGGAGATCCCGGTGCGCTGCTTCCAACACGATCCGAGCGTGAAGAGCAGCCTCGTCTTCCTGCGCAAGACGCCCTGGGCCCGCGCCAAGGTCGAGCAGCTCTACGTCCGCACGCTGCGCAAGACGCCCTGAGCTACCGCGCCGGTGCCGCGAGGGCCAGAGGAGTGCTCTCCCGCATCGCGCCGGCCACCGTCGCCCCCGTGGCGGCCTCGCGGCCGTCGGAGTGCAGCGTCACGTAAACCACGCCGAGCAGGTTCTCCGCCGTCACGCGGGTGCTGTCCTCGCTCGCGTTGTTCGCGCCGCGCATCACCCACGCACCGTTCTCGTCGCGACGCTCCACCCGGTGCGCCACGAGCTCGTCAAAGCGGTTGCGGTAAACGACCAGCATGCCCTCCCGAAGCGCTTCGGGAGCCGCGCGCCGCAGCACGAGGACCGATCCCTCCCCGAAGTAGGGCAGCATGGATACGCCCGTCACGCGCACCACGAGGCCGCCCGTGGGCTTGGCGATCCGATGCGCATCGGCCAACACCGATCCGAGATCGGCCACCGCCACCGGCCCCGCGATATTCGCCTTGGCTGGCGCGGCCACCGCCGCAGCCGCCCCCGAGATCGCCCACCCGAAGGCGGCGATTCTCATCAGCGTCTTGATCGCGGCGAAGTGCACGCGACCAGACTACTCTTGACGCGTGATTTACGGCAGGCGGTCCCCCCCTTATCTTAATCCAAGCGATAAGCCTAGCTTCGCTGCCAGCGCTTCCCCTGTGCACGGGGGTCAATCCCCCGCAGGCTAGGGCTGTCACCGGATGCCGCCTAGGAGCTCTTCCCGTTCACGTTCTCCGGGTGTGTCCCCTACGGGCGCCAGCCCTTTCGGACCGGTCAAGGCCGCGCCGCGACTCAGCCCTCCGCATCCAACTCTTCCTTCACCCGCTCCGCCAACGAGATCGCCGATATCGCCGCGCCCTCGACCTTCGGCCCGCCAAAGGCGTCGCCCGCAAATCCCAGCGACTCCTCGGGCCACCACACGAAGGGCTCGGGAAACGTTTCCCGCACGTGGCTGAATTTCCACCGGTGCAGGGTCGCACCGACGATCGGCGCGCCGATCAACTCTTCCGCCTCCGCGCGCACGAGATCCAGCACCTCCGCCTCGGTCCGCCCGTAGTGCGCGGCTGAAAACTCCGGCGAAAGGTGCAGGGTCACCGCCGTCACATTCGGCGACACGCCTTTGGCCTGGTTGTCCGCCGCCCAGCGGATCGCGCCGTGCTCGCGCCGCAGCCCCGTCGCCGGGAGGCGCGTGCGACCCGCCACGGTGACGAGCAGCGCCAGGCACGGGTCGTAGCTCACCGCGCGGAGTCGCGAGAGCAGAGGCTCCGGCACCACGAAATCGCCCGCCTTTAGCATCGCGAGGCACTGCGGCACCGGCGCCGTGAGGATGAGCCGCTCCGCGCGCATGCAGCCGTGGTTCTCCACATCGACGCACCAATGGTCCCCGCAGCACCCGAGCGCGGTCACCTTGTGCTCGCGCTTCACGTCCAGCCCCTCGGCCAGCGCCTTCGGCACCGCCGTCATGCTCGGCCGCCCGATGTAGCGCGTGGGCTCCGTGCCCGGCCAGGGCGCCACCAATCCCGCGCGCTCCCACTTCTCCACCCAGGCCGCAAAGCGCGGGTCCTTGACCGTGAAATACTGCGCGCCTTGGTCGAAGACCGCGTCGCCCACGCGCTTCGTCGAGAGGCGCCCGCCGAAGCCGCGGCTTTTTTCGAGCACCGTCACCCGCGCGCCATGGTCGTGGAGGATGCGCGCCAGGAGGAGACCCGAGATGCCGGCGCCGACGATGACTGTGTGGAGATGCATGGATCTGGGAGAAACCCCTCAGCAAACCCGCCCCGCTACGTGGCGCAACGCCGCGTCGAGGTTATCGTGACGGAAGCGATACCCCGAGGCCGCCAGGGCCGTCGGGCGCACGCGTTGGCTCGCGAGCAGGGCCTCGTCGGCCAGCCCCTTGCCCAGCGCCGCGCGCAAGGCGAAAGCCGGCGCGGGCAACACCGCCGGCCGGTGCAACACACGGCCCAGGGCCGCGGCGAACTGCGCGCCCGTCGCCGGCTTCGGCGCCACCGCGTTCATCGGCCCGCGCAGGCCCTCCGTCACGAGGGCATGCGCGATCGCGCCGATCTCGTCGTCGATGCTGATCCAGGACCACCACTGGCGCCCGTGCCCCACCCGACCGCCGAGGCCGAGACGAAAGGGCGTGAGGAGCTTCGCGAGCGCCCCGCCGGCCGGCGACAGCACGAGGCCCGTGCGCAGGTAAACCCGTCTCGTGCCGGCCGCCTCGAGCGGGGCCCAGGCCGCCTCCCAATCGCGCGTCAGCTCGGCCAGAAATCCCTCGCCCGCGGGGCTCGTTTCATCGAGCCACCGGTCGCCGGAGTCCCCATAGATGCCGACGGCCGAGCCGCCCACGACCACGCGCGGCGGCCTCGCCCGCGCCGCCAGCGCCTCGGCGAGCAGGCGCGTGCCCCGCACCCGGCTGTCGCGGATCTCCGCGCGCCGCGCCGCCGTCCAGCGTTTATCGGCGATTCCGGCGCCGGCCAGGTGCACCACGGCGTCGATCTCGCCCGCCTGCGCCAGCCCGACCACGCCCGTCTCCGGCCGCCACTCCACCTCATCCGCCCCCCGCGCCTCGCGACGCACCAGCCTGAGCACCTCGTGCCCCTGCGTGCGCAGGAAAGGCGCGAGCGCCCGGCCGATCAGGCCCGAGGCGCCGCTCACCAGCACGCGCAGCCGCCGCGCCCCGGCGTGGTCGAGCTCGAAGCGCAGGTCGTCGCGCGTGGTCACATGCCGCCAGCGAAAAAGCCGTTCGAGGCGCCGGCGCACCAGCCCGCCCGCGAGCCCGCGGCCCGCCGCTCCGCCCGGCAGCGCGTAGCTCACCCGGTCGCGGAGCACGCAGCCTCCCTCCGCCGTATCCGAAAACTCGTGACGATGCTCCCAGTGCGCGAAGGGCCCGCGCAGCGCGACGTCCGAGAACAGTTTGCCCCGCTCATACTCCCGGTGCTCCGCCACCCACTCGCTCGTCACCGGCCCCACCTTCGCACGCAGCGTGACCCGCGAGCCCGGCCGCAGCGGTGCTCCTTCGTGCGCAACCAGCTCGACCTTTTCCCACGGCGGAATGAGCCGTTCCAGCGCGCCCGCCCGCTCATGCCAGGCGAAGGCGGCCGCGGCCGGGACGGGCAAGCTTACACTGCGCTCGAAATGCTGAAGAACCATGCGCCGGACAACTTGCGCAAAGTCCCCGTTTCGCAAGCCGCCCGCCCACGCGCGCCTCCCCGCGCTCACACCACCGGCGCCGCGGCCGGCGAGCTCCGCTTCGCCCGGTGAAAGGTGCGTTCCGCCCACCCCCGCGCCCGGTTGAAGTTGCGTTCCGCACCCGCGCCCCCCGCCGCTCCTTGTGAATAAATCCCGCAAGCCGCTGGGCACCAAGGAAGGGCAAAAGCCCCGCCGCCGCTGGCACGCTCGGGGCTAGGGCAGACCTCGGTTCCTTCCCATCCAATCAACCTCAACCTTTGCCGGGCCTCCTCGGGGACCCGTGCGCTGAACCCGTTCTCCCCATGTCGCTATCACCCTCATCGGCCGCCAATCTCGCATTCTCTTTCGGTGGATTCTCCGGCAACGCCGCGCGCAGCCCTGGATTTCTCGACGCCCAGACGCGACCGCGCAGCGACAAGAGCATCTCCGTTTTCGGCCGTGCCGATCCCGGGTTCTCGATCATCGCGTTTTGTCACCTGAGCTGGGACTGGGTCTGGCAACGCCCGCAGCAGTTTCTCTCCCGCCTCGCCCGCCGCCACCCGCTGCTTTTCGTCGAGACGCACTGCGTGGACGTGCCCGCCGGCGAGGTCGTGCTCCGCACCCCGGAGGGCCACCCCAACGTCACCATCCTGCGCGTCCACCTGCCGGCCTCGCGCTGGCACGACGGCGCCTTCATCGATTTCGAGCGGCGCCGTCTCGTGCTCGAGACGCTGGCCGGCGAGCTGCACGGGCGCTTCCAGCGCCCGGTGCTGTGGTTCAACGACCCCATGGCCGTCACCGCCTACGCCGGCTGGCTCGGCGAGCGCGCCATCGTGTATGACTGCATGGACGAGCTCTCGCAGTTCAAGGACCCGCCGGCCGGCCTGCTCGACCGCGAGCGCGCGCTGCTCACCTTCGCCGACGTCGTTTTCTGCGGCGGGCGCAAGATGCGCGACAAGCGCCTCCCGCTGAACCCCAACTGCCACTTCTACGGCACCGGCGTGGACTGCGACCACTTCGGCGCCGCGCGCTCCGCCTCCCTCCCCGTGGCCCCCTGCCTGCGCGAGGCGATCAAGGCCCGCCCCGGCGCGCCCGTGCTCGGCTACTTCGGCGTCATCGACGAGCGCATCGACTACGCGCTCGTCGCGCGGCTCGCCGACGCGCGCTCCGACTGGCACGTCGTGATGGTCGGCCCCGCCTGCAAGGTGGACGCCGCCGACTTCCCGCGGCGACCCAACCTCCACTGGCTCGGCGGCCAGCCCTACGAGCAGCTCCCCGCGATCACCAAGGGCTTCAACGTCTGCCTCATGCCCTTCGCGCTCAACGCCGCCACGGAATACATCAATCCCACCAAGGCCCTCGAATACATGGCC
>JAUWBD010000069.1 GCA_030605125.1 Verrucomicrobiota bacterium | reverse complement strand
CGCCGCGTGATCGCGCTTCGTGTCTCCGTGCCCCGGTGGTTCATCCTGATCTCACGAGAAGCGGCGGCTTACTCGTTGTTGAACTGCTCGAGCACGCTCATCTGCGGCTTGTCGCCGCCGCCGTTCACGCTTGAATGCGGGTGGCAGACGGTCGGCGCGGGGTGAGACCAGTTGGCGCCGCCGGCCCAGTAGGTGGAGCTCAGGCCGTTGTCGCGAAGATACTGGAGGAAGTTGCCCAAGGCTTCGTTCCAGCCGGCTTGGTGGTAGTTGTTGGGCACGGCGAACTCGCCGATGTTGCCAAAGGCGTAGGGGCGCTCGTTCTTCAGCCACTCGACGAAGGGCCGCACGTGGTTCACGCCGATCTGGGGGTGCGGCACGTCGTTGGATTGGTAGATGCCGTCGCCGCCGATCCCCTGGTAATCCCAGTAGGAGTGCGCGGAATAAACGAGCCGCCCGATCGGGTCGCGGATGTCGAGGAAGCGATTCGAGGAGGTGGAATCCGACCGGAAGTGCTGGGCGTTGGAGGCGCCCATGCCCTCGACGAGGATGTAGCGCTTGGCGTCGATCTTGCGGATGGCGATCACGGCCTGCTGGGCGGCGTCGGCCCAGAGCTCGGGGCTGATGCCCTGGGGCTCGTTCATGAGGTCGTAACCGTAGATCGTGTCGTTGTTTTTGTAGTGCTCGGCGATCTGCGTCCAGAGATTGACGAAGGCGCTGACCGGCACGGCGGAGCTGCCGATTTTGCCAGCGCCGCCGTAGTCGGCGTAGTCGTGCATATCGATGATGACCTTCATGCCGTGGGCCGTGGCCTGGGCGATGCACTCGTCGAGCTTGGTGAAGCTGACCGGCTGGGAGAGGCTCGACTGGATGCGGTGCCACTTGATCGGCAGGCGCACGAGGGTGAGGCCCTTGTCCTTGTAATACTGCCAGACGGCGGGATCGTTTTGCCAGAACGCATGGCCGGCGAACTCGGCGCCGGCGAGGTTCACGCCGAACATCTGCGGCGAATCGGAGGTCGGGGTGTAAACGACGACGCTGCCGGTGCCGCTGAAGGCCGAGCCGAGGGAGGCGACGGAGTGGATGCCGGGCGCCTTGCTGACGCCGGCGACGGTGAGGGCGCGGACGTAGAGCCAGTGCTGGCCGAGCGCGACGGTGGCGCCGGACTGGAGGACGAGCGGGCCGCCGAGGCCGAGGGTCTGGCCGAGGGCGAGGGAGGAGCCGGTGCCGACGGTGAAGGTGCCGGTCAACTGCGCGCCGTGGTCAACCTTGAGCAGGGCGGCGCTTCCGCTGGCGAGGGTGATGTTGCCGGGGCCGCGGAGGTGGTGGACGCGGAGGTCGAAGGAGCCGCCGGAACCGCCGGTGTTGGTGGTGAGGGTGGTGGTGCCGGCGGTGGCGGTCCAGCGGCCGACATCGAGGATCTGCTGCACGCCGACGGGGCCGTTGTAGATCGAGGCGCCGCCGCCGGTGTCGAGCGTGGGGATGGAGGTCACGGCGCCGGCCGGGGCGCGGAGCATGAGGCGGCCGCCGGAGCGCAGCACGAGGGCGCCGCCGCCGAAGGTGGACGCGACGGAGGGCGCGCGGACGGTGCGGTTGCTGGTCTGGTTGATGTAGTTGTCGATGGGGTTGATCGAGCCGGGCGCGGAGCCGGAGCCGTCGGAGGCGGAGTTCCAGTGCGCGAGCAGGTGCCAGTGGTCGGTCGGGTTGACCTGGCCGGTGGTGAGATACCAGTCGAGCGGGCCGCGCACAGTGATGGAGCCGCCGCTCGTGCCGGTGAAGCGGCCGGGATGGGCCGCCTGGAGATCGGAGAGCGGGTAGTGGCCGATCGGATACTCCTGGCCGACGACGGTGAGACCGGTGAAGGTGAGGGCCTGGTCGAGCACGACGTTGGAGGAGGCGCCGACGACGAAGGTGCCGGCGGAGCTGAAGTCGCTGTTGAAGTCGAAGGTGCCGGAGGCGAGGGTGAGCGCGCCGGTGTAGGCGGTGGCGTCGTCGATGGAGATGCGGTGTCCGCCGCCGCCCTCGAAGCGGGTGATGCCGTGGCCGAGCAGGCGGCCGATGGAGAGATCGAGGGTGCGGTTGTTGTTGGCGTCGGAGAAGACGGTGTAGCTGCCGGCGAGGTTTTCGAAGGTGTCGAGCCGCAGGTAGACGACGCCGGAGGTGTTGTGGTTGATGCGCCCGGCGTTGCTGTTGGGCCCGGCGGAGGCGATCAAGTGGTGGACGGTGGATTTGGCGCCGCTCGTGGTCTTGATGATGAGGTCGCTCGCGCTGGAGACGCTGCGGAGGATGCCCTCGAAGCGCTTGGAGTGGTTGCCGTCGTAGGTGCGCACGTCGAAGCCGTTGAGGTCGAAGGTGTCGATGGGGCGGATGACGGTCGGGCTGGAGCCGGTGCCGTTGGCGGCGGACTTCCAGGCCGAGAGCTGGTCCCAGTTTTGGTATTGGGGCTGGTTGGCCGAGAGATACCAAGTGGTCGGCGGGGCGACTGTAATGGATCCGCCACTACCGGTCACCTGCGCGGAGTGGCCGGCGGCGGCGAACTGGGCCGGGCCGTGCGTGCCAGCGGCGTAGGGCGCGCCGTTGATGGTGAGCGCGGCGACGGTGACCGGCTGGTCGAGCGCGAGCACGCCGCCGTCGATGACGAGCGCGCCGGAGGAGGCCCAGGGCGCGTCGAAATCGAGCGTGCCGCCGCTGACCCGCAGTTGTCCGGTGAAGCCGATGGCGTCGGCGACGGAGAGGCGGGCGGTGCTGCCGCCGCCGGCGACGCGGAGCTCGCCGGAGCCGACGAGCTTGCCGGTGACGGCGAGGTCCACGGTGCGTCCGCTCGCGCTGGCGATCTGGGTGGAGGTGTCGGCGAGCGCGTCGAGGCGGCCGACGGAGAGGCGGGTGACGCCGCCGTTGTAGTTGACGATCTTGCCGCCGGAGACCTCGAGCTCGGGCACGATGGCGGCGAAGGGCGAGTTGGTCTTGAGGGCGAGCACGCCGGAGGCGCCGGTGAGCCGGAGCAGGCCGCCGGCGAAGGTGGCGTCGGCGGAGCCTTCGGGGGTGCGGAGGATCTTGTTGTTGGTGGCGTAGGTGTCGCCGGCCAAGAGGGCGGCGGGCGAGGAGCCGGAGCCGTCGGGCGAGGATTTCCACGCGGAGAGCGTGTTCCAGCTGTGGGGGCTGGCCTGATCGGCGGCGAGATACCAATCGGCGGCGCGCGCCGAGGCGGCGCAGGCGAGCGAGAGGGCGGCGGCGAGCAGGGCGGGAGCGAAGCGGGGGCGCTTCGGGCGGGCATGCGGGGGTAGGTGCATCTGTTTTTGGGTTGGGGGGTGGAGGCAGGCGAAAGCAGTGGCTCGGCGCCCCGTCGGGAGGGGCGGGCGCGGGAGGAGGATGCGTGGCGGCGCGATGGGGAGGCGCGGCGCGCGCGAGCGGCTCAGCGCAGGCGGGTGGACTCGAACTTCTTGCCGTCGAGGGCGTCCTTCACGAAGGCGCCGAAGAAGGGCGTGGGCTCGTAGGTCCAGTCTTTGATGAGCACGGGGGTGGCTTTGGGGTGGAAGGAAAAGGCGGTCCAGTTGAGCTGGTATTTTTGGATCATGCCGAGGGCGTCGGGCATCCAGGTGTAGGGATCCTCCTGCTGGTTGGCCGGGATGAAGTTCATCTTCTTCACGTCGGCGCCGAACTCGCCGACGAGGATCGGGTAGCGGGAGGCGAGGGAGAGGAATTTTTTGTCCCAGCCGCGGTGCCAGTTGTAGAAGTGCGTGGCGTAAACGAGGCCGTTGCCGCCGCCGTCGGAGAGGGCCTTGCCCTCGAGCACGCCGCTGAGGTCGTAGGCGTAGCTCATGCCGCTGGCGATGACGACGTTCTTGGCGCCGGTGGAGCGGGCGGCGTCGATGAGCGCCTGCATGCCGACGACCTGCACGGTAGAGACCTCGCCGGTCTTTTTGTCCTTCACCTCGCGGGGGCCGCCTTTTTGCCAGAGCTCCCAGGTGATGCCGGTGGGCTCGTTGAAAAGATCGAAGAGGACGGCGGGGTGGTTTTTGTAGCGCGCGGCGGCGTCTTGCCAGAACTCGACGGCGTTGGCCTGCGGGCCGCCGAAGAGGTGGAGGTCGAGGATGAGCCAGGCGCCTTGGCCGGCGGTGATTTTCACGAGGTCGTCCACGAGGGCGCGGTAGGCCTCGGCGTCGTTGGAGGTCTCCTTGCCCTTGCCGCGGCCGAACCAGTAGGCGTCGTGCACGGGGACGCGGAGGACGTTGGCCTTCCAGTCCACGAGCGCGACCTTGGCGGAACGGAGCACCTGCTCGCCGCGAGCGGACCACTCGAGGCTGGGGACGTTGACGCCTTGGAGGATGACGTGGCGGCCGCGGTCATCGACAAGCTTGTTGCCGGAGACCTTGAGCGGGCGGGTGATGGGCGGGAGAGTGAGCAGGCGCTGCACTTCCTCCTCGTCGGCGGCCTTTTGGCGCTGGGCGATGAGCGGGGCCTCGGCGAGGGCGGCGACCTCGGCGGGATCCATGGGGACGACGCGGATGGAGTCGAGGTCGAGGGTGCCGGAGGCGGGGCGGTTGAGGCAGACGTTGATCCTGAAGGTGGTGGCGCCCTCGGGGACGAGATACTTGCGCTCGATGTCGGTCCAAGTTTTGGCCTGCGCGCTGAAGATGATGTCGGACGGGCTCTTGCCGATGGATTTGCCGGAATCGTCGAGGAAGGCGAAGCGGGCGCGGGCGTCGCAGAGGAAATCTTTGCCGAACTTCACGTTAGCGGTGCGGAAGCGCGCCTGCACGACGAGGCCCTTCGCGTCGGCGGGGATGGCGACGGACTGGGTGACGAGCACGAGCTGGTTGGGCGCGGTGGAGACGAGGCGGAGGTAGGCGAGGCCGCCTTCACGCTCGACGCCGATCTTGCCCTCGGGCTTGGGGGCGGACCAGGCCTCGGGGAGGCCGGCGGCGTCGGTCTTGTCGAAGTCGCCGTTGAGGACGGGCAAGGCGGGCGGCGCGGCGGAGGCGAGCGGAGCGGAGCCGGGCAAGAGGCCGACGAGCCAGGCGCAGGCAAGGAGGAAGGCGAGTTTGGTGCGGATCATGAAGAGGGGGAAGCGGCGGAGGCGGCCTGGATTTCTTCGAGGCGTTTGGCGGTGATGGTGCTGAAGCGGCCGCCGTTGCGGCTGGCGAGGGTGCCGAGGTTTTTCTCGGCGGTGACGGGTTTCTCTTCGGGGCCGGCGAAGAGGAAGAGGTTGAGCGTGACGCGCTCGCGCACGAGGCCGGCCTGGAGGCGGGCGACGTGGGCGATGGTGTCGGTGAAGGGGACGTCGGTGTAGCTGGGGCCGCTGGGGGCGGGCGCGTCGGCGGAAGAAGGGGTGTCCCACATGAGGTTGCCGGCTTTGTCGGTCCAGCCGGTGCGGTCCACGGTGAGGGTGAAGCCGGCGCGTTTGAGGGCGGCCTGGAAGTCGGCGGCGAGGACGCGGCGGATGTCGTTGCCGATGACGAAGGGGTCGCGGTTTTGCGCGACGAGCTGGCGGTTGATCGCGTTGAAATCGGCGCGGAGCTTGTTGAGCGCGCGGGAGCGGGCGGCGGCGATGGCGGGGAGGTCGTAGCCTTCGCGCACGAGCTCGGCGATGCGGCGTTCGCGTTCGCGACGGGAGCGCTCGACGGAGGCGGCGCTGGCCTCACGGGAGCCGGGGGCGGCGCTGCCGGTGATGAGGAAGATAGTGTCGGGCTGCTGCTCGAGCCCGGCGTGGAGCGCGTTGATCCAGAGAGGCGGGCGGTAGTCCTCGTCGAGCTTGAGGGAGTCGTCGGCGGGGCGGCGCCAGCGGGGCGAGGAGGCGGGGATGGAGCGGGTGCCGAGGGACTGGAGGTCGGCGTTGATGGGCGCGAGCCAGGAGAAGAAGGTCTTTTTGTTGTCGGCGGTGGCGGGCTGGAGCGCGGGGGAAAAGAGGCGGATCTGGTCGGTGGCGAAGAAGACGACGTTGAACTCGGCGGTGGGCGGAAGGGCGGCGACGAGGCGGGAGATTTCCTGGCGCATGATCTCGAAGGCGCGGATGCCGCCTTTTCGGATGTCGAGGAGGCCGGGGCCGATATCGACGACGAAGACGACCTTGCGGGCGCGGACGTCGCTCATGCCGAGGAAGGAGAGCGACATGAAGCCGCGGCCGCCGAGGCCGGTGCCGGCGCCGAGGGAGGTGGACATGCCGGTGCCGGCACCGAGGCCGACGCCGGAGCCCATGCCTCCGAAGCCGCCGAAGCCACCGACGCCGGTGGAGGGCAGGTCGGGCATCTCGGGCATGGAGATCGCGCCCTGCGCGGTGGAGAAGATGCGGTTGGCGGAGATGGGATTGGACGCGCCGCCGGAGGCGCCGCCACGGCGGGCGACCTGGAGGCGGTGCTCGACCTGCTGATTGGCGCGTTCGCCGAGCGCGGCGGCCTCGAAGGTCTTTTTCTTCTCGGCCATGTTTTGCTGGACGACGATGGCGCCGGCGATGGCGACGAGCACGACGTGGACGGCGATGGTGATGAGCAGCGGCACGCCGGTGCGGAGACGGCGAAAAAACGAAACGGGGGCGGGAGCGGAGGACATGGCGGGGCCTCAGAGGGAGTCGGAGAAGGTGAGCCAGAAGTGGCCGGGAGGCGGTGGGCCGAACTCGGCAATCTCCTGCGGGGTGCGCGTGTGGCGCAGGCCGCCCGGGGAATAGACGAAAATGCCGAAGACGCGTTCGTCGGGACGCAGCACGACAAAAGTGCTGGAGAGCATTTGCCAGCCGCTCGCCTCCTCGGCCGCCACCTTGCTGAGTATGCGGTTCCGAGCATCCGCGACGGGCGTAACCACCTTCGTCTCGCCGGGCTGGGCCGTGATTCGAGTTGCGCCAAACTGCGCCGCCAGATTGCCGCGGCCGCGGTTCACTACACGAATCGACCCCCCAGGGAAATCGGCTGGGTTGCAGTCGATGATCTCCACCTTGAAATCCAGAGGCGCATCAGGGGTGGCCGGCGGTCTCGGAGTGACCACCACCAGCGCCGAAGGCGTGCTGTTGGGCGGCGAGAAAGTCGCGATCTTGATGCGCCGGGGAACACCGGTGACGGGATCGACCGTGCTCGATACCTTGTATATCTCCATCGGGGCGGTGGAGCCCGGAACATAGGGCGCGCTGATCTCGTAGGGATTGGCGCTGACCTGACGGAAATTTTTGTCGTCCAGCTTAAGCGCGTAGAAGCCGGGGCTCTCGTCGAGGAAAAGGAAACGCAGGCGCGCCGGCGGCGGCGGGACGGATTGCGCAAACGACACCAGAGTCGTGAAAAGTATCAGCCCCACGAATACGCAGGTGAACAGTCGGGCAAGACGAGCGAAGTGCATGTCAAATATCCTCGGGGCCGAGCCAGCGGAAGCTGACGATCTGGTAGCGTCGGCCGAATTTTTCGTTGTCCGAGCCCGCCACCGGAAGCGCGGTCGCGTCGGTGGACGGATCGACGTAGTCGGGGAGGCGCTGAACGACCGCCTCGCACCAGGCCTGACCGGTCACCTCACCCGAAGCGGCGTTGTAGGCGTCGCCGTAGGTGCGGATGACAAAGGTGTCGGACCGCGCGGAGAGCGCAGCGCCGAGGGAAGACAGCACATCCCCTTGCAAGACATGGCTCGGATGACCGACCAGGGCGTGGGGCATCCGATAATCGAAGTCCCGCATCGCATTGTGGTTAACGTTGTTTTGGGCGCCCACCTCCCTCACGAAGGCCTTTGTCTGCACCCGGAAGTTCGAATGGATATGGGCGGTCAGATTCACCGAGCGGTCCAGCGCGGCCTGCAGCGCACCAGACAAGCCGAGGCTCAACGGATCGGGATGCGGTGAAGGAGTCGCGGTGCTGTTGCGACCGGCGACAAGTCGCCGGTTCAGGAAGTCTGCGAGACTGAGGAACGGCCCTCTTCGGCGGACTTGGAGAACCATTTCCTGCGCGAGCGATTCGATCTCGGCGGTGCTCAAGTCGCGAAAGCCGTTCCAAGACTCCGGAGTGCGCCCCCGCTGTGGAGCTGAATCGGTGCCGCCGGCCGGCGTGAGCGTGCGGGAGAAAGGCCCCGTGGTGCCGCTATGCGAGCCAACTTGAACGTCCCTCAAGCTGGAGAACAGCGCCTTCCATGCCTCGACCGAGGTCGAGTTGATGTTGAACGCCCCGTCCAGGAGCAGGTTCTTGGCGGGCAGGCGCCCGTTTATCGCGGTCGCGGCATTTCCATCGCCACGAAAAGACGCTTCGTCATCCCACGGCACGACCCGGGTGTCGCGAAACGGGCGGTATCGGGCGTTGGGCAGATTGTTGCCGGGGGTGAAAGTGAAGGCGCCAGATTGAGGATAGGTCGAAAAATGAAAACGGTCCCAAAGCACGTGGTTCCAGAGGAAGGAACCGTCGTAATGATAACTGTGCTCGGGCAACGCGCCGAAGACCTGTTCACGCCGAACTCGCGGATGCGGGTAAGAGTTTGAAACCGGGTAGTTTACCTGCCAGTTGTTCACAACGATAGGGCCGCGGACGTTCGAGCCTGACTCGAAGTTCGATACCCCCGGCGGGATAAATCCGGAGGGACTCAGGTGCTGTAGCTGGCCCAACGAACGGATCGGACGATTCCGGCGCGGGACATCGTAGAGGTAGTTGGTAAATCCCACGTCGCCCGCCCCGTTGATGGATGCCGGGACTGTGGTCTGGTCGTTGCCTTCGCCGATGTTGACGAGCCCCCAGCGAACGCCGCTGTCGGGGCCGCCCGAAAAAAGGAGATTGGCGGCGAGAAATTCGGACGCCGCGCCCGCCGATCCGTTTTTGCTAAAGGTCCGACCGGTTTCCACCACGCCCTGAAGACCTCCGGTCGTGTTGCCAACATTCGTGGCCACGAGCCCACGATAGTTGAACTGGTAGAACGGCGCTTGGTGATGGGAAAACAACCGACTCGTGCCTGGCGTCGCGGGGTTGTCGGTGGTCGGAGGTTGCGTGACGACCATGATGTAGCCGCCGCCTCGTCGCTCGCCGGTGGCGATCGGATCGACGATAAAGAACGATCCCGTGCCGGTGGGCAGATCGATCGAGTAATCTTGGAAACGAACATATTGGATGAGCCGCTGATGGTCGGAGGCGGAAGGCCCGCCGTTGTCCATATACAGCAGAGTATTCAGCTGTCCCGGCCGACTCCTGAGAGCGGCCCGCGTCTTGGGCGCGGCCGGGATGCTCTGACCGGTGTTGTAGGTGAGCGCCGGGGTCGGATTGTATTCAGGATTCATTACAACCAACCGTTCGTCGGTGCTGCTCGTCACGGGAATCTTTTGCGTGACAGGGTCGATGTCCGGGTTGTCCGCGGCGTCGGGATCGATGGTGAACACGCGAGCCTCGCCGGCCGGGATGCCGCCGCTCCTCAGGACGAGTCTGACACGCCCGTTGTAGGTCGGCTCGCCCTCGGGGAATGCCCGCACAAAATCGGTGTCGATGTTCGCCGGCGCGTCGGTCTCGCCAAACCGGAGCTGCGGTGCGGCGCCGCTGATCACCAGTTGATAATCGTGCGGGGCCAAATCCACCGGATAGGGATTGGCCAACACGGCGAGCGGAACCGTATCCACATGAATGATACCGCTTCGATTCACGCCGTCGGGATCGTCCGTGCCGCCGACGATGCGCAACCGATAGAACAGCTTCGCCTGCACGACGAGCGGATGAAGCGCATGCTGGGTCGGAGTCGGGCGGCGCGACTCGGCCTGGCCCGATCCATTGAAGACCCCGTTGGAGTTGGTCGCGCTGAAGTTGTAGAACGACCAGAGCTGCTCCCACGTCGTGCTGGCGCTCAGAATCCCGTCGCCGCCGTTGTAGGCCGTGGCGTCGGGGACATTGGCCGGCAACTCCGCATACGGGGTGGAAACGGTGTTGATCCCCGGATTATGGCTTCCGCTCGGAGCAACCGCGTTGTTCCCGTGGTAGGCATGACGCAGGGCCGTGCGGAAGTCATCGACTTCGGGCTGCGAGAGCAGGTAGGTCAGGTCGGCCTTCAGTCCTCCGCTCTTCGCATCGGCCAGCACGCCACGCGACCAGACGGTGATCTCGTGAAACCGATCCTTCAGGGCCTCGGAGAACGCGGGAGCAGCGTCCAGATAAGCAAGCTGGGGCGTGGTCACGACCTTCCTCAGATCGGCGCGAAAGCCCGCGAGGTTCGCCGTGTGGCTTCCAGGATCGAGGGCGGAGAACGCCGTATTCATCACCTCCACCGCCGGACGTTGCGCAAGCTGAAACCGATTCAGGCGAGCTTCGGCGGTGGCGACGTTGAAATAGGGATCTTCGAGCGTCGCGCGGACCTTCACACCTTCGTCGCCCACCCACCAAGCGTAGTGGCCGATGACTTGAGGATCGCCGAAGCCCGGCACGTTGTCGGCGGTGACCGGGACCTGCGGCGCCGTGACGATGCGTGCGAAATCCGCCGGAGCATCCACCCCGGCGGCGGCCTTGACCAGAATCCGATGGGGACGGCCCGCGGCGTCGTTTACCACCTCGCGAGGAGTGCTCGCGGTCGAGAGGGCGGGGAGCCGATCGGTCGGCCTGAACGTATCGCCGGCAGGCGAATTCTCGTTGCCGCTCACCAACCAGGACTGCAGCCGGGGCACCGTATTGAAATCGGCGGGAGCGCTTCGGTCATAGGACGAGGCGTTTCCGTTCGCCCAAGCACCGGTCCAACGGCGATTGCGCCGATCACTCCAAAAATCGTCGATGCTCGTGAGCGTGGTCGCGGCGGCACCGGAAAGATTAGCGCCGGAAGCGGGATCGGTGACCGGATAGGGAAACGGATTGGGCATGGTCGCCAACGGCTGCAAGTCCGCGGTGGCGGTCACGCGCTGGTCGGGGCCGGTGTGGCGCTGGAGCTGGCCGACCGCGAGGTTGAGCGCGAAGAGCGCGTTTTGCCGCGCCTGCGCGAGGTTCTGGCTGTTGCTCGCGACCTGCGTCTCGACACGCGTGAACGTGGCGAGGCCGACGAGGATCAGCACCAAAAACGCCACGAGCACGATCGTGACGATCAATGCAAAGCCGCGCGCCGGGCGGCGGCCGGTTGAGAAAGGGGCGAGGTTCATGGCGAGACGGCGAACGGAACGGAAGCGACGCGCGCAGGGCGGGCTCAGCGGGTGCGCTTCAGTTCAAATTGCTTCCCCGCAAGGGCGTCCTTCGCGAAGACGCCCCAGAAGGGGGTGGGGGTATATTTCCAGTCGCTGATCATGACCGGAGTGTGGTGGGGATGGAAACACCAGGCGGTCCAGTGGAGCCGGTGCTTCTGAATGAAGCCGAGGATGTCGGGCACCCACGTGTAGGGGTC
This sequence comes from Verrucomicrobiota bacterium, assembly GCA_030605125.1. Classification (GTDB taxonomy): domain Bacteria; phylum Verrucomicrobiota; class Verrucomicrobiia; order Opitutales; family Opitutaceae; genus IMCC26134_A. The sequence continues at coordinate 12,179 of JAUWBD010000069.1, read as the reverse complement.
CTCCTGCCACTCGGCGGGGAGGAAGGGCATCTTCTTCACGTCGGCCCCGACCTCGCCGACGAGGATCGGGTGCTTCGCGGCGGCGGCGAGGACGTGTTTTTCCCAGTCCTTGTGCCAATTATAGACGTGCCACGAATACACGAGGCCGTTGCCGGAGCGTTCCTCGAGCGCGAAGCCCTCGGTGATGCCGCGCAGATCGTAGGACCAGCCGAGGCCGCCGACGATGACGACGTTTCTCGCGCCGGTGGCGCGCACCGCGTCGAGCAAGGGCTGCATGCCGACGGCGTCGAAGCCTTGGTTTTTCTTTTTCTCCTCCTCGGAAAGGAAGGCGGACTCGTCCACGCCCTTCGGTTTTTCGGACACGAAGCCGCCGTCGCGCCAAACTTCCCAGGTGGTGCCGAAGGGCTCGTTGATCAACTCGTAGAGGACGGCGGGATGGTTGGCGTAACGCGCGGCGACCTCCTGCCAAAACGCCAGGTGCCGCGGCTTGGGGGCGCGATACTCGTGCAGGTCGATGACGAGGTAGGCGCCGCGGTTGGCGGCGAGCATGACGCAGTGGTCGATGTAGCCGCGGTAGGCGGCGCCGCCGTCGGTCTGGCGCGGGTCTTGGCCGAACCAGAAGGTGTCCTTCACCGGCAGGCGCACGGTGTTGGCGCGCCAGTCCTCGATGCCGACGACGAGGGATTTGATCGGCTGCGTGTCGAGCGGCTCCATCTCGAGGCCGCCGGCGTTGAGGCCTTGCAGCCAGACTTCGCGGCCGGAGGCGTCGAGGAGCCGGTTGCCCTCGACGCGGAGCTCGAGGGGCCAGCGGTCGCGCCTCGGCTCCTCGGGCGGCACGTGGCGGGCGGCCTCGATCTCGGCTAGCTCGCGCGCGGCGGCGACGACCGGCGCGGGATCGGCGGGGCGCAGGACGATGTCGTCGATGTCCACGGTGCCGGAGGCGACCCGGATCAGCGACGGCGCCAGCACGAGCGTGCGGGCCTGCGCGGGCACGAGGAAGGCGCCGCGGCGATCCCGCCACTCCTGATTGTTGCTCACACGGGTGTAAACCGGCCGGGGCGCGGGCTCGATCGCGCGTCCCTCGGAGTCGAGAAACTCGACCAGAAAGCGGAAGTCCTCGCCGACGCCGCGGGCCTTGAGGTTGCTGGTGCGCCAGCGCCAGGTGAGCTCCAAGGCGGGCGTGTCGGCGGGCACGGGCAGCTCCTTGCGCAAGGCGAGGGTGTGCTCCGGGCCGGGCGAGACGAAGCGCAGGAAGCGGTTGCCCTCCTCCTCGCCCCAGGAGAGGCCGTCGGAGGGCGCGCCCCAGTGGTCGGGCCAGCGGTCGCCGTCGGCGTCGATTTCAAAGCCAGGGTTTTCGAGCAACGAATCCGACGCGCCCGCGCCCGCCGCCCACGCGGGGGCGGCGACAAACGCCAGCCCGAGGAGGCCGGCGGCGAGGAGACGGTGGCGGAGCGGGGAGGGCATGGGGCGGGTGGCCGGGCAATGCGAGACGCTGCGCCGCCCCGGCGAAGGGGCGGCGGTGAAGGAGAACGGGCCCGGACGGAGCCGGTGTCTTTAGGCGGAGCGGCGGTGGCGGCGGGCGCCGGCCGAGAGCAGGCCGCCGAGGCCGGCGAGGGCGGCGAAGGCCGAGGGCTCGGGGATGGCGGTGAGGTAGCCGCCGGAGTCGATGGTGGCGGCCAGGCCGTTGATCGTGATCTGGCCGAGCTGCGCGCCGGTGAGGCCGCCGCTCGTAGTGCCGAAGCGGATACTGTCAACGCCCTCGGTGAAGTTGATCAGGCTGAGGCTGATCGAGGCGCCCCAGGAGAGGGCGCTGCTGTCGGCGAAGACGAGCGACGAGGCGCCGGAGCCGAAGTCGATGGTGGCGTTGCCGTTCACGTCGAGCGTGCCGAGGGTCTCGCTGAAGCCGCCGGTGGCGAAGGTGCCGCCGTTGAGCACGAGGTTGCTGACGTCGGCGATGCGATTGGAGGCGCCGAGGAGGAGGGTGCCGGCGTTGATCGTGGTGGAGCCGGTGTAGGTGTTGGCGCCAGAGAGCGCGAGGGTGCCGAGGCCGGTTTTCACGAGCGCACCGGCGGAAGTGCCGTCGGTGATGGCGGCTTCGATGGCCAGATCCACGTTGGCCGCACCGTTGCCGATGTTGAAGGTGCGGGCGCCGTTGAGGAGGACGAGGCCTTCGCCTCCGCCGCTGGTAGCGGCAATCGCGGCAATGGTCGTGGTGTGGGTGTTCGATCCGTCGCCAACGAACGTAACGTCGCCGTTCAGGATGAGTTCACCGCCCCTCACTCCGGTGGCGTTGCCGCCTTGGAGACTGATCGGGCTGTGTGCGCCGGAACCGGCCTGGGCGATGGAGAGGCCGCCGGCGCCCACGATCAACGAGGTCTTTAAGGTCGTGGTGGTGTTGTTGTAGCGCTCGACGACGATGGTGGCGTTGTTGGCGATGGAGAGGGCGCCGGAAACGTTCAGATTGCTCTTACGGGTGACGGTGAGGACGCCGCCGGTGAGGGTGGTGTCGGTGGTGTTGACGGTGGTGTTGTCCGAGCCGTTGGTGTTGCCCGTGTTCACGGTGCCACCGGAGACGATGAGGTTACGGATGGTTTCGTTGCGGCCATTCACGCCGACATTGGCGAAGTTCATGGTGCCGCCTGTCACGGTGACGTCTTTGTCGTCGGCAATTTGGTTGGCGTTGGTGAGGGAAACGGAACCGGCGTTGACGACGAGGTGGCCGCCGATGGCGTTTACGCCCGCGGTCTTGGCAAGTTCGAGGTTGCCGCCGGCGGCGATGGTGTCGCCGGTGTAGGTGTTGGCGGTGGCGCCGGTAATCGTAAGCGTGCCGTTTCCGGTTTTGACCAGAGCGGACGCGTTGGTGATCTCGGCGCTGATTCGGAGATTGCTCGCGCCGGATGAGCTGCTTCCGGCGCTGTATATCACGCCCTCCTGCCCGTTGAAACTCAGCTTGGCGGTATTGATCTGCATCTCGTCACCGCTGTTGGTGCTGTTGAGATTGGCAAAAATCATGCCGCTGCTGACGGTGAGGGTGGTGTCCGTGCCGGTGCTGTTGACGATGACGCCGTTGTTGTTGGCCGTCGCCGCCGCCTGGATCAACGAAAGCGAATTGATGGTGGTGTCGGCGGTGATGGTGACCGTCTTGCCGGTCGGCCCCAGGTTTTCGCCGACGATGCGCACGTTATCGAGCTGAGTCTGGCCGCTCGTGATCGTGGAGGCGTATTCCGTCGCCGTGTTAAGAAGGCGGACACCATAGGTGCTATCGTAGGTGACGAGCCCGCTGCCGGTGCCGGAGGTGGACGTGTCGCCGATCGCGCCCTTGAGGATGCTGACGGTGCTGGTGCCCGCCGCGCCGCCGGCTCCGGTGAGCGAGGGAGCGTTGGTGAAAGTGATGCTGGCCGAATTGGCGGTTTGGGAAGCGATCGTGTTTACGCCTAGGTTGGTGCCGCGGAACAAGACGACACCGCCGTTCTCGCGAACGAAGGCGTCGGCGTTGAGACGGGTGTGTCGCGACGCGTTCGGGTTGATGTTCACGATTCCGTAGCCGTTGGCCACAGTGAGGGCGCCGGCGATGGTTTCGACGGTGTTGTTGGTGTTGTTGCCGGAAACACCAAGGATGGCGGTGTTGGTGCCCGACGAGTTCGACCCATCGAGGGTGACGCTCTTGGCTCGGGTGATGCCAGTGCCGCTAGCGCTGGCGCCAAAAGAGAGCGTGGTGGTGAAGGCGCTGTTGGCCTTGATCGTGACGTCGGAATTGACGGCGGAGCCGGCGTTGCCGTTGAAGCCGACCGCGCCGCTGTTGATGACGGTCGCCCCGGAGTAGGTGTTGGCTCCGGAGAAGTTGATCGTGCCACCGCTCAGGTTGAGGCCGCCATTGGAGACGACGTTGACGAAACCTAAGATTCGGCTGGTGGCGACGGTGAAGCTTCGGGTTTGTCCGCCGAGATCGATGTTGAGGTTCTGGTTGGCGGTGCTGTTGCCGAAGGTGATGGTGCGGTTGCTCGCCGTGTTGACCACGATGTCTCCGCCCAGAGTAATGGTCCGGGCGCCACCGGAACCAAGGAACGTCAGGTTGCCGCTTCCAGTGTAAGCAATGTCGAAGCCGGTGGAGAGAACGGTGTTCGCGCCGAAGGTGACGGTCTGGGCGGAGCCGATATCCAGATTGGAGCCCCACACGCCATTGATGTTACCGGACACCCAGTTTTCCGAGGCGTTATAATCGTAGGGGCCGGCGCCTGTCTGGTTGAATTGGGCCCAAGCCAAAGGGGCGGCGAGCACCGGAACGGCCAAGGCGAGAAGGCGACGGCGAATGCGAAGGTTCGGACGGAGGGGGGCGGGGGTGTTCATAGACGTGCGGAGCTAGGCTGGTTGAGTTGGCGATGGGGGTAGGGCGGCCGGCCGAGCCGGACTCGCCGCAAGGGTTGACGCCCCAAAAAGAGCGAAAGTCCCGAGCTCCTGCAATCACTTTATAGCGTTTAAATTTCCAAATCTAAAGCTATGTTTTTTTAACTAAATAAATCACGCATAAAACATAACTATCTATATATTATTTAATTAATCATCATGTCAGCTAATTCAAAAATTATAGTGCTCTCGCCGGGAATGGTTGACTTCACTCTGCCCCGGGCTGTTGGATCACCCGCATCTCAAGCGCCCAAATGGAAGTCATCGCCGTCGAATCATCGCAGTTTAAGCACCAGCAGGTGGAGAACGGGCTCCGCCAACTGGTCTCCACGCTGACCGTGGGCGCGCGGCTGCCCTCCGAGCGCGCCCTCGCCCTGACCTACGGGTGCAACTTTCTGACGGTGCGGCGGGCCCTGAAGCCCCTGGTCGAGGACGGCAGCGTGGTGCGCAAGGTCGGCAGCGGCACCTTCGTCGCACGGCGCGTCGCCCCGCAATCAAGCCAGGTCGTCCAAGAGCGTATCGGCGTGCTGGCCTGGCAGGAGCGGACCGGCTATGCGCATCGTGTCCTTCAAGGCGTGGCGCTCGCCGCGGAGTCCGAGGGCATCGAGATCCGCTCCGCGTGGACGCGGGACTTCGCCGCCCAGGGCCTCGATCAAGCCCGCCTCCTCGCCGAGGACGGCTGCGGCTCGATCATCCTGCCCTGGTTCCCGCACGAACGCGCGGAGGAGGTGCGCGACTTCATCGGCCAATGCCCCCTGCCGGTCAGCCTGCCGCTGCTGATCCCCGGGCTGGAGCGCAACTGCTTCGAGCGCGAAGACGTGTTTTGCGGCAACCTCCAAGCCTGCTGCAAACAGCTCTGCGAGTTTTTCCACGCGCTGGGCCGCCGGCAGATCGCGTTTCTGGGCCCCCAACTCACCGGGGACCCCGTGCTGCAACGCATGCTCACCGCCTACACCGCCTTCGTGTCGGCGCACGGCCTGCCGCAGCTCTGCGGCCTCGTGCGGCCGGGCGGCCAGGCGATGGACCAGCTCGCGGAGCGCTGGCGCGAGCACCGCGGCAATCTCGCCGTGCTCAGCTACGACGACGAGCACGCGCTGCGCTTCATGACCGCGATGCACAAGCTCGGCCTCTCCGCGCCGACCGATTTCCAGATCGTCGGCCACAACGATTCCGACGCCAGCGCCTTCAGCGATCCGCCGCTCACCACCATCCGGCAGGACTTCGACTACATCGGCCTGTGGCTGATCAAAAACGCGCGCGCCCTCGCCCGCGGCTCGCGCGAACAATCCGCCGAGCTGCCCCGGTTGCAGCTGCTCGTCCGCACCTCGTGCGGCGGCGCGGGCCGGATCGATGAGACGCTGCGCGCCCGCCTGCCCGGCATGGAGCTCGTCGCCGAGGAGACGGCGGAGCCCACGGCGGCCTGAAGCCGGCCTATACGGCCGATCCGGGTCGGCAGCCTGGCCGCACCCGAGCCAAGCGCGCCGAGGACAACGCGCTCCCGCCTGACCCCGCGGCCAAGGCGGACCACATCCGGTCACGACGCCGGCGCGGGCGCGGGGGCAGGGGCCAGCTCCGCGGGATCGATCGCGGTGACGATCAATTCGTCGATGTCGAAGGTCCCGGAGTAGGTCTGGAAAAGCGTGGGCATGAGCTCCAGCAGGGCCGCCCCCTCGGGCACCGCGAAACGCACGCTGCGCTCCACCCAGCCGTCGGTGTCCCGGCGAAACGAAATCGTGCGCGCACCCTTCAGCTTCTGGCCGTCCTTCGTCTTGAAGTCGCTCATCACGCGCGCATCGAACCAAGATTGCGGGCCGCACTTCAGGCCGATCACACGGGCGCGCAGCGAGACTTGCACGGCCTTGATGTCGGGCGTGATCGGAAGCGAGCGGTAGGTGAGGACAACCTGGCCGGGCTCGGTGGTGTTGAGGCGGATGTAGCGCCTGCCGTTCTCCTCGTCCCAAGAAAACGAGCCGGAGGTGGGGCGGCTCCAGTGGTCGGGCCAGCCCGGCTCACTGGTGGCGAGTTCCGCGTCGCCGTTGGGCAGGAGCTGCCGCGGCGCGGACGCGGCCTGCGTGCCGAGCGGAGCGAGCGCGACGCACACGGCGCCGAGCCAGGCGGCGCGGCCACGGGCGAGGAGACGATGGCGAAGGGACGGGAGGCGGGGCTGGGTTTTCATGGAAAAAAGCGGGGCGGGAGCCGGGCGCGCGCCCCGGCCGCCGCGAGCGCTCACCGGCCCGGATCCGCCGCGGCGGCGGACCGGGCCGGGGAGGCTTCGAGAAAGACGATGTCGGGCACCGCGGCGCGCAGGGCCGCGTCGATCCGGCCCGCGCCGCCGCAGGTCTCGCGCACGATGAGGCGCGTGGGGTCGGTGCCGGGAGCCTGCGCGCACTCGCCCACCGCGAGCGCGAGGGCGTGCTCGATCATCCAGGCGCCGGCGCTCGCGAAATCCTGCGCCACGGTGCTCAGCGGCGGGTCGCTGAAGGCGCTGGCGTCGGTATCGTTGAAGCCGACGATGCGGAAATCCTCCGGCGCGTTGAGCCCGCGCTTGTGCATCGCGGTCATGAAACGCAGCGCGTGCTCGTCGTCGTAGCAGACCACGGCCAGATCGCCCCGATGCTGCGCCCAGCGCTCGGCGAGGCGATCCATCGCGCGCGCCCCCGGCTGCACGAGACCGCACAAGGCCTCCCCGTTGCCCTGGGAACGGTTGGCCACGTAGGCGCTGAGCGCCTTTTGCAGGATCGAATCCGTCACCGTGGCCGGACCGAGGTAGGCGACGCGCTCGCAGCCGAGCGCCTCGAAGTAGCCGCACAGCGAAGCCGTCGCGCGCAGCGTGCCATCGCCGAACTTGCCCGGCTCGACAAAGCAGTTGCGCTCCAGGCCCGGCAGCGACTCGGGCAGACAGACGGGCAGCGGGCCATGCGCGACGAAGGCTCGCACCGCCTCCACCTCCTTGCGCGGAAACCAGGGCAGCACCAGCGCCTCGCAACCCTCGGCCGCCATGCGATGCGCCTCGCTCAGCGCCTCGTCGGCAAACTCGCGCACCCAGCCGGTGCGCAGATTCACCCCGCGGGCCGCCGCCGATTCCGAGAGCGCCTGCAGCACGCGATACGCGTAGGCGTCGCCCTGGCGATAAACCAGCGCGCCCAGCATGCGCTGATCCCGCGGCTTTTCCGGCGGCGGGGGCTGCGCCTCGCGGGCGACGTAGGTCCCGCTCCCGATCCGCCGCACCACGGAACCGTCGTCCACCAACGCCTGCAAAGCCCGGCGCACGGTGAGAAAACTGCACTCAAACGACTCCGCCAAGACGCGCTCCGGCGGCAGCCGCGCGCCCACGGGCATCGACTGCATCAACTCCCGGATACGGATCTCGATTCGCTGAAATTTGTAGGACGGTGCTTCCACGAAATAGGCTTAGGCGGCCGCAAAGCGGGTGACACGACGAGAATAGATTTAAACAAAATTTCAACTAAAATATAGCATTATTCGATCACCCGCTAACGACGCGAAAAACAGTGTCTTCTAGCTTATATACAGACAGATAATCTCAATAATCAACGGAGCCAGAAGAACCGACGCATACCCAAAGCTAAATTTAACAACACAGCTAAACATAGTGCTTGAACCAAAACATAGCTAGACACAGCGTTCGCAGCCGCGCCCCCGCCTACCCTTCCGCCTTCCCCGCCCTCCCCTCGCGGCCTCTTCTTCCGATGAACCTCCCCCGCCCGACCCCACGCCTCCGCCTCCTGGGCCTCGCCCTGCTGGCCGCCTTGCTCCCCGCGCTCTCGGCGCAGCCGGCCCGGCCGCCCGCTCACCTCGATCCCGTCCCGCTGATGCCCAACCCCGGCCTCGAGATCGACGCAGACGGCGACAAGTGGCCCGACGGCTGGCCCACCCTCAGCTCCGGCGCAGCCTGGCTGGAAGAGGGCGGCAACCGCTTCATCCGCCTCACCGCGCTCGAGCCCGGCAAGATGCTGATGCTCTACCGCGAGGTGCGCATCCCGGCCGGCGTCGAGGCCCTTGAGCTCTCCTGGCGCCAGCGCGTCACCGGGCTCAAGCCCGGCAAGCAGCCCTGGTTCGACGCCCGCATCATGCTCGAGTTCATGGACGCGCAGGGCGGCAAGGTCGGCCCCGCGCCCGCCGCCCCCTTCTCCCGCCGCGACGTGCCCGAGTGGGAAAGCCGCTCCATCCGCTTCGTCGTGCCCGCCGGCGCCGCGACGCTGAAATTCATGCCCGCGCTTTTCAACGTCGAAGCCGGCACCTGGGACCTCGACGACATCCTGCTCCGCCCCACCGACCCCGCGCCCGTCCTCGCCGCCAAGGCCGAGGCCGACGCCGCCCGCGCCGCCAAGCGGCAGGCCGAGGCCGAGGGCCGGCAAAAGCGCGCCGCCAAGCTCTTCGAGGCCAGCGGCAACCTGATCGCCAACGGCGACATGGAGCGCGCCAACAAGAAGGGCGACTGGCCCGCCGACTGGCCCGGACTCAAGCCCGAGGAGGGTAGTTGGGAAACGGATACGGATGGCAACCGTTTCCTCCGCATGCGCGCCGCCCAGCCCGACAAGCAGATCATGCTGTTCCGCAACGTGTCCATCCCGCCCGACGTCGAGGCCCTCGAGCTGAGCTGGCGCTGGCGCGTCACCGGCCTGCGCGCCGGCAAGATGCCCTGGTTCGACGCCCGCATCATGATGGACGTCAAAAACGCCGCCAACGAGAAGCTCCGCCCCGCCCCGCCCGCGCCCAACCGCCGCGGCAACACCAAGGACGGCGGCTGGGAATCGCGCTCCGTGAGCTTCCTCGTGCCCGCCGGCGGCGTGTCGCTCGACCTCATGCCCACCCTCTTCCAGGTGCAGTCCGGCACCTTCGATCTCGACGACGTCGTGCTCCGCCCCACCGACCCCGCCCCCGTGCTCGCCCGCCAGAAGGAGCGCGAGGCCGCCGCCGCCAAGGCCTTCGTCGCCCACGAGGAGCCGAACCCCGCCAAGTGGCCCAAGGAGATCCGCGTCGTCGGCAACAAGATCCTCGATTCCGACGACAAGGAGGTGTGGCTCCAGGGCCTCAACGTCCCTAGCCTCGAATGGAGCGTCGCCGGCGAGCAGGTGAAAAAATCCACCGTCGTCGCCATCGAGGAGTGGAAGAGCAACGTGATCCGCCTCCCCGTGAAGGAGGAATACTGGTTCGGCCGCGGCCCGCAGACCGATGGCGGCAAAGCCTACCGCGAACTCGTGGACCAGCTCATCGTCCTCGCCGCCAACCGCGGCGCCTACGTCATCCTCGACCTCCACCGCTACCGCGCGCCCAAGCCCGAGCACCTCGAGTTCTGGACCGATGCCGCCACGCGCTACAAAAACCACCCCGCCCTCATCTTCGACCTCATCAACGAGCCCTTCGACACCACCTGGCAGGTCTGGCGCGACGGCGGCTTCGTCGGCGAAAAACTCACCGCCGACCAGGCCGCCTTCCTCAGCGAGGAGGAGAAGAAGAAGACCCGCGGCTTCCAGTCGCCCGGCATGCAGGCCATGCTCGACACCGTGCGCGCCACCGGCGCGACCAACGTCGTCCTCGTCGGCGGCCTGGACTACGCCTACCAGCTCGACGGCATCCTCCAAGGCTACGGCCTCGAGGACAAAACCGGGCGCGGCATCATCTACGCCTCGCACGTCTATCCCTGGAAGAGCGGCTGGCAAAAATACTTCCTCGACGCCGCCGCCAAGCACCCCGTGCTCCTCGGCGAGGTCGGCGCCGACGCCAAGAAGATGGATTTCATCCCGCACGAGCGCCAGGAGGACGCCGAGACCTGGGTGCCCGCCATGCTGGGCGCGATCCAGAAGTATAAGCTGCACTGGACCGGCTGGTGTTTCCACCCGACGGCCTCGCCGCGCATGATCCTCGACTGGGACTACACGCCCACGCCCTTCTGGGGCGAGCCGGCCAAGGACGCGCTCCACGGCAAGCAGTTCCCCCCGCCCGACCGCCTGCGCTGAGCCACAGTTCCCGCGCTGCCTTGGAGTGCGGAGCCTCGGATCCGCTTTGGACGGCCCGCCTCGGCGGGCCGCCTCAACCCTCGCCGCGGCCGCCCTCTTCGGAGAGCTTCAGCACCGCGCGGACCTCGCGGATCAGGCGCTGCACCTCGGCGAGCAGCTCCTTCGTTTCCTCGCGCACCTCGCGCCGCCAATCGGCGTCGGCCAAATCCTGCTCGTCCGCTGCGTCCAGCCCCGCCAGCGCGTCGCGCAGGTGACCGCGGGCCTTCTTCAAACGCGTCAGGGTCGAGCCCGCGCAGAGCGGATCGGGCGGCCAGTCCTGGGCGTCGTGCACGGTGCCGAGCGCGCCGGCCAGCTTGCCGCCCGCGATCATCACGCCGTCCACCACCTCGCGCAAAGGATGCTCCGGCCCCTCCTCGTCGCCCAGCCAGCCGCGCGCCCGGGTCTGGTCGTGCAGGCGGTGCGTGAGCGCGTTGCAACGCTCCACCAGCGGGTGCCAGCGGTCGTCGCGAAAGCCCTCGCCCTCCTCGCCGTTCTTCCACTGCTCCTCCTCCATCTCCTTGAGCGCCTCCTCGGCGGCCGCGTTCATCTCCTCGATCCAGGCGGCGCGCTCGGCCTCCTCCTCGGGGGTCGGCGGCTCGGGCTCCGGCTCGCCCCGCTCGCGGCGCAGGCGGGCGCGCTCCTCGTCGAGCACCTTTTCGAAATCGGGTTTCTCGCCGGCCTCCTCGGCGCGATGCATCCGGGCCTGCACCCGGTCGAGCAGCAGATCCATCCGCGCCTGCTCGGCGTCGGCCGATTCCTCCGCCCGCGTCGTCGGCTCGTCCTCGTCCTCGGCGTCGGCGGCCTCCTTCGCGGCCTGCTCCGCCTCAAGGGCCGCGGCGTCGCGCTCGAGAAAGGTCATCATCGCGCGGCCGTTCTCCTCCTGCTGGCGCGCCTCCTCGGCCTTGGACATCCGCCAGCTCGCGTCGGGATCGATCTCGATCGCGAAGGTCGCGCTCTCGATCACCACGCGCCCGTTTCGCTCCGAGTGCCATTCGAGGTAGAGGCTGTTGCCCCAGTGCCAGGGGAAGCGCTTCCCCTCGCCGACCAGACGCATCACCTCCTCCATCGAGCAGTCCGGCACCTTGACCTTGCGCGAGGCGGTGATGTCGCCGACCACGCCGCGCTGCACCCGGGCGAAGCCCTTGAGCACATCGGGCGGGCCCGCCTTGGGCCGCGGGTTGGTGAAGCGAATCAAGTGCCCCGCCACATCGCGCCACGCGTTGCCCTGCAGATCGAGCCGCACCGGCTCCGCCATGCCGACAAACCACAGCCGGCCTTTCACGCGACCGCGCTCGCGGTTGTCGATCTCGCCCCGGACCAGTTGCTCGTCGATGCGCCAAGCCATGATGGACGGTAAATTAGAGCAGAGCGAGCCGCCGCGCCAGTCCGCAGTGCGAAGCGGGCGCCGTTTGACCTCGGCAAAACAGCCCGCTTGCCTCCGCCATCCGTTCGCCAAGTCCCGGCGAGCGCCCGACCTACGCTCCTCCGCTTCTCCTCATGGCATTCTTCGACCAGCCCGTCGTGCGCGACCCCACGCCCAATTCTCCCCGGGAAATCCTCGCGCGGCTGTGCACCGTGCTGCTCATCGGCTCCCCCTTGGTCGCCATCCTGGTTTTCCCGGTCGCGCTCGCGCGCCGCGACGAGCGCCTGCTCTTCGCCGCCTACGCCTGCGCCGCCCTCGCCGTGATCCTGCTGGCGACGCGGCGCCTCTGGCGCACGCCGCCCGCCCGGCCCGCCGCCGCCTCCGCTCCGCAC
>JAUWBD010000257.1 GCA_030605125.1 Verrucomicrobiota bacterium | reverse complement strand
GATCTCGGCCATGACGGCGAGGGCGGTCTCGAGCGCGCCAAAGGCGTCGGCGCGCAGGCGGGCGCGGTCGGCCTGGCGCGTGGCGAGGGTGAGCTCGACCGCGCTGTTCTCGATGAACTTCATCAGCATCAGCGAGGCGAGGAGCAGCGTGACGAGCACGACGACGATCACCGAGCCGCGGCGGGCGGGCCCGAAGGTGGAACGCGTTGTTCTCAACGCGTTAACACGGCTCGACCGCGCCCGAACCAAGCGCGTTGGGGACAACGCGCTCCACCTTCCGACAACACGCGCCACGGACATCCCACCCGGGGCCGGATCGTTTGCAGCTCCGTGCATCATAGCCGTGTGGCCCCCTCGCCGGCGGCCGGCACGCGCAGCACGCGTTCGAGTTGCAGGTTGCCGTGCGCGAAACGCAGGCGCAGGCGACGCGGCAGCGGGTAGCTGCCGTCCACCTCGCGCTTGGGCCGATCGAGCGTCTCCCAGCGGCGGAAGTTTTGGTCGTAGTAGTCCCAGCCGAGGGAGACCACGAAAGGGGTGATGATGACGCCGCGGGGCGCCTCGGTGTCGCGGTTGAGCTCGAGGCGCGACTGCCAGTGCAGGCGCAGGCCCTCGCCTTCGGAGACGCCGAGCGACATCTCCACGTCGGGCAGCGCGGAGTCGGGCCAGCTGATGAGACGGCTGCCCTGCGCGAGGGTGAAGGCGAGTTCGGTCGCCTCGCCGCCGCGCTCGAGCCGCACCTCCTTGATCTCCAGCCCGCCGCCCTCGGGGCCGAGCGCGGCCGAGCGCAGCAAGTCCTCCACGTGCACCGTGACGGCGCGGGCGTGCTGCGTGAAGAGCCGTTCGTCGCGGCCTCGCCCCCACAGCTCGGCCATCGAAAACACGAACATGTTCAACGACACGAGCAGGGTGCCGAGCAGGGCGATCGCGAGCAGGATCTCGAGCAGCGTGAACGCATGACGGCGGCGGCGCGGCGCGGCGGCCGGGGATGGGAGAGGACGGCGCGGTTTTCTCACATCGCCCTCCGTTCGCGTTCGAGGCGCTGGCGCGCGCGGTCGCGGCGCTCCTTGCGCTCGGCCTCGGTGGACCAGGTGGGGCGCAGCAGGCGGAGCGGCTCGCTCACGCGCACGAGATCGCCCGCGCCGCCGGGCGGAGGCGCGTCGATCTCGAGCACGACATCGAAGAGGTCGCTCACGTCGGTCGGCGTGATGGTGGCGCGCCAGGCGGCGCTGCGGCCGTCGGGCAAGACCAAGTCGCCGCCGCGCTCGGCCACGGCGCGGTCGGGCTCGGCGAGCAAGACCTCGCGCGCCCAGGCGATGTCGGCCTCGGAACCGTCGCGATCGCGCAGCGCGGCGTGCGTCTGCATGAGGTTCACGTAGGCCGCGCCGAGCACCACGGCGGCGATGGCGAAGATGGCGAGCGCGACGAGCACCTCGATGAGCGTGAAGCCGCGGCGAGCGCGGCGGCGTGTTGGCGCGAGGAGCCTCATCGCGGCCGCCCTCCTTCCGGCAGCGGCGCGGCGGTCCAGGGATCGATCGCATAGACGCGGCGGATGTCGCCGCGACGGACCTCGATCCGCATCGGATCGCAGGAGCCGTCGGGATAAAACCGCACGCGCTCGATCGGCCGTTCCTCGAGCTGCCCGCCGATGAGAAACGAGGCCACCATCTCGGGGCGCAACAGGCGCACGCGCATGCCTTCGCGCACGGGCAGCGTCTCCACGCCATCGCCGCCCCACAGGAAACCGGCGTCCTCCGGCAGGGGCACGAGCTCCAGCACCTGGCCGGTCTCGACCGCCTCGGAGCGGGCCTTTTGGAGGAGGGAGAGCACGGCGGCCTCGGGGTCTTCCACGCGGCCGGACCTGAAGATGGAATTGGCCCCGGTAATGAGAACGCTCGCGATGAGGCCGATCAGGGCGAGCGCGAGAACCGTTTCAATCAACGTGAATCCCGCGCGCAGCATGCGGCCCCGGCGGAGCAAACGAGGCCCGTCGCGGCGCATCGGATTTACTCCCAGTTGCCGATATCGTCCGCGGTGCCCTCGGTGCGGTCCGGTCCTTTGGAAAAGACATCATACCCGGTCCGATTGCGGGTGCCGGGGTAGCGATAGACGTAAGGCTCGCCCCACGGGTCGAGCGGCACCTTGCCGCCGTCGATATAGGGACCGTTGCGCCAACGATCGGCCTTGCCGGAAGGAGCGGCGACGAGCGCCTCGAGACCTTCGGTGGTGGAAGGGTAGTCGCCCATGTCGATGCGGTAGCGGACGAGCGAGGTCTGCACCGTGCTGTTGACGAAGATCTTGGCGGTCGAGGATTGGCCGGAGGCGAAACCACCGCCGACGTTTTTCACGAGCACACCGACCAGCAGGCCGATGATCGCGAGCACCACGAGAATCTCGAGCAGAGTGAAGCCGCGGCGCGCGGCCGACGAGCGGAGGGAACGGGAGGAGTTGACCATGTGAGGAAATCGGAGACCGGGACGGGAAAGGGGCGATGCGAAAACGGCGCTGACGCGCGAATGGCGAAACGGAGCGAGGACCGGAAGCGGCGGCGCGGCCCGCGGCGGCCTTTACTGGGTGGCGGGCGCGACCGCGCCGGGAGGCTGGCCGGCGCCGGGATTGGCGGCATTGCGCAGGGCGCGGCGGCGACGCACCTCGGCGGCGACCGCCTCGAGGCGGCGGGCGTCGGCTCCGGCATCGCGGCGCACCTCGCCGCCGCCGTTGGGCCGGGGGGCGCCGGGCACGGGCGCCACGTTGGGCACCATGGCGGTGATGGGTTGGCCGGCTTGGATCGTCGCGCGCTTAAGGGTGAGTTTTTGCAGGCGCCCGTTTTGCTCGACCTCGAGCGTGGCGTTTTCGGCGTCGTAACCGCGCACGCGAATGGGACTGTTGGGATCGTCGGCGCGGACCCAGCGGCCTTTGTTGGTCGATGTGTCGAAAACGCTGTAGGCCGTGCCGCTCTCGTCGGTCACCATGCCGCGAAACTCCAAGGTCGCCTGCTCCGGGGGAGGAGCGACCTCGGCGCCGTGGCCGGGAGGCGCGAAAGGCGAGCGATCCACCAAGTTTTGCAAATCCACCGCGCCTCGGGCCGCGCCGGCCCCGACCGCAAACGCGCAGGCGGCACCGAACAGTTGAAGGGCAAGGGGTTTCATCGGGAGAATCAGTGGCACAAAAGCGGGGGTGATGCAGGTTGGCAACCTTCGGGATGTGACGCCTTCGCGCCCCTAGGGTTTCATCACGATTTTGCCAAACTGCCCTCCCCGCTCCATGAGCGCAAAGGCCTCCGCCGCACGCTCGAAGGGGAAAACCTCGCTCACCACGGGGTGTATTTGCTGACGCGTCACCGTCGCCAACATCGCCGCCCAATCCGCCGGGCTGCCCATCGTGGTGCCAAGCAGGCTGAGCTGCCGCCAAAAGACCTTGCGCATCGGCAACACCGGCGGGTTGCCGCGCGTGGCCCCGAAAAACGCGATCCGACCGCCCGGCGCCGCCAGATCGATCAACGCCTCGAAACCCGGCCCGCCCGCGCTGTCGATGATCACGTCGAACAAGCCGCCCGCTTCCTCGGCCACCTCCTTCGCCGCCGCCTCGGCCCAGCCCGGCCGCGTGTAGTCAAACCCACCGCGAGCACCGAGGGCCCGGGCCCGCGCGATTTTTTCCGCGCTCGACGAGGTCACCCACACCTCCGCGCCCGCCGCCACGGCAAACTGCAGCGCGAAAAGCGCGGTGCCGCCGCCGATGCCGCCGATGAGCACGCGCTCGCCGCCTTTCACCTGCGCGCGCGTCATCACCGCCCGCCAAGCCGTGAGCCCCGCCAGCGGCAGGGCCGCCGCCTCTTCGTCGCTCAAGTGCGCCGGCGCGAGCGAGAGCTGCTCCACCGGCACGGCGATCTTCTCCGCCAGCGTGCCGTTGCGCGGCAGCCCGAGGATCGAAAAGTCCGCGCCCTGCGCCGCCTCGCTCAGCCCCCAGCCAAAGGAGGGATTGATGATCACCCGCCGCCCCACCCACTCGCCTGGCTCCAGCTCCGCGCCGGCCTCTACGACTTCGCCGACGCCGTCGGAGCCGGGGATGCAGGGGAATTTGAGGCCGGCGTATTGGCCGAGCTTGATCCACACGTCGCGGTGGTTGAGCGCCGCGGCGGAGATCTTCACGACGACCTCGCCCGCCGCCGGCACCGGATCGGGCACGTCACGGACTTCGAGTTGGTTGACCGCGGTGAGTTGGATGGCGCGCATGATCGAGCTATACGCAGAAAAGGTTTTTCACAGGAGCAAACGGAGAAAACAAAGATCAGCCCAAGTTGTGTCCGTCAAGTTCAGCAAAAGCGGCTGGGTGGTTTGGTGATTAGAGGACTAAAAAATGTTTTAGGGATGGGGTGCAGGGGAAGGCGCTTGGCGCCTCCCCCGCTCTGGTTTGTGGGTGGGGGGGCTGGGGAGGCGCAGCCTCCCCGCCTTCAGGCGGCGTGGGCGAGGGCGGCGGGTTTGAGGTGTTCGCGGAGCAGTTCCATGTCGAGGTAGCGGTTCTCGTCGACCCACTCCTCGTGGATCTCGACGGCGAGGGCGCGGACCAGC
>JAUWBD010000269.1 GCA_030605125.1 Verrucomicrobiota bacterium | reverse complement strand
GCACCACGAGGCGTGCACGAGCCGGCGATCCACGGTGGTGAAGCCGCTGGTGAAGGGCTGGACGGCGAAGGGCAGGCTGTGGAGCACCGAGGCGATCAGGAGTCCCCCGAACGAAAAGGGGAGGCGGTGGCCGAAGACGTTTTCCGCCAGCCGGCCCAGGGGGCTGTGGGGGCCGAGGGCCATGAGGACGTAGAAACCGAGCACGGTGGGCGGGAGCACGATGGGCAGGGCCACCAGCGCCTCGACGAGGAAGCGTCCGCGCCAGCGTGTAGTGGCCAACCAATACGCGAGCGGCAGCCCGACGACGAGCAGGATGAGCGAGGCGCAGCCGGCGAGCCGGAGACTGAGCAGGATGGCTTCCCGGTCCATGGTTAGCGCTCCGGGAGGTGGAAGCCTGAGTTTTTAAGCAACTCCCGGCCGTCGGGCCCGAGGAGGTGGTCGCGCAAGGCCCGGGCCTGCTCGGGATGCCGCGCGGCGCGCAGGATCATCCCGCCCTGATCCATGCGAGGGAAGGCGTCGAGGGGGATCTCCCAGTGTCGGCCGGATTCGCGCAGCCGCGGCGCGAGCGCGAGGGACAGGGCGATGACGCCGATGTCGGCGGCGCCGGTTTGCACGAACTGGGCGGTTTGAGCGACGTTTTCGCCGAGGACGAGGCGGGGCCGCACCTGATCGAGCAGCCCGGCGGACTCGATGGCGGCGAGGGCGGCGACGCCGTAGGGCGCGTGGCGTGGGTTGGCGATGGCGACGCGACGGGCCTCGGGTGCGATCAGGGCGCGAAGCTTCAGTTCGGCGACGTCGAGCCTGGAGTTTTCCGGAACCCAGACGGCGAGTCGGCCGATGGCGTAGAGAAACACGTCTCCGTCGAGCGCAAGGCCGGCCTCGGCGAGTTTTCGGGGGTAGGCGATGTCGGCCGAGAGGTAGAGATCGTAGGGGGCGCCGTTTTGGATCTGCGCGTGGAAATTGCCGGAGGAGCCGTAGGCGACCTTGACCGTGACGGCGGGGTGGGTGCGGGCGAAGTCGGCGAGGAGCGCGTCGAGGGCGAACTTGAGGTCGGCGGCGGCGGCGACGGTGAGCTCGGCGGCGCGCAGCGGTCCGGTGGCGAGCGCGAACAACGCGAGGAGCAAGGCGACGAGGGCGCGGGACGGGGAGGGCAGGGCGACGGCGCGGTCGAGACGGGAGGTGGTGGGCGCGGTGCTCATGTGCGGGATCGAGGTTTTCGGCGACGGGGACGTCGCCGCTCCTACTCATGGCGGAAGCGGCGGGGATCGATGTCGAGGGCTTTGACGCGGAGGCCCATGATGCGCTCGGTGAGGCCGAGCTGGCGGGCGGCCTTGGCCATGACGCCGCGGTGACTTTTGAGCGCCTCGACGATCATCTCTTTTTCGACGGCATCGAGCGTTTCGCGGAGCGTCTGGCGCGGCGCGGTGCCGGAGGCCTCGCCGGTCTGGAGCGTGGGCGGGAGATGGAAGCCGTGGATGACGCCGTCCTGCGTGAGGAGGACGGCGCGCTCGATGATGTTTTCCAGTTCGCGCACGTTGCCCGGCCAGTGGTAGGCCATGAGCATGTCGATCGCGGGGGTGGAGATGCGGGCGACGCGTTTGCGGTTCTCGAGCGAATACTTTTCGAGGAAGTGATCGGCGAGCTCGAGCAGGTCGCTGCGGCGCTCGCGCAGCGGCGGGATGTAGATCGGGAAGACGTTGATGCGGTAGTAGAGGTCGAGGCGGAATTTTCCCTGCTCGCACATCTCCTCGAGGTTGCGGTTGGTGGCGGTGACGACGCGGACGTCCACCTTGATCGGCTGCGCGCCGCCGACGCGTTCAAACACGCCCTCTTGGAGCACGCGGAGAAGCTTGGCCTGGGTGGAGAGGGAAATCTCGCCGATCTCGTCGAGGAAAAGGGTGCCGGTGTGGGCGAGCTCGAAGCGGCCTTTGCGCAGGGCGAGCGCGCCGGTGAAGGCGCCCTTCTCGTGGCCGAAGAGCTCGCTCTCGATGATGCTCTCGGGGAGGGCGGCGCAGTTTACGCGGACGAAGGGTTTGTTTTTGCGCGCGCCGCCCTGCCAGATGGCCTGCGCGATGCGTTCCTTGCCGACGCCGGTCTCGCCGCGGATGAGCACGGTGGTCTTCGAGTCGGCGACCTGGTCCACGTGGAAATAGACCATGCGCATCGCGGACGACTTGCCGATCATGCCCTCGGGCACGAAGTGATCGCGGATTTGTTTTTGGAGGCGCTCGTTTTCGGCGCGGAGAGTGTCGAGGCGTTCCTGCGCGATCTGGCGGAAGCGGACGGCGAGCCCGACCTGGCCGGCGACGAGGGTGAGGAGGCGAAGGTCGGCCTGCAGGACATTGTCGTCGGCAGGCGAGCGAAGAAAGCCGAGCGCGCCGACCGTCTCCGCGCCGTGCTGGATGGGAACGATGAGGAGAGCGGCGGGGCCGGGCGGGGCGAGGGCGAGCCAGGCGCGTTCGCCGGGCGAGAATCTGTCGGAGGCGAGGCCGGCGACATCGCGCACGGCGATGTTTCCTCGGTCGCGGATGGCGTCGGCGAAGAGGCCGCCGGGCCTGCCGCCGACGTCGCGGGCTTCCGCGGCGAGGGGGAGCCGGGCGGACGACTCGGCGAGGAGGGCGCCGGTTTCGCGGTTGAGCACGACAAGGAGGCCGTGGGCGAGGCCGCGGAGGGATTCGAGGCGCTGGAAGACGAGGTCGAGCGTCTGGTCGAGCGCGAAGCCACGACTGAGCGAGACGGAGACCTCCTCGAGCAGGGCCAGTTCGGAAACCACGCGACACGCGGCCGGGAGCGGGCGGGCGAGGTCGGCGGCGGCGCCGGGGCCCGCCGGTGATCGGCATGATTCGCACTGGCTCATGCGAAAAGGCGAGCAGCGGACATGCCACCGACCGAGGGCGTGGGCCGGATGGCAAGGGATGCGGGGAGGTGCCCGGATTATGCGCAGCGATTGACGCCGCCGCGTGGCGCGGCGAGGCAAGGCGGGATGAACCGAACCGATCGTCTTGTCGCGATGGTGTTGTATCTCCAAGGCCGTCGCCTCGTGCGCGCGGAGGAGCTCGCGCGGCGTTTCGAGATCTCGGCGCGCACCGTGTATCGCGACATGGCCGCGCTCGGCGAGGCGGGCGTGCCGATCTCTGGCGAGGCCGGCGTGGGCTACACGCTCGTGAAGGGTTACCACCTGCCGCCGGTCATGCTCACCTCGGCCGAGGCGGGCGCGCT
>JAUWBD010000088.1 GCA_030605125.1 Verrucomicrobiota bacterium | reverse complement strand
ATGGCGTGGCGCCACGCCATCGCGAAGCGACAGCAAGGGGAGCTTCCAGCTCCCTTTGGTCGGGACGGGAGCAGGATGCTCCCGCCACCTTACAGCAAGGGGCCGATCAGCGAGGCGAGGAACGCGAGCACGAGCACCAACGCGACGATCCACCAAAACGGGTGAATGCCGGAGCCGCGGCGAGCGGGGCGGCGGCGAGCGGGCGCGTCGTGGTCCTCGTCCTCAAAAGCGGAGTCGGGCAGGTCGAGGCCGTCGTAGCGGGCGTCGTCCTCGTTCCAGCCGCTGCGCTCGTCGGCGCCGCAGTGGGGGCAGGCGCGGGCATTGCGCGGCACTTCGCCGCCGCAGACGGGGCACTCGGCGGGCGGGCGCATCAGGGCGCGAGGGTGAGGCGGTAGCGGGTCGGGGCGGTGCCCTCGAGGCGGTCGAGGTTGGCCTGGGCGACGCGGAGGTTCACCTTGGCCTGGAGTTCGGCGATGCGGGATTGGTCGTAGCGATCCTGCGCTTCTTGGACGCGGCGGAAGGTGGAGAGGCCGCTGTCGTAGCGGGCTTTCTCGACCTCGAACTCGCGCTCGCTGAGCTGGGCGGTGAGCGTGGAGAGGCGAAGGTTTTCGCTGTTGGTCTCGAGGGCGCGCACGGCGTTGCGCACCGAGGCGAGGATGTCCTGCTCGACCTGGGCGAGGCGCAGCTCCTCGCGTTCGCGGCCGGCGCGGGCCTGGCGGAGGCGGGCGCGCTCTTCGCGGAAGCCCCAGGGCAGGCTGAGCGAGAGACCGACCTGCCAGTCGTAGCCGTCGCCGTCCCAGATGCCGGAGCCGGCTTCGCGCAGGCTGGGATCGGTGCTGGAGTAGCCGGCGCCGGCGTTGAGATCGAGCTGGGGGAGGCGGTTGTTGCGCGCGGTGCGCACGTCGATCTCCTGCTGGCGGATGGCGGCGAGGGCGGAGAAATACTCGGGGGTGTTGGCGCGGGCGCGTTCGAGGCTGGCGGCGATGTCGATGGCGGGCGCGAATTCGGGCGCGAGCGTGACGGGGCCGACGGGGTGCTCGAAGCTCTCGTGGCCGAGGAGGCGGAGGAGCTCGTCTTCGCGATCGCGGGCGGTCTGGCGGGCGAGGAGGAGATCGCGGGCGGCGGAGGCCACGCCGACCTCGGCCTGGAGCACCTCGAGGTCGGTGGCTACGCCGGTGTCGCGGCGGGTGCGGTTTTCCTCGAGCAGGCGTTTGCGGACTTCGAGGGAGAAGGCGCGGATGCCGACCTGCTCGCGGGCGAGGGCGAGGAGGGAGTAGGCGATCTCGACGTCGCGCACGACGGTGAAGACGCGGGCGGCAAAATCGGCGCGGGCGCGCTCGGTGCCGAGGCGGGCGCGCTCGATGGCGGCGTTGTTGATCGAGGAGCCGGCGCCGCGGAGGAGGGGTTGGCGGATGAGGATGCCGACGTCGGAATCGTAGGCAGGGTTGAAAGAGGTGAGGGTGGGGACGTTGCGCTCGGTGCGATTGAGGCGCGAGGTGCCGGTGATCGTGGTGCCGAGGGGAATACGCTGGGTGAGGCTGACGCGGGCCTGGTCGGTGTCGGTGCGGATGCCGGAGGTGGGGATGATGTTGCCGTTGGCGTCCACCGTGGCGCGGGTGGTCTGGAACTGGCCGGTGGAGGCCGAGACCACGAGCGTGGGGTCGTAGCCGGCGCGGGCGATCTCCTCGGCCTCGGTGGTGACGGCGGCGGTGCGACGCTGGATCTGGATGTCAAAGTTGGCCTCGAGCGCGCGGGCGATGGCGGATTCGAGCGAGAGCGGGTCGGCGTAGGGGGTGACGGGAGGCTCGGCCTCGAGGATGTCGGCGACGGGGGAGCGGGGGCGCTCGAGCGCAGGGAAGCTGCTCAGGCCGGTCACGGGCTCCTGGTCCTGCACCTCGGGGAGGAGGGTAAGGCCGTCTTGCTCGGCCGCGGGGGCATCGGGCGGCGGCAGGGCGGGAGCGAGCTGAGCGAGCGCGTGGCCGGAGGGAAGGGCGGCGAGCAGGGCGGTTAGGAGGACGCGTGCGTGGCGGGAGGGGGCGGTCATTGACGTTCGAATTCGCCGGAGGCGGTTTTTTTGAAGACGGAGAAGCCGAGGGATTTGGCGTCGGAGACGGAGAGCGGCTTAAGAAGTTTCGGCGTGTTTACCGCTTGAGGCGCGGCGGCGCGTTTTACCCCTTGGCCGCAAGTGGGGCAGGCGGAGAGGTCGGCCTCGCCCGGGTGCTGCCGATGGTCGAAGCCTTCGCCGCAGAGGCGGCAGGAACCGGAGGCGGGAACGTAGCGGTGGATCGGCACGGGAGGAGGGGCGGGCGAGGGAAAATGACCAATGACCAAGGTCCAATGACCAATGTCGAACGCAGATGTTCAGGTGGAGGGGGTTAGAAGCCCCGGGGAGGGCAAGGAAAAGCCCCGGCGGGAGGCCGGGGCCGGAGGAGGGGGCGCCGAGCGCGGGAGGCTTTAGTCGATAATGGGCGCGGACTTCGAGAGCTCGGCCTCGACGAGGGCGGAGAGCATGCCCTGGGCGTTGCGGGCGGCGAGGATCGGGGCCATCTGGGCCTTGACCTCGGCGGCGGCGGGCGAGGCGGGATCGAAGGCGGGGGTGTCCTTGACGAGGGCTTGGACGAGCACGCCGGAGTCGGCGCGGGCAGGCATGAATTCACCGAGTTCGCCTTGATCGAGCGATTCGAGGGAGCGCAGGACGGTGAAGTCCACGTCTTGCGGCGGGTTCATGAGGGTGAAGGGCTCGGTCTTCTTGACCTCGGCCTGGAGGCCGGCGGCTTTGGCGGCGTCGGCGACGGCGTCGGCGAAGGGTTTGCCGGCGGCGAGGGCGGAGGCGACGGAGGCGCGGAGCTGGCGGCCGGCCTCGTTGAAGAGGCGGCGGCGCTCGGCGGCCTGGTAGTCGGCGAGGACGCGATCACGGACTTCGGAGAGCTCCGGGACGCGGGGGGGCAGGCTCTCGCGCCAGACGAGGACGGCGGCGCCGTCGGGGATGGCGATGGGGTTGGAGTAGGGGCGATCGGCGGCGAGGCGGAGGGCCTCGGGGGCCACGCGGGCGGTGGCGGAGTCGCCACCGAGGGCGGCCGGGACGGTGTCGGAACCGACGAGGCCGACTTCCATGAGCTCAAGTTTTTGCGCGGTGAGGAAGGCGGGGAGCTGCTCGGGAGAGATGCGTTGCTCGAGGAGGCGGACGGTGAGGTCGTCGGCGGCGGTGAGGGCGGCGCGTTCGGCGCGTTGCTTGCGGAGGTCGGCCTCGACCTGCGCGCGCACGGCGGCGAAGTCGGCGTCGGGCGCGTCCACGCGGATCTCGCCGGGGGCGGCGGGCGGGGCGGGGTAGCGGGCGGGGTTGGCGTCGTAGGCGGCGCGGACCTCGGCCTCGGAGACGCGGATGGTCTCGGCGAAGCGGGCGGCGGGGAAACGGATGGCGGCGACGGAGACGCGGGGGCCGAGCTCGTAGCGGCGGGCGTTTTGCTCAAACCAGGCGGCGACGGCGGTATCGGAGGTGTCGATACGGGGGGCGAAGGCGCTTCCGTTGACCGAGGCGACGGCGAGGGTCCAGCGGGTGTCGCGGCGCGCGAGTTGCTCGGCGAGGTCGGAGGGGAGGACGTAGCCGGGGCCGGCGAGGAGTTTCTCGAAGGCCTCGGCGCGGACGTCGTCGATGATCACGCGGGCGAAGTCGGCCTCGGTGACGCGGGGATTGGTTTTGAGCGAATCGACAAAGGAGCCGTAGGCCTTGGGGTCGAAGCGGCCGTCGGGGCCGGTGAAGCGGCCGAGGGTCTGGATGTAGGCGGCGACTTCGGGCGACTCGGGGGAGGGGGCGGCGAGGCCGAGGCGGGCGGCGAAGTGGCGGGCGGCGTGGCGGTTGAGCGCGTGCTGCTCGAGCTCGGCCTGCGAGGGCTCGGGGGCGAAGGGCGATTGGCGCAGGTAGAGGCTGAGCTGGGCGTCCTGCACGAGGGCGCGGACTTCATCGCCCTTGGAGAGATTGACGCCGAAGAAGGGGCGGTCGGCGACCTTGGGGGCGCGTTGGCCGAGGCCCGAGGAGGCGTTGGTGATGAAGACGAAGGAGATGATGACGACGATCAGCAGGAGGAAGAACAGCCATTTGAAGTGCTGCTGAAAGACGCGTTGGATCCAGGAGATCATA
The DNA here is from genome assembly GCA_030605125.1 of Verrucomicrobiota bacterium. Taxonomy (GTDB): domain Bacteria; phylum Verrucomicrobiota; class Verrucomicrobiia; order Opitutales; family Opitutaceae; genus IMCC26134_A. The sequence continues at coordinate 15,723 of JAUWBD010000088.1, read as the reverse complement.
GGGGGAAAAGGTGAAGCATGGGCGAGCCGGACGAGCGCAGGCAACCGTGAATCAAGCGAGGATGGCGCCGGGCGAGGCGAGCCGGCCCGGGTGTCGGGCGACGGGCGCGCCGGGGCTCCGATGGCATTGGTCATGGACATTTTGGCGCCGGCCGCGGATTGGTGTGAGTATTTTCCCTTCGTCTCGTGCTCTCCGCCCTCGGTCACGCCACTCTCCGCACCATCGCCGAATCCGGTGATTTCGCCCGCTTCACCGCGCGCGGCTTCTCCTCGGCGATCGGCTCCCGCCGTCTCGGTCGCCGCCTCGTGCGCGCCGTTTACGAGCAGGGCGTGCGCTGCATCCCCGTCATCGTGATCGTGGGGCTTTTCACCGGGCTGGTGCTCGGCCTCCAGGGTTACCACACGTTGCGCGACTTCGGCGCGTCCTCGCTGCTCGGTCCGCTCATCGCCAACAGTCTCATCCGGGAACTGGCGCCGGTGCTCGCCGCGTTGATGCTGGTCGGCCAGGCGGGGTCGGCGCTCGTCGCCGAGCTCGGCATCCAGCGCAACTCGGAGCAAATCGACGCGCTCGAGACCATGGGCATCGATCCCTACGGCTTCTTGGTCGCGCCCCGCCTGCTCGCGGCCCTGATCGTGTATCCGATCATGGCGGCCTTTTTCGCGCTCATCGGGCTCGTGGGCGGCTGGCTCTCGGGCTCGGTGTTGTTGCCGCTGCCGGCGAGCGTGTATTGGGCCTCGGTGCACGCCTCGATCGACCTCCCCGACGTCGGCCAGCTGGTGGTCAAGGCCCTCGTTTTTGGCGCCCTCACCATCGGGCTCTGCTGCCACAACGGCTTCAACGCCCACCGCCGCTCCGGCTCCACCGGCGCGCGCGCCGTCTCCGCTTCGACCACGCGTGCGGTGGTGTTCTCCAGCATCGCCGTGCTGGCGGCCGACTACGTGATCACCTCGCTTCTCGTCTGAGTTTTCCCGATGCCCGACGCTCCCGCCCACGCCCCCCTGCTCTCGACGCGCTGTCTGCGAAAGCGCTTCGGCGAGCGCGTCGTGCTCGCCGACGTGAGCCTGGAGATCGCGCGCGGCGAGGTGCTCGCCGTGGTGGGCAAATCCGGCACGGGCAAGTCCGTGCTGCTCAAGTGCCTGGCCGGCGTGCTCGCGCCCGATTCCGGCTCGGTGCTTTTCGACGGGCAGCCGCTCGGCCGGGGCCGGCCCGCGGCGCTGGCGGCCTTTCGCCGGCGCTGCTCCTACCTTTTCCAAGGCAACGCGCTCCTCGACTCGCTCACCGCCTGGGAAAACGTCGCGCTGCCCCTCGAGCAGACGACCCTGCTGCCCAAGGCCGAGATCCGGGAGCGCGTCGCCGACGCGCTGCGGCGACTCGAGCTGGAGGGCGACGCCCGCCGCTACCCTTCGCAGCTTTCCGGCGGCATGCAAAAGCGCCTCGCCCTCGCGCGCGCGCTCGTCACGCGGCCCGAGCTGGTGCTTTTCGACGAGCCGACGGCGGGCCTCGATCCGCTGCGGCGCAACGCGGTCTTCACCCTCATCGCCCACGCGCGGCGCGAGTTCGGCTTCACGGCGGTGGTCGTGACGCATGATCTGCCCGAGGCGCTCGCCGCCTGCGACCACCTCGCGCTGCTCGACCGCGGCCGTATCCATTTTTCGGGCACGCCCGACGAGTTTGCCGCGACGGCCGATCCGGTGGTCTCGGCCTTCCGCGACAGCACGGCGGCCCTCGCCCGCTCCGTCGCCGCCCTTCGCGCCGGCGGGCCGCTCGAGCCCGCGGAGGATCTTGGCTAAACCGCCCCCCTCGCCCGTCGCCGCCCTCGCCCGCCCTCTGTCCCTCCGTCGCTCTCTCGCTCTGTTCTCGCTCCCGCCATGCCTCCCACGCCCGCCTCCTACACGCGTCTCGATCTCGCCGTCGGCGTCTTTGTCCTCACCGGTCTCGCGGCCCTCGCCTGGCTCGCCATCAAAATCGGTGGCGGCGCCCTGGTGGGCGGCGACACGGTTTTGGTGCGCGCGCGCTTCAACAATCTCGGCGGGCTGGCGCCCGGCGCCAGCGTGCTCGTCTCGGGCGTCTCGGTGGGCAAGGTGGAGAAGGTCGAGCTGGACGAGCGCTACGCGGCGATCGCCACCCTGCGGGTGCGTCGCGATCTGGCGCTTCCGGCCGACACGATGGCCTCGATCCGCAGCAGCGGTCTGATCGGGGAAAAGTTTATCGCGCTCAGTCCCGGGGCCGACGATGCGCTGCTCCAGCCGGGCGATCTCATCACCGACACCGAGAGCGCGGTGGACATCGAGAGCCTGATCAGCCGGTTCGCCTTTGGCGGCGTGAACGGCGCCCCCGCCGGCGCGGGCGGCGCATCCGCTCCGGAATAAGGCAGGCGCCGCGAGCCTGCGGCACGCTCCCGAAGACTCACAAAAAAGCCCCCGCGTCCCTGAAGACGCGGGGGCTTTTTGCGGAGAGGGTGGGGGAGAGGGCGGGGCGTGCCGGGGTGGCCGGGCTCAGATCACCTTGCCGGTGTTGTCCGTGCCGGGGGCGGGGGAGGCGGGTTTGGCCGCGATGTCGGGCTTCACCAACTCGCCGCTGAGGTCCTTGTGAATCGCGGGCCCCTCGGCTTTCTTCGGCATCTCGCCGTGGGCTGCGGTGGCCGTGGCCACCGCGATGGCGGCCGCCGCGGGCAGGACCGTGCGCAGGGGGGAGGCGGCGGAGATCTCCTCCTCGCGTTCCGCCGAGCGTTGGGCCGCGGCGATGGACTTGTGGTGGTCGGCGTGCATGCCCTCCTCGAGGATGGACTTCGGCACGTCCTTCAAGCCCCAGATGAGGCCGGTGTAGGAGAGCAGCTTGAGCCCGTAGTAAGTGGGGTCGATCTCCCACCAGTAGAAGCCGTTGCGCGTGCAGCTCTGGTAGCGGTGGTGATTGTTGTGCCAACCTTCGCCGAGGCAGATGATCGCGAGGATGAAGCTGTTGCGCGAGTCGTCCTCGGTTTTGAAGCGACGCTTGCCCATGAGGTGGGCCATGGAGTTGATGCAGGCCGTGCCGTGGAAGAGCGCGGTGGTGCTGATGAAGAAGCCCCAGACGAGCATCTGCCAGCCGTTGGTGCCGAGACCGGGGGCCCAGCGCTCGAGCGCGGCGCCGAGACCGAACATCGCGAAGGCGTAGAGAATGGGGACCACGAGGTCGAAGCGGTTGAGCCAGACGAGCTCGGGGAACTTCGCGAGATCCTTCACCTTCGAATAGTCGGTGGGGAAATTGCGGCGCGAGGTGATCCAGCCGATGTGCGACCAAAGGAAGCCGTGCACGTGCGGCGAGTGCGCGTCCTCCGGGTCGTCGGAGTGCTGGTGGTGGTGGCGGTGGTGGTAAGCCCACCAGAGGCCGCCGCGCTGCACCGTGGTGCCGCCCCACAGGGCCAGGAAAAACTGGCCGGCGCGCGAGGTGGAGTAGGTCTTGTGCGAGAAATAGCGGTGATAGATGCCGGTCACCGCAAACATGCGGATGAAGTAGAGAAACACCGCGGCCCAGGCCGCGAAGGCGCTCACGCCGACCCAGAGCACGCCGAAGCAGCCGAGGTGCAGCACCACGAAGGGCATCACGCGCACCCAATCCACCTTGTCGGGCTCGTTGCGCATCTTCTCTGCGCCTTCGGGGCAATAATCGGAATCGATCCACTGCACGACGGCGGTGGCCATGCGGCGGAAAAGGGACGGGCGGACGGATTTAACGGACACGAGATCTACGGGGACGGATGGTTCTGCGAGATATGAGCTGGAAACAGCGTGCTACTGTCCGCTGCTAATGGAGCGGCGCAAGCGATGTTTTCCACTCGGCGACGGCGTCGTGATATTACGCACCGCAGCACTACGGCTCTTCATCACAGGATTACTAGGTCATTATGGGCTGGGGCGTTTTTCCTACGTAACATAGAGGGTCGCCACTAGGAATTTACCGCCATTTTCTGACGGCGCCCCCGCCATGAGTGTTTCTCGCACCAATGCCACTCCCCGCGGTCAGCGTCTTCACCGACTGCTTCTGGCCGCCGGCCCGTTCGCGCTGTTGCCCTTGGCTCCGGCGCAAATCGTGTGGACCGGCGCCGGCGGCAACGGCAACTGGGCGACCGGCGCCAATTGGAGCACGGGCAACGTCCCCGCCAACGGCGCCAACGTCGCCTTCGCCGGCAACCTCCAGACCACCGTCAACCTCGGCGCCAACCGCAGTGTCGGCAGCCTCACCTTCAACTCCGGCGCCGCCGCCTTCACGCTCAACAACAACACCCTCACCCTCGCCGGCGACCTCACCAACAACTCCGCCAACCTCCAGACAATCAACAGCGCCATCACCCTCTCGGGTAATCGCGCCTTCAACGCCGCCGCCGGCAATCTTCTCGTCACCGGCAACATCGCCTTCAGTGGCGGCGGCAGCCGCACGCTCACCATCACCGGCCCTTTCAACACGACCCTCTCCGGCGTCGTTCAGCAGTCCGGCCCCGCTCGCAGTCTTGTCAAGGATGGCTCCGGCACTCTCACCCTCTCCGGCATCTCCGCGAATCTCTTCTCCGGCGGCCTCACCGTAAACGACGGCCTCGTCCTCCTCGCCAAAACCGCGGGGCTCAACGCCACCGGCACCGGCGCCCTGACCATCGGCGACAGCATCGGCTCCGCCGCCTCCGCCATCGTCCGCCTTTCCGCCGCGAACCAGATCGCCGACGGTTCCGCGCTCACGATCCGCTCCGACGGTCGGCTCGATCTCCAAAGCTTCTCCGAAAACATCGGCTCGCTCACGCTCTCCGGCGGCGACGTCATCGGCACCGGCACCCTCGGGCTCGGCGGCAACCTCACGTTCAACGGCACCGGCGCCACGAGCGCCACCGTCGCGACCACGCTCAACCTCAACTCCAACCGCACGGTCAGCGTCGCCGACACCACCGCCGTCAACGACCTAGTGCTCTCCGGCGTGGTCGCCGACGGCAGCTCTCCCTCCGCCTCCCTCACCAAGACCGGCGCCGGCACGCTCCTCCTTTCCGCCGCCAACACCTTCTCCGGCGGCCTCACGATCTCCGCCGGCACCGTCTCGCTCGCTACCAACAACTCCGCCGGCACCGGCGCGATTTCCCTCGCCAACGGCACCCTCCGCTCCGCCTCGGGCGACCGCACCCTCGCCAACACCCTCAACCTCACCGGCAACGGCACCTTCGCCGGCCCCGGCGCGCTCACCTTCACCGGCCCGGTAAACCTCACCGGAAACCGCACTCTCACGATCGCCACCCCGACCACGTTCTCCGGCTCGTTCTCCGGTGGCTCCACCCTTACGCTTTCTTCCGCCAGCAACGCCACCCTCACGCTCTCCGGCGCCACGCCTAACGCCCTCACCGGCACCGTCAGCGTCCTTGGCGGCACCCTCCTCCTCGCCAAGACCTCCGGCGGGCCCGCGCTCGAGGGCAACCTCGTCATCGGCGACGGCTCCGGCACCGACACCGTCCGCCTCGGCGCCTCCCACCAGATCGGCGACAACTCCCAGGTCACGCTTCGCTCCAGCGGCGTCCTCGACCTCGCCGGTTTCTCCGACGCCATTGCCTCGCTCTCGCTCTCCGGCGGCTCCACGGTCACCACCGGCGCCGGCACACTCACCCTGCTGGGCGATTTGTCTCACGACGGTCTCGGCTCCGCCCCCGCCACCGTCTCCGGCCGCCTCGACCTCGGCGGCGCCACCCGCACCTTCGACCTCGGTTCCTCCGGCTCCGACATCGACCTCGCGGTCTCCGCCATTCTCTCGAACGGCGGCCTTCTCAAGACCGGCGAAGGCACGCTCCTCCTCTCCGGCGTCAACACCTACGCCGGCGCCACCACTGTATCGGCCGGCACACTACGCACCGGCGCCGCCAACACCCTCGCGTCCTCCTCCGGCGTCCACCTCGAGGCCGGCGCGACCCTCGACCTCGCCAACTTCTCCCAAAACCTCGCCCAGCTCTCCGGCGCGGGCGAGATCACCCTCGGCTCCGCCACGCTCACCGTCGGCGGCAACCACGCCTCCACCGCCTTCTCCGGCGACATCTCCGGCACGGGCGCGCTCTCCAAACAAGGCTCCGGCACCCTCACTCTCTCCGGCGCCAACACCTACGCCGGCGCCACCACCATCTCCGCCGGCACCCTCGCCGCCGGCGCCGCCCACAGTTTCTCCGCCGTCTCCACCCACACGGTCGCCGCCGGCGCCACCCTCGCCCTCGCCGGTCACGATCAAACCCTCGGCGCGCTCGCCGGCGCCGGCTCCGTCACGCTTGGCGGCGCGCATCTCGCCACCGGCGGCAACGGCGCCTCGACCACCTTCTCCGGCATCCTCTCCGGCCCCGGCGCGCTGACCAAGGACGGCGCCGGCACGCTCACGCTCACCGGCTCCAACACCTTCACCGGCCCCGTGCACATCGAGCAGGGCGGCCTCGTCCTCTCCGGCGCTTCCGGCACGCTCACCGGCGCCACCGCCATCGATATCGGCCCCGGCGCTAGCCTCACGCTCGACAACTCCGCCGCCTCCCGCCCCGACCGCCTCTCCGCCTCCACTGACCTCACGCTCGAAGGCGGTGCGCTCACCTTCCGCTCCGCCTCGACCGGCACCACGCAAAATCTCGGCGCGCTCTTCGTCGGCCCCGGCAACTCGTCCATCACCGTCCACCAGACCGGCGCCGGCGCCGCCATCCTCAGCTTCAGCTCGCTTGCCGGCCTCGACGACAACGCCTCCCTCAACTTCGCCGCGCTCGGTGGCACCCTCGGCGCCTCCGCCTCTTCGCCGCAGATCTACATCGGCGGGCTCGAGGCGGGCTTCATCGGCGGCTGGGCGACCGTCGGCGCCGACTTTGCCGAATACGGCGACTTCGGCGTGCGCGCGCTCTCCGGCTACTACACCGGCCCGCTCGGCGTTAACCTCAACGACCCCGCGGCCAACATCCTCCTCACCAGCGTTTCCCCGGCCGCCGCCTACACGCTCACCAACCCCGGCCTCACCCGCAACGGCTCCCTCCTCCTCTCCGACGCCGACACGCTCGATCTCGGCGACTCCGCCGGCCGCACGCTCAACCTCGTCACCGGCGGCCTCCTCAAGACCACCGACACCGACACGCTCGTCACCGGCCTCGGCCGCCTCAGCGCCGGCGGCACCGCCTCCTCCGCCACTCTCTCCATCACCGTCCAGTCCACCGGCGATTTGCTCCTCGGCGCCACCGTCAGCAACAACGCCGGCCTCGACGGCATCCACGGCAACGCCGACGACGGCGTGGTCAAACTCGCCAAGGGCGGCTCCGGCACCCTGGTGCTCTCCGCCGCCAACACCCACTCCGGCGGCACCCAGCTCGACGCCGGCACGCTCGTCCTCGCGCACAACTCCGCCGCCGGCACCGGCACGCTCACTCTCGCCGGCGGCACCCTCCAGGCCTCCGGCGCCCGCACTCTCTCCAACGCCGTCTCGCTCGCCGGCAACGTCACCTTCGCCGGCACCGATTCGATCACCTTCACCGGCCCCGCCACCCTCACCGGCAACCGCACCCTCGCCGTCGAGGCTCCCGTCACCTTCTCCGGCGTGATCGGCGAATCCGGCGGCTCTCGCAGCCTCACCAAAACCGGCGCCGGCATTCTGACTCTCTCCGGTTCCGCCGCCAACACCTACACCGGCTCCACCACCGTCCTCGGCGGCGAACTCCGCCTCGGCAAGAGCGCCGGCAACGCCGTCCCCGGCGCCCTCGTGATCGGCGACGGCACCGCCTCCGCCACCGTCCGCCTCCTCGCCTCCAATCAGATCGCCGACACCTCCGCGATCACCCTCCGCAACGGTGGCCTCCTCGCCCTCGACGGCTTCTCCGACGCCATCGGTTCGCTCAACGTGTCGGGCGGCTCGTCCGTCACCACTGGCGCGGGCACGCTCACCCTCCTCGGCGGCCTCACCCACAACGGCATCGGCTCCTCCTCCGCCACCCTCGCCGGCAACCTCAACCTCGGCGGCGCCACCCGCACCTTCAACATCGGCGACTCCCCCGCCGCCACCGATCTGCTCATCACCGCCGTCATCGCCAACGGCGGCCTCACCAAGACCGGCGCGGGCACCCTCGCCCTCTCCGCCGCCAATCCCGGCCTCGGCTCCGTCACCGTCTCCGCCGGCACCCTCTCCACGCTCGCCACCGGTGCCCTCGGCTCCGGCGCGGTCAGCGTCTCTTCCGGCGCCACCCTCGCCCTTGGCGGCGTTTCCCAATCCATCGGCTCCCTTGCCGGCGCGGGCTCCGTCACGCTGGGCTCCGCCACGCTCACACTCGCCGGCGCCAACACCACCACCTTCTCCGGCACGCTCTCCGGCACCGGCGGCCTCACCCGCGCCGGCACCGGCACGACCACCCTCGCCGGCGCCAACACCTACTCGGGCGCCACCACCGTCTCCTCCGGCACGCTGGTCGCCGCCAACAGCGCCGCGCTCGGCAGCGCCGCCGCCGGCACCACGGTCGTCTCCGGCGCCACGCTCGCCCTCTCCGGCGGCATCAGCATCGCCGCCGAGTCCCTCACGCTTTCCGGCTCCGGCGTCTCCGGCCTCGGCGCCCTCCGCAGCCTCACCGGCGCCAATACCTTTGGTGGCACGATCACGCTCGCCTCCGCCGCCACGATCACCGCCGAGGCGGGCGCCTCGCTCCAGCTCACCGCGCCGCTCGCCAACTCCGGCCACGCCCTCACCCTCTCCGGCGCGGGCGACGTCGTCATCGCCGCTCCCCTCTCCGGCTCCGGCGCCCTCTTCAAGACCGGCACCGGCACCGCCACGCTCGCCGGCGCCAACACCTACATGGGCGCCACCACCGTCTCCGCCGGCACCCTGCTCCTCACCGACGGCGCCGCGCTCGGCGCCACCACCGCCGGCACTAGCGTCGCCTCCGGCGCCACGCTCGCGCTCTCCGCCGACATCACCGTCTCCGCCGAGCCGCTCAGCCTCTCCGGCGCCGGCGTTTCCGGCCTCGGCGCGCTTCGCAGCCTCGCCGACGACAACACCTACTCCGGCCCCATCACCCTCGCCGCCGACGCCACCCTCGCCGCCGACGCCGGCGCCACTCTTCACCTCGGCGGCACGCTTAATCTCTCCACCTTCCAGGCCACCTTCCTCGCCGCCGGCGACATCACCGTCTACGGCGTGATCGCCAACTCCGCCGGCTCCGTGGTCAAAAACGGCGAGGGCACCCTCACCGTCACCAACGCCAACACCTACATCGGCCAGACGATCATCAACGCCGGCATGCTCGTCGCCGCCAACGACGCCGCCCTCGGCACCACCGCCGCCGGCACCGTCGTGAACAACTGCGCAACCCACGGCCTCGACGGCAACGTGAGCATCGGCGCCGACGCGCGCACGCTCTCCGGCGCCCGAGCCGGCGGCTCCGGCGCCCTGCGCAACCTCACCGGCGCCAACTCCTACGCTGGCGCCGTCACGCTTGCCGCCGCCGCCACCATCTCGGCCGATGCCGGCGGCTCGCTCACCCTCTCCGGCCCGCTCTCCACCGCCGGCCACACCGTCACCTACGCCGGCGCGGGCGGCATCACCCAGTCCGCCGCCATCTCCGGCTCCGGTGGCCTCACCAAATCCGGCTCCGGCACGCTCACGCTCCAGACGACCAACAGCTACACCGGCGCCACCCAGCTCCTCGCCGGCTCCACCGTCGCCACCGCCGCCAACACCCTCGGCAACGGCTCCGCTGTCACCATCGCCTCCGGCGCGTCGTTCAATCTTTCCAACAACACCCACGCCTTCGGCTCCCTCGCCGGCGCGGGCTCGATCACCCTCGGCTCCGCCACGCTCACCGTCGGTTCGAACAACACCTCGACCACCTGGTCCGGTGCCATCGCCGGCACGGGCGGCCTCACCAAGACCGGCAGCGGCACGCTCAGCCTCGCCTCTGCCAACAGCTACACCGGCGCCACCACGATCTCCGCCGGCACCGTGCGCGTCTCGGCCAACAACGCCCTCGGCACCGCCGCCGCCGGCACCACCGTGGCCGCCGGCGCCACGCTCGCCTTCGCCGGCGGGGTCAACTACTCGACGGCCGAGGCCCTCACGCTCTCCGGCTCCGGCGCCTCCGGCGGCGGCGCGCTCCGCAACGAATCCGGCGCAAACACCTTCGCCGGCCCGATTACGCTCGCCGGCGCCACCACGCTCACCTCCGCCGCCGGCTCGCTCAGCCTCACCGGCAGCCTCGCCGCCGGAGGCCACACGATCACGGTCAACGGCGCCGGCGACCTCACCCTCGCCTCCACGATCAGCGGCGCGAACAACCTCGTGAAGACCGGCGCCGGCACCCTCGCCTTCACCGCCAGCCAGACCTTCGCGGGCGAACTCACCCTTGGCGGCGGCACGCTCGCGCTGTCGAACATCAGCCTCAACGTCGCCACCCTGCGCGTCACCGCCGCCTCGATTCTCGACTTCGGCGGCGCCTCCACGCTCACGGTCGGCCAGCTCGTGCTCGATCTCCCCGACGGCCACTCGCTCTCGATCACGAACTGGCAGGATCTTTCCGACTATTTCTACGTCTCCAACTTCCTCGGCGCCACCTACGATGTTCGCGAAGCCGCCCCGATGAGCCGGATCATCTTCGCCGACTTCTCCGGCGGCGACACCCGCTGGAAGAGCACCAACAACGAGGTCACGCCCGTGCCCGAGCCCGCCGCCTACGGCGCGCTCAGCCTCGCCGGCCTCGCCGTCTGGTCCGCCCTCCGCCGCCGCCGCCCCGCCGCGTAAGCTCGGCCGGCACGTTCGCAGAGAATTGCACCGGAAGCCTCCGGTGGACGCCGCCGCGACGGCCGGTGTATCGTCCGCATTCTTCCGAATGCGCCTCTCCCACGCCACGCTCTACGGCCGGCTCCTCGCGAGCGATCCGACCTACGACGGCCGCTTCTTCACCGGCGTGCTCACCACCGGCATCTACTGCCTGCCCTCCTGCCGCGCGAAAAAGCCCAAGCCCGAAAACGTGCGCTTCTTCCCCAGTTGCGAAGCCGCCCGCGCCGCCGGTTTTCGCGCCTGCAAGAAATGCCGCCCCGACGACTACGCCCGCGGCGTCGATCCCGTCCTGGCGACCATCGAGACCGTCGTCGCCGAGCTCCGCGCCGATCCCGCGCGCTTCCCCGACGCCGCCTCGCTTGTCCGGCGCACCGGCTACGGCGCCACGCGCGCCCACGAACTCTTCCGCCAGCACTTCCACGCCACGCCAGCCGAGCTGCTCGCCTCCGCCCGCCTCACCGCGGCGCGGGAAAGGCTCCTCGCCACCGACGCCGCGCTCGCCGACCTCGCCTTCGCCGCCGGCTACGAATCGCTCAGCACCTTCCACGACGCCTTCCGCGTCCGCACCGGCCTCGGCCCCGCCGCCACCCGCGCCCTTCGCCAGCCCGGTCCGATCACGCTCGCGCTCCCGCCCGACTACCCGCTCGCCTCCCTGCTCGCCCAGCTCGCCCGCGATCCGCACAGCCTCTCCGAACGGCTCGACGGCCTCGCCTACCACGCCGCCACCCGCCTCGAAGGCCGCGCGTTTCGCCTCTCGCTCGATTTCACCCGCTCGCGCGACGACTCCGCCGTCGTCCTCCGCCTCCCCGACGACCTCCCGCCCGCGCTCCGCGCCGAGGCCGCCGCCCGCGTCGCGCGCCTACTCGGCCTCGCCCAGGACGCCGCCGGCTTCGCCCGCCTCGCGCGAAAGCTCGGTCTCGCCCGCCTCGTCGCCGGGCGCGAGTCGCTCCGCCTCCCGCAATACCTCACGCCTTGGGACGCTCTCCTCTGGGCCATCCTCGGCCAGCAGATAAACCTGCCCTTCGCCTTTCGCCTCCGCCGCGCGCTGACCGAGCTCGCGGGCGAGCCCGTCGGCGACGGCCTGTCCGCCCCGCCCTCGCCCGCGGCCGTCGCCGCCCTCGCGCCCGCCGCCCTCGCGCAGCGCCAGTTTTCCCGCCAAAAAATCCGCACGCTCCTCGTCGCCGCCAGACTCGTCGCAAGCGGCGCGCTCGACCTCGGCAAACTCGCCGCCGGCTCCGCCACCCGCGCCGAACGCGCCCTCCTCGACGTCCCTAGCCTCGGCCCCTGGACGGTGAACTACGTGCTGATGCGCGGCCTCGGCTTCGCCGACTGCACGCCCTACGGAGACACCGGCCTCACCGGCGGCCTGCAACGCCTCCTCGCCCTCGACCGTCGGCCCGACGCCGACGCCACGCGCCGCCTCATGCTTCCGTTTTCTCCCCACCGCAGCCTCGCCACGGCGCATCTGTGGCTGCTCAAACCCTGATTCGCCTTCCCGATGCCTTTCTATCACACCGCCACGCTGCCCACGCCGGTCGGCGACCTCGCCATCGCCGTGGACGACGCCGGCGCGCTCGTCGCCGCGCTCTTCGCCGACCAGCGATCGCTCGCGCCCGTGCTTGGCGCCGGCGCCGTCATCACGCCCGATCCTCTACGCACCGCCGCCGCGGCGTCCGAGATCGCCGCCTATTTTTCCGGCGGGCTCCGGGCCTTCACGCTGCCGCTCGCCCCCGCGGTGGGGACGCCTTTCCAGCGCCGCGTCTGGGCCGCGCTCGCGCGTATCCCCTTCGGCACTACGTGGAGCTACAAACGGCTCGCGGCCGAGGCCGGGGGCGTGGCCCGCGCCGTCGGCCAGGCCAACGGCGCCAACCCGATCTGCCTCGTCGTGCCCTGCCACCGCGTGATCTCCGCCGACGGCACGCTCGGCGGTTATTCGGGCGGCCTGGAGCGCAAGCGCTGGCTGCTCCGGCACGAGGGCCTGCCCTTCGCCGCCGGGTCGTGCTGATACCCAATGCTAAAGCTTTCGGATTTTAACGCGAAGGCGCCAAGAACGAGCCAAAGATCGCGAAGTTCCGGATCTCAACTTGGTGCGTGCTTCGCGACCTTGGCGTTGAAAAAGTCTGAAGCCATCGGGTGACGGATCCCATCCTATTGCGGCGTCGAGTCGTCGGAGTTGACCCGCGAGACGTTGAAATGCCGCGCGAGCTGGGCGCGGGAGCAGTCGGGGCAAATGCCGTGCGAGGTGCCGGAATGAAATCGCGCGCGGGCAAGGGAATTAGGGCGGGCGCGCGACATTCCCTCATTCCCTTTTTTCGCCCGGCCTTTCTTACTCCGCGCTGCTATGTCGAATCGGTTTTACGGAGCCTTTGACCACGAGACCTGGGGCGGCGCGCGCCGGCCGGACTATCGGTCCTGCTTCCAGATCGACCGCGACCGGGTGATCCACGCCCACGCTTTTCGGAAGCTCCAGTCGAAGACGCAGGTCTTTCTTTCCGGCGAATACGATTTCTACCGCACGCGCCTCACCCACTCGATGGAGGTCGCGCAGATCGGGCGCTCGATCTGCACGTGGTTGCTCTCGCGCGGCGCGCCCCTCGAGCCCGATTTCCACATCGACAGCGATCTGGTGGAGGGCGTGTGCCTCGCGCACGATCTCGGCCACCCGCCCTTCGGGCACTCCGGCGAGCGCACCTTGCAGGAGCTGATGGCGCGGCACGGCGGCTTCGAGGGCAACGCGCAGACCCTTCACCTCATCGCCGAGACGATGTTTCAAAACGAGAGCGGCGTGCGGGGCATGCAGCCCACGCGCGCGCTCATGGACGGCGTGCTCAAATACAAGACGCTCTGGAGCGAGTTTCCCGTCCCTCCGGCCAACCATTTCCTCTACGAGCCGCAGGCCGTGTATCGCGATTTCGTCTTCGGCGGCGCCACGCCGTCCGAGCCGCGCCCGGGCGCCGCGCTCAATCGCTACAAGAGCGTCGAGTGCCAGATCATGGACTGGGCCGACGACGCCGCCTACTCGCTCAACGACATCGTGGACGGCGTGCGCGCCGGCTTCCTCACCCTCGAGCGCATCGAGGCCTGGGCGGCGGAGACCGGCATCGACAGCGAGCGGCAGCACTGGCTCGACGGGCTCTTCGCGGCGATCCGCGGCGACCGGCTGGAGGAGGTGTTTTCCCAGAAAATCGGCGGCTTCATCAAGGCCTGCCGGCTGCGCGCCCGCGGCGGCAGTCCCTGCGCGGGGGAGGGGGAGCTGAAGCTCGAGCCGCGGGAGGCGGACGCCCGTGGCCCCGCCAACCCCATGGGTGCGCGCACCAACCGCTATCGCTTCGAGTTGGTCGTGGCGCCGGAGGCCGAGCGTGAGGCGGCCTTCTACAAACAGATCGCCAACGACATCATCTTCGAAAGCCCGCAGCTCCAGCAGATGGAGCACAAGGCCCGCAAAATCCTCTTCGATTTGTGGGGGGCGGCGTGGGAAAACTACGTCGAGCCCGGGGCGAAGGGCCCGCGGGTGATCCGCCTCCTGCCCGCGCGGGTGGGGCGGTTGATCGACGCGGAGGAGACGGAGGCGGGCAAGGCGCGTCGCATCTGCGACTGGCTGGCCGGCCTCACCGACGGCATGATCGTGCGGACCTACAGGCGTTTGCACGATCCGGACTTTGGCTCGCTCCGCGACCTGAGCTGAGAGCCGTCCCCGGCCCTTCGCGTCGGCTTCGGGGTTCCGGGGATCCACCAAATCGGTGCTTGCAGCGGGAGGGGAGGGGCGTTGCGCTCTCACCTTTAACCAATTCCCGACCATGCAAGAACTCGTCACCCTGGAGTGCACCGAAGCCAAAAAAGAGGGCAAGCCGACCTCCCGCTACCTGACCTTCCGCAACAAGAAGACCGTCACCGAGCGCATCGAAAAGAAGAAGTATAACCCCTTCCTCAAGCGCCACACGGTCCACAAGGAGATCAAGTAAGCCGCGCCTTCGCGTCACGCTTTTCGCCCGCGTTTCCCGGTTTCCGGGGCGCGGGCTTTTTCATGCGCCGGCGGCGGCGCCTCCGGCCCTTTCCCGGCGCCGCCCATCGGGGATTCCCCGTTTTTGCTTCTCCGGAGCCCGGGCCGGGGCGCGAATCCGGCGCCCGGTTTGACAGTCCGGGGCGAACTGCCAGCCTTCCCCGGAAATGCCATACAGCGAAGACCGGTCGGTTTGGTTCGAAGGTCAGGGACTCTGGCAGCACGTGCCCGCGAGCGACTGGCAGGACTGGACCTGGCAGCTCAAGAACCGGATCACCTCGCTGGAGCAGCTCGAGCGCTACATGACGCTCACGCCCGACGAGCGGGCCGGCGTGCTCTTCGCCAGCCAGAAGCTGGCGCTGGCGATCACGCCCTACTTTTTCAACCTGATCGACCGCGACGATCCGAACTGCCCGATTCGCCTGCAGGTCATCCCGCGCAGCGGCGAATCCATGCTGCACGCCGAGGAGATGCTTGATTCGCTGGGCGAGGACGAGCACTCGCCGGTGCCGGGTCTGGTGCACCGTTATCCGGACCGCGTGCTCTTCCTGGTCACCGATCGTTGCGCGGCCTACTGCCGCTACTGCACGCGCAGCCGCCTCGTCTCGAACGCGCAGGACTACAACTTCCACCCCGAATACGAGCAGGGCCTGCGCTACATCGAGTCGCACCCGGAGGTGCGCGACGTGCTGCTCTCCGGCGGCGACCCGCTGCTGCTCAGCGACCGCAAGCTCGACCACCTCCTTGGCCGCCTGCGCGCCATCCCGCACGTGGAGTTTATCCGCATCGGCTCGCGCATCCCGGTTTTCCTGCCGCAGCGCATCACGCCCGAGCTCTGCGAGATCTTCAAGAAGCACGGCCCGATCTGGATGAGCATCCACGTCAACCACCCGCGCGAGGCCACGGCCGAGCTGCGCGCGGCCTGCGAGCGCCTGAGCTTCGCGGGC